>CBDDRH010000207.1:0-22845 GCA_965233025.1 uncultured bacterium
ACTGCCGTATCAAACTCCCGACGAGGGGCCTTGATGAACGCATACGTTACTCGAATACCCTGTGCTCTGCGCCGATGGCTCATAAGTCCTCCCATGTTCTAACGACCACCACAAGGTGTCCGTTAAAACCTGGGAAGTCCACCAAGCGCTTCCCCTTCGCGATCTACTACAGCATCGAGTAACAGTTAGTGCGTGTGCATGCCGTGCTCGATTGCCGTAGGAATCCATCGTGGATCAGAAAACGTCTGAAGGCAGACGGCTGAGCGGCCAGGATACCTTCCCCCTCCGTGCCACGCAGAACGACCTATCAGGACTCTATCAAGGGGAGGCCTTCGTAAACGCCCTCGCGGACTCGACACTTTTCGCGTTTCTTCCTGGCGAAGTCTCGGCAAGTCCCCGATCCTTCCACAATGTCGGCAATCAGCTTGCGACCGCTGGGCAGGTACGACGCGAGCAGATTTCTGGATAAGCGCTGTGGATTGCGGTAACCTTGTCAGGTAAATTCTCAAGATTGCATTGCCCTGCTGCCAAGCTAGTTCACTGCGTACCGAATAGCTCGACGTGTGCTACTTATGATCTTCTCGTTCGGTCAGTCTCAACATGAGCGTATCGAGGTGGACGTTCTTCATTACGAGCGCGAGCCGGTTGGTGAACATTTCGACGACAATTGGTTGACTGTGTCGATCTTCGTTCAAGCAGGTGGCTTCAATGGTAAGATTCGTGCCGCAATTCTCACAGGCGAATTGACCCAACTTCTCAAACAGCTGCGTGCTCTATATGATGAAACATTGGCTGGCACCGCGGAATTCACCACGATGGAGGAGCAGTTACATTTATTCTTTAGAGGAGATGGCAAAGGGCATATAGAGTTAGAGGGTAAACTGGTTGACCAGCCAGGTATCGGAAATCGGCTTCATTTCACCTTACAGTTTGATCAATCGCAGCTGGGAGCATCTATTCGAGAGCTTGAAAAAGTCACTTCAGAGTTTCCAGTTCGTGAAGCCTAATTCAGCTGCATAGGCTGATGAAAAGAGTTGGACCTCTCTAATAACCTTGATGTTATATATATCGTCTTATATTGCCATCCCCGATTCTGAGATCGACATCCATGCGATGCGCTCTCAGGGTGCCGGCGGACAGAATGTGAACAAAGTCTCGTCCGCGATTCATTTGCAGTTCGATATTGCTGCCTCCTCGTTGCCGCCGTTCTATAAGGAAGAGCTCCTGAAATTGAAGGATCATCGCATCTCGGAAGAGGGCGTGATCACCATCAAGGCCCAGCAGTACCGAAGTCAGGAGCAGAATCGAGAAGATGCGCTTACTCGGTTGAGCGAGCTTATTCGGAGTGTGGCCGTCCCACGCAAGAAGCGCAAGGCCACGAAGCCGACGAAGAGCTCGAAGCAACGGCGGTTGGAGAGTAAAACAAAGCGGGGGAAACTGAAAACCCTCAGGCGAACGCTGGAATAACGCCTAGAAACCGTGAAGCGTATCTCGTGAAGTGTGAAGCGCGGGCCTGAAAGCAAGATACGAACGACGCTTCACGTTAGTCCACCGAAGCTAGCGAACCCAGAATATTATATCCCCCATCCACGTAGATCACTTCTCCGGTAATTCCACGCCCTAGCGGGCTGATTAAAAATAGTGCTGTGTCGCCGACTTCGCCTTGTTCCGTGGCTCGGCGGAGAGGTGCGAATTCTCGGTGGTGATCGACCATCTTGCTGATGCCTGAAACGCCGCGGGCCGCAAGTGTCTTAATCGGGCCGGCGGAGATGGCATTCACCCGGATGCTCTTCGGGCCGAGATCGTGGGCGAGATAGCGGACGCTTGCTTCCAGTGCGGCTTTGGCGACCCCCATAACGTTGTAGTGGGGCACGACTCGTTCTGCTCCGAGGTACGTAAGGGTGACGATGGAGCCACCGTCGGTCATCAAGGGCATGGCGGCTCTTGTGATGGCCACCAGCGAGTAGGCGCTCACGTCGAGTGCCGTGGCAAATCCCTGCCGCGTGGTATTCACGAACTGCCCCGTGAGTTCTTCGCGCGGGGCAAAGGCGACTGAGTGGACGAGGAAGTCGAGCTTTGCCGTTTCTTTCTCCACGCTTTGCATCAATGCGGTGATTTGCGCATCATTTCCCACGTCACAGGGAAAGGCTTTCGCGCCGGGCATGGTGGCGACCAGCTCTTCGACATTCTCCCGTAGCCGCTCGTTCTGATAATTGAACAACAGTTGGGCGCCTTGGCCTGCTGCCGATTGGGCAATAGCCCAGGCGATGCTGTGTTTGTTTGCCACGCCGATGATGAGTCCTTTTTTACCGTCGAGTAACATGGTGTGTCCCTGACAGGATGGTGAAACTCGTCAATGTGTCGCTCATGAAGCGCACAGGAAAACGAGAGGCGATGACGCATCTACCGTGGGGCCGAAGATAGCATGATTTAATATCCGACGCCAGGAGGACGGTGGCAGGGACTAATTGGCTTTGGCGGCGTTCGCTTGAAGTTGGGCCAACACTTTTGCCGCTTCAGGCGTGAAGTCAGCCAGCTGTTGGGCTTGCGCGAGACTCAGCGCTTCGGAGGCGAGTGAGAGGGCCTCACTATGGCGGCCATCGGCACAATAGCTCTTAGCTAGGCTGAGCCTGGCATTGACGGACTGCGGTGATTTCAGAAGTACGTACCGAAGGAGCTTCTCGCCCTTTTCTCTGTCTCCGCCGAGCAGGGAAGGAAGCCTGAGAAGGAAAGTCCCTTTGGCCGACAGGGCGTCAAGGTGATCAGGTGCGAGTTCCAGTGTCCGATCAAGCTCTTTTGTCATGCGACGGAAGCCCATGACTGATGTGATGTTCACCTCTCCATCTACCCGCATTAATTCACCCAAATTACAGAACAGGGCGAAGTGTGCTTCGGCAGATCGATCGTCCAAGGCGACAGCGCGCTCTCCTAGGGCCTGGCCTTTCTCGAAATGGCCGACTCGGCTGGTCCGGTCTTCAGTGACACGACCTGCATTACACTCATTCATCGCCCCTTGAATCAATGGATGGGGTGACTGTTGCGCCAGAAGGGTAGCGGGACTTGCCAAGATCGCACAACCGAACAGAACAAGAAGTGTGTTTTTCATCTTTCTCAGCCAGTTGAAGAGGAGTCTACCCGCGGGACCATTGAGATACAGCAATCCATATGCCAACTCAGAATAGTATGTATGTCATTGAAAACGCTTTCTTTACCGAGGGTGCTTCCCGGTCTGAACAACTTCTGTTGTCACGACAACACAGTCCTTGTGAGAAAATTGCTACAGCTGCTTCAGGCGTTCTACTGAGACCTTTCGTGTCGTCAGATTTTGAGCAGGCTTGTTTGTCACATTGCGCAATGCACAGAACGCCGTGAGCATCGCTTGGTATGAATAATGGGCATTCCGACCGCTGGGATTGGGCAGGACAAAAACAGGGCAGTCGGCCAAGGTCTTGTCTTGCCACCCGAGACTGATTCGCCCAGTCCGGTATTCTGGGAATAACGTGCGATAGATCGTGACACCGAGCAGGGCGACTGCATGAGGGCGGTAGTATTTCACTGTGGCGATGAGCCTCTTTCTGCCAGCTATATATTCTCGCGGCTTGAGCACATCGATTCCTGCGCTGGGCCGTTGGATGATGTTTGTCAGGCCAAGTCCCCAGTCTGGAAGACGCCAATCGTCTTGGTGCGTGAGTGGCTCGGGCGTGAGCTTCGACTCGAACAAGAGTTTCCAGAAACGGTTCGAGTGCCCGGCGAAGTGATGTCCGGTAGCGGCTGAACGAAGACCTGGATTGATGCCGACGAAGAGGATCCGGACTCCCGGGCTGATGTGATCAGTGAGCCGTTGGCGAGCCAGAGTCCCTCGTGATGGCCGCACAACTATCCTCTTCATTGATTTTTCCAAGTGGATCCTCTGATTCTTCATCGTCATCGCTGTTACCGTTCATACGGATCGATATCGCTCTATCTGTGTTACTCCGATTTCAAATAGGACGTATCATTTCAACATTGAGGCGGTTTAGCTGACCTCCAGCCATTCCGCCACAGAAAAACAAAGACTCAGCCATTGGGTATAGTTCGGAGAATATACATAACAGATTGATAAGCCTAACAGGGCATGAAGATCAATGATGCGGCATCAAGCTTGCTGACTACCCTCGCAGGTGCTGATGAATGGCACAGACTTCAAACACTACATTAACGGAGGGTGATTTATTATGAAGAGCATGTTGATGGCAATTATGGCAGTGGCAGTGGCAGTGACGTTTAGCGCGCCGGCCTTTGCTGGAGAAGACAAGGGCAAGAAGGATGAGAAGAAGGGCGGCCACGTCCTCGTGTACGGCGACGAGAAGAAGAAAGACGAGAAGGGCGGCAAGTCTGTCGATACCTTCGGCGAGGAGAAGAAGAAGGACGAGAAGGGCGGCAAGTAATCGCCTTTCTTTGGCGAGGCTAGTTAGCTTGAGGGGTCTCCTGCCTAAAGCGGGGGACCCTTCGTGCGTTCTTCCTACCTGGGACTGCTTCGGAGATAGACCGCTTGTAATCCCACGATCGACTTTGCATCCCTGATCGCTCCGGTCTCAATCATACCAATCGCTTCTAGTAGAGGCATCTCGATCACTTCGAGGACCTCATCACGGTCGAGCTGTTGCCGTCCGGTCGTCAGCCCGGTCGCCTTGTAGATGTGGATGACTTCGTCGGTGAACCCTGGCGCGGTGAAGATGCTGGAGAGAATCTCTAGGTTGCCGGCCCGGTATCCGATTTCTTCTTCAAGTTCTCGCGCCGCGCAGACTCTGGGGTCCTCACCAGGATGAAGCTTCCCCGCAGGAATTTCATAAATGAACCCTCCTGCCGCATGGCGGAATTGCCGGATCAAGACGACCATACCGTCGTCTTTCAGCGGCACCACCGCAGCCGCTCCAGGATGGCGCACAACTTCCAAGTCGACCGTGAGGCCGTTTGGAAGCGTGACGGTATCGACGTTCAAGTTTACGACGATGCCTGTGTAGATGTGCTTGGTTTGCATGGGCTAGAGACCTGAGGCTTGGGGTGAGGAGCTGAACGCAGGTCACAGCTCGATATCATTTCGGTCCCTCTTGCCTGCGCAGAGCTAGGCCTTGGGCTTCTTATAAAACGGCGGTTTGACGACATGAGCGGGAGCACTCTTGTTGCGGATCTCGATGAGGATGGCGCTGCCGGGTTCCGCAAAGCGGATAGGCACATAGCCCAAGCCGATGCCCTTTTGTAGAAGCGGCGAGAGATTACCGCTGGTGACGTCACCGATGGGTTGAGAGGCCGTGGGGTCGAGGATTTTGAATCCGTGGCGGGGCACGGCTTTCTCGACGAGTTCGAAGGCGACGAACCGGCGAGCGACTCCAGCCTGTTTCTGCGCCAGGAGCGCCCGGCTGCCGATGAACTCGCCTTTCTGAAAGCTGACGGTCCAGTCCGCATTGGCTTCGAGTGGCGTCGTGTCTTCTCCCATGTCGTTGCCATAGAGCAGATAGCCCATCTCCAATCGGAGGAGATCCCTCGCGCCGAGTCCTGCCGGTTTGAGTCCCCACGCCTGCCCTTTGTCGACGAGCAGGTCCCAGAGGCGGCCGACCTTGTCTGCATCGATGTACACTTCATAGCCCAATTCACCGGTGTAACCGGTTCGGGCCAACAAACAGGACAGGCCGCCGATCGTGGCGTCACAGGTATGATGGAGCTTGAGCCCTTCAACTGCCGTCCCGCCAAGACTCATGAGCAGCTCGCGAGATTTGGGACCTTGAACGGCGACCTGGGACAACTCGACTGACCGGTCTTTGATACGAACCGTTTTGTCCTGGTCAAGTTGTGATTGTAGCCACGAGTGGATTTTCTCGCGATTCGAGGCATTCACGCATAAGAGGAACTCGTCCTGAGCGAGCCGATAGACAAAGATGTCGTCTTTGATGCCGCCATTTTCATTGCAGACCATGGAATACTGCGCTTGAGACACGGCGAGTTTGCCGACATCGTTCGTAGTGACTCGCTGCAGGAAAGAGGCAGCGCCAGTTCCGGCAATTCGCACCCTCCCCATATGGTTCACATCGAAGAGTCCGACATGGGAACGAACGGTATGGTACTCGTCCACCACGCCAGTGTATTGGATGGGCATTTCCCATCCCGCGAAGTCGACGAGTTTTGCGCCGCTCGCACGATGTTGCTGGATAAGGGGAGTCTGTTGCATTACGGTCGTGCTGACATATGTGTCGACTTACTTATCGGACACCGAGCAACTCAACATCGAAGATCAAGGTGGCATTCGGTGGAATTACGCCGCCGGCGCCTTGTGCGCCATAACCGAGCTTGGATGGAATGGTCAACTTTCGCTTCCCTCCCACTTTCATGCCTTTGACCCCCTCGTCCCATCCTTTGATGACTCGACCAGCGCCCAGAGGAAAAGAGAACGGCTGGCCTCGGTCTACAGAACTATCGAACTTCTTCCCATTCTCCAGCCAGCCTGTGTAATGTACGCTGACGGTCTGTCCCGCCTCCGCTGTCGCTCCAGTTCCTATCGTAAGTTCGACATACTGCAATCCCGATAACGTCGTCACTTCATTCCCTTGGGCACCTGCTTCCTGAAACGGCATAACGGCTCCTTTCCTAATCGTCAGTTACTTCACCACGATAATCAACGACGGCAGAACCATGTCACGATCGTATACAGTTCTGCCAACGTTTAAGACAGCGGTCCTGTTCGGAAGCGCCATGAACCTGCTGCCTTCACTGATGTTCCTTATGGGGATCTGGCTCGGAGAAAATGACCACACTCGCTGTATAACCGTGCAGGAAATTGCGCCCTCCGACCGGACCGATCTCGCCTTGGGCAAAAAATCCTGCGGTCGGGATGGGGCCGAGCCGCTCTTGCACGGCTCCGCTATCGTGGTGCGGGTGGCCAAAGAGTCCCTCTCCGCGCCCGCAACAGCTGAACAGGAGAGCCCCGAGTGGGGAGTTTTTGTGCTTCGCTCGATCCGCAGCCAGGAGAAGGTGCAAGTCGTCACTCGCAGACTTTGCATCGCGAAGGTGGAACTGCACGGTCTGGCCTTCTTGAACCACGTCTCCGATCGCAACGGCCCCGGCTTGTTGATCCGCTCCAATGAGGTTCCGAACGAGGAAGTCGCCCCGCTCGAAATGACTCCCGTGCTCATCGATCACAATACCCAGATGCAACGCGCGGTGGGCATCGCGTCGTTGGGCTCCCCCCATGGATTCAAAGACGTCCTGGAGTCGTTTCAAGGCCGAGACGCCGCCCAATTCATAGATCAGGTTTTGCTCCGCTCTCGTCACGACAAACCGTTCGCCGATCGGACGGCATCCTTGCGAGGTCACAGTTCGCACGGCGATTGGCCCGGTCAGTTGCACTCCCACCACACCTCCGTCGAATCCCTGATCATTCAGGAGTAGTCGATTCTCTCCAGAATCCTGGCCTCCCCCGGCAAGGCCCCCGCCAGCGTTTCCGTGAGGGTACCGGTCGTTCATGAGTGACAAGACTTCCTGCATCGGTGTCGAAAAGGGATCGGCGAGAAGGAGAAAAGTCGAATCATCGATGCTCGGCTCCGGCCATCCTGGCATGCGGATTTGGTCCTGCAGCTGAGACACGGAGATATGCAACGGAGTCAGTTTGACATCAGGAAGGCATGCGACCCAGACGGTCATGGCCGCAGCGGTTTCAATCTCTTCGGAGCCGGCGATGATCCCTTCACCGGAACAGCCCAGACAGACCTTCACCCGCAGTTCTCCTTGCAGCATGGCGGAGATCATTGCGGTATTGGCCGCATGGTGGGCGGAAAAAAAGACAAATGCGAGATCGATGGGGGCTGTGCCGATTTGCATCCTGATGGCATCCGCGAGATCGCGGATGGCAGCTTCAGTATCGGTCTTGCGCGAGAGTGCCGTCGCGAATTGAAGCGTGGTCGGAGTGGTCGTGCCGATGGAATGAGATGTCATGGTACGAATGTTTCTTCCCGCGGTGGTCGATAGGTTAGCAGAATGCTCAAAACGGTTAGACCCCTGGGTCCATCCGTTCCGGTCGGTCCTTCGCCAACTTCTTATAGTAGCGCCACAAGTAGGAATGGTAGTCGTCGAGTTGGGCCAGGAGATAGTGCAGTTCTGCAGGATCTTCTGTCTCCACGGCATGAGCCATGCGGGTTCGTAAAAACTCGGCGAACGCGTTGGTTTTCCCCAAGGCGGTAATGAGACTCAAGCTGCCACCGAGTTGATACTCGTTCATGCTAATCCTCCAGATGCTGGTGAGCCGCGAAAGGATAGCGAGGCATGAGAGAGAAATGCAAGTGAGCGAATCCTCCGGCCGTGGGATACAGATTTCCGCAGTTACTTGGCCTGGCGATCGAGGATAGCACGGAGTCTGGTGAGGGAGATGGCCTCGACGCGGTGGCCGTCGCGTCCCACCACCGTCGTCGCCATGGTCAGCGCGTTAAGAATGGCTTCTTCCGTGGCTTCGACCGTTGCCGCGATCAATGGATTCAGATGCGTGTCGGCGAGGTGAGTCTGCTGAAACGTCGGCTCTTTCGGATAGTGCGGAATCACGTTCGCGGTGGAGAAGGCCAGCATGAAATCTCCGCTGCCGTGGCGCGCGGTGGAGCCCGTACGCGCCAATCCCAACGCGGCTCGCTTCGCCAGCCGAGTGAGCTGCCGACTGTCGAGCGGAGCATCGGTGGCGATGATGACGATGATCGAGCCTTCGCTTTGCCTGGGTGAAAGGGCCTGCGCAACGGGAGGCACAGTCTCATAGCGCCGACCGACCGGGACTCCGCTCACGACGAGCTCGAGCCGTCGCCCATGGTTCGCATTGACAAGCACGCCGATCGTATACCCACCCTCAGTCTCTGGTAAGCGCCGTGACGAGGTCCCGATACCACCTTTGAATCCATAGGACACCATCCCTGTTCCGGCACCGACGGATCCTTCCTGTACGACACCAGCCGAAGCGCTGTCGAGCGCCTTCATCACATCGGCCTCCGATACATGCCGCCCCTGAATGTCATTGAGCCGCCCATCGTCACATTCGGCGACAACCGGTGTCAGGGTGTCGTCGGTAACGCCGATCTCCGGATAGCGGGCGATCATCCAGCTCATGACCCCGTCGGCCACTCGCGGCACATTCAACGTATTTGTGAGGGCGATCGGATATTCGAGGAAGCCCGATTCGCTGACCCAGGCAAGCCCGGTCATCTCGCCGGTCCCATTGAGGACAAAAGATCCGGCAGGCACTTTTTTGTGCCACACATCGGCGCGCGGGATGACGACCGTCACGCCAGTTCGAATCGGGCCGAGCCCGGGCTTGAGCGGTCCGTCGCCGGAGATGAGGGTGGTCTGACCCACGGTGACGCCGGCCACGTCGGTAATCGCGTTGAGTGGTCCCGGCGTATAGAACCCGACGACGATGCCAAGATCACGAGATCGCAATCGGGACTCTTCTAGCTCACCGGCTTGGGCAGACACGAATGGGGCTACGCAGATCCCGCTAGCCAGGATCAGCAGTGAGAGTGTCAGGCGGCTATTTCCGTTACACCTCATGGCTGGATCCGGCATGAGGGACGGTGACCTCAACTTTAGGGTGTTCCGCCTGAATAGCAGCGGCCAACGAGAGCGCCTGTTTTTCCTCCCCATGGACGAGAAAAATCTTACTCGGTCCTGGGCTGATTGCGCGCACATAGGCCAAGAGATCCCGGCGATCCGCATGGGCCGAGAGCCCATTGAACTTGACGATCTGCGCCCGGCGCGGAGTAGGTACGCCGAAAATCGGCACGACATCCCACCCTTCGACAAGTTTGCGTCCGAGCGTATGCTCGGCTTGAAAACCCACGAAGACGATCACGTTCGCTTCGTCTTGAATCGCGTGTTTGAGATGGTGCACGACGCGGCCACCTTCGCACATGCCGGAGGCGGAAATGATGACGCAAGGGCCCTTCATGCTGTTCAGACGCTTGCTGTCTTCCGGTGACGAGACAAAATGGATATAGCGCGAGGCGAAGAGGTCGCGGGAGGATGTGAAGGTTTTGGTGGTCTCCTCGTCGTAGCATTCCGGATGGCGACGAAAGACCTCAGTGGCCCGTGAGGCCAGCGGGGAGTCGATATAGATCGGGATGGGATCGAGGCGCCCCTCACCGACGAGTTCCTTGATCCGCATGACCAATTCCTGGGTGCGTCCGACTGCGAATGCAGGGACGATGATCTTGCTCTTGTGGGTTTTCGCATGGATGAGGAGATCCAGCGCCTTCTGTTTCATGCTCTCTCCATCGGCTTCGTGCAGGCGATCGCCGTAGGTCGATTCAAGAATCAACACGTCGCATGGCGGCGGAGGCTCAGGATCGCGAAGAATGGGCATATTGGAGCGGCCAAGATCTCCGCTGAAGAGCACGGTGGTCGTATTGCCCCGCGCGGTGTATTTCACCCGAATGGCCGCCGATCCCAAGATATGGCCGGCATCGTGAAAGGACGCTGTCACGCGTGGAGCGATCTTGAGCACGTCTCCGTATCGTGCGCCCTCAAATCGTCGGACTAGCTTACGAACGTCGTCCGTATTGTAGAGCGGTCGAGCACAGGCTTTTCTGTTCCGCTGTTCCTTCTTGTTGACGTAGCTGCAGTCATTGACCTGTACTCGAGCCGAATCTTCGAGCATCAGTTCCGTCAGATCTGCGGTGGCTCTGGTGAGGTACACTTTCCCGGAGAAACCGTGCTTCTGGAGTACCGGTGCGGCGCCGGAATGGTCGATATGGGCATGGGATAGCAGGACCGCGCTGAGCGATTTGGGGTCGAAACCCAAATCTCGGTTCTGTCGATAGGCTTCTTCCCGGCGGCCTTGAAACAGTCCACAATCGAGCAACAGCCGAAAGCCCGGTATCTCAAGCATGTGGCGGCTACCTGTCACCGACCGCGCGGCCCCATGGAATGAAAGTTTCATGATGAAGGCACTCCATTGTGGCGGGCAATCAGATCCCAGGCTTCTTGAGCCGTTTCGGCATAGTGAAAGAGCTGTAGATCTTGCTGCTCGATCAACCCGTTCTCGACGAGCCATTGCCAATTGATCAAGCGCTCCCAAAAATCACGCCCGACCAGCACGACCATCACGTTTTCCGTCTTACCTGTTTGGAGGAGGGTCAACGTCTCGAAGAGTTCATCAAGCGTGCCGAATCCTCCGGGAAAAGCGACTAGCGCTTTGGCGCGGATTAAGAAATGCATTTTCCTGATGGCGAAATAGCGAAACTGAAAACTCAGCTCCGGTGTGACATAGGGGTTCGGATGCTGTTCGTGAGGCAGGGTGATGTTAAGGCCGATGGATTTTGCGTTCACGTCAGCCGCCCCGCGGTTGGCGGCCTCCATGATGCCGGGCCCTCCGCCAGTGACAATGACGTAGTCACAGCGGCCGTCGATTTGACAGGTCGACGACACCAGCCGGCTGAACTTACGCGCCACGTCATAGTACTTTGACAGAGCGAGCTGTCGTTGCGCGATCGCCACCTTGCGCTGGTTCGTTGGATCATTCGGGGCTCGAGTACCCTCTTCTTCGGCCATGTGAAGCGCCTGTTTCGCGGCGGCCGGTTCTTGCAGTCTCGCGCTGCCGAACACGACGATGGTCGACCGGACGCCCTGTTCCCGCTGGATCAACTCGGGCTTCAAGAGTTCGAGCCCGATGCGGATCGAGCGAAGCTCCTCTCGTTGGAGAAACTCCGTGTCCTCGTGGGCCAGGAGATAGGAAGTGGACGTCGCGTCAATGTGAGGATGTGAAATGTGATCGGATGACTCTTGCGCCATGGGTTGTCATTATAGCTGGCCCCTTGGAATGCAGCAATTCGCTGAGAGGCGGCAAAGAACTCAGCGTCAAAAGGGATAAGGATTGAAGCGCGGACCGGAGAGATGACGGAGAAAGCTCTGGTGTGTAACAACCCAATTGGAGTCACAGAGCAACTCGAACGCATCGGTGCCAAGGCCAGTACGAGAGATGATCAGATCCGGATCGACGGGCGACCAGGGTTTCAGCAACCAGCCGAAATTGATACGCGAATATTTCATGTCCAGGAAACGGTATGTTGCGACCACTCCCGTATGCGATTCGGTTATAGAATCGGGCGTGCCTAGCTCGGTAATCACATCGGCCAACGTGGTTTTCCCCGGAACGATAAAGGCCACGTCATTCGGCGTGAGAGGCGTATTCAGAGTGACACGAACGACGTTACAGCCGACGAAGGTCATGCACAGAGCCGTGCAGAGAAGTATGGGACAAAGCCTGCATAAAGGGAGCTTCATCTCATTCTCCAAAGGGCCAGAATCGAAACTCCAGTCCCTCCGTGCGCTTCGATAAAATGACGTCTTCGACGATCCCTTCACGGTTTAGGATGACGAACAAGTCATCGCTCTTAACGGACACGCGTGAAAAATTGATGAGGATGAGCAGCAAGCTGCCCACTTTGGCGTCGTATCGATAGTACTGAAATACGTCACGGCCGTTTACTTGAAGAAGCCGATCCGGTGCCCCGAGTAGCGCGAGCACTTCGGCCTTCGTGGTCGTGGCCTTTTTGATCGCCTCGACGGACTCGGATTTGATGTCTTCGCCAAGGGTGCCTCGGCTTAACGCACAGCCTTGAGTCATCACCAGGACCAGAATGATTACGATACCAGCCAGCGGCTTGAAAAATAGCACGATACCTCCTTGTGCTAGGCTTCGGTTGGACAATCCTTTAAACCCTAGTGCGTTGCAGAACAAAATCGGTTTCAAATATGGCATAGGATGACGGAGTGAGTCCCACTTTACGGTACACGGTTTGCGCAGCGCCGTTGTTCATTTCGACGTACAGACGGACCCCGCAGACATTCGGGTTTGTTTTGGCGGTAGCCATCACGGTTTCATGCAACCGTCGATACACTCCTTTCTGTCTCCAGGCCGGATCCACATAGACACTTTGAATCCACCAAAACGCGCCGTTGCGCCAATCGCTCCATTCATAGGTGATCATCAGCTGACCCAACAGCCGGCGTCCGCCGGCCTGTTCCAGTTCGGCGACCATGAAAAATCCACGGTCGGGAGATTCGAAGAGGGCAATGGTCCCGTCGTGCAGGCGGTCGAGATCGAGGCGGCGGCCTTCTGTTTCCAGAGCCATGGCTGCGCTGAACGACGCGATCATCGCCGCATCTTCCAGTTTAGCCAGTCGAACATGCATATGGTCGAGGATTGACATAGGCTCAGGCCGGTGTCTTTGGAGCTTGTAACCATCCGGTTTCCGGCTTGTACAGCCCGGCGGTACACTCCATCTTGATGGCATCTTCCGGTAGCAGATTGATCGGGCGCAGCTGTGGCTGGGGGACAAACGCGAGAAAGCCGGTGAACGGATGGATGGCCGTGGGCACGAAGACCATGGATAAACTTGTCGTTGGTGCAACTTGCAGCGCGGCCGGTGCGGTTCCCATGACAAATCCGATCGCCCAGAGACCGTCTCGAGGAAACGGAAAGGCCACCACAGTGCTGTGCCCAAAGCGAGAACGGAACTGAAGAAGGTCGGTCATCCCTTTGATGGTAATGTAGACACTCCGAACCAACGGAACGTGATCGATCCACCGTTCTGCCTGGGCGATAATGCGCCGTCCGACGATATGAGTGGCGATGGCGCCCACCATAACTACAATGAACAGAAACAAAATGAGGCTGAGTCCAGGGCTCTGTCGAGTTCCGATATTCCACGGAAGATCTTGGATTAATTCGTTGAGTGCGTGAAGGAGCGCGGAAAGGATCAAGAATGTGACCCAGGCCGGCAAGAGGACCAACAATCCCGCCAAGGAATATTTCCAGAAGGTTTTTGACATCGCCGCTTGTTTCCCCTGATACGATTGGGCAAGGTTGCAGTGTAGCAGAAACCGCCAGCCGAATTAGAGTCTGCGTCCAGAACTTGATCTCTTCCAGCTCGGTGATCTATTCTACCCGTGTCTTATCAGTCAGGTTCACACGGAGGGGCCTTATGGCGGAACGTACTGAAGCAAAGCGTCCGGTCAATCTCGACAAGGATCTTCTCGCCATTCTTTGTTGCCCCGACACGAAACAGGACGTGAGTCTGGCCGATGAGGCGCTGATTGCCAAGTTAAACGACGCCGTGAGCCGTGGGCAATTACAAAATAGGGCGAATAAGCCGGTCACGGAGCCCCTCGACGGAGGGTTGATCAGAGGCGACCGGAAGATACTGTATCCTATCCGCGAAGACATTCCTGTCATGCTCATCGAAGAAGGCATTCCCTTGGAAGGGATGATCTAACTAGGTTGGTTGCCAGCCGCTTTCTTCGGCAAGTCCGTAGTACGTCCGTTCTTCTGAACCTCCTATACCTGCATGACAAGGGAAAAGCCCCGTATCATCTCGATCATCGTTGAGGCGCAACCGCGCGCCTATCTTCTATTGTTGTCGGTCTTGGAGCCGGTCGACGTTCCACAGTGCTGGCAAAGATATTCGTAGAGATTCCCGGTTGGGAGCACAAGCAGGAGTCGCTCCCGTGTCGGGGTCGCTACTCGGCAGGACGGGCAATAGAGTAGCGAGGCATTCAACGATCTAAACTGGTCCGGCTGTTCAGAGGCATCCGGTCTTGGCGGGCGAGTTGTCCGGGGAGATAGACCGTGTGGCCACGTTTGGCGGGTGGGTTTACGTGGAAAGCCTGACATACAATACGTCCACAGGATGAGGCCGTAGGGGTCAAAGCCGAAAGTCCGGCCTCGGGATGCTCACCTGTTCATGACTAGCTAAACGCGATGGAGTCGCCGACTCCCAGACGCGGCGTGAAAACGATCCGTTTTCGCACCATCGTAATGAACGGCCATGCGTCGTGAGAGGCGGCAGGTGAAGTTGGTACGAAAAACCCGATTGAAGACGGGAGCGTTATACCGCCGGTGTCTTGGCCGACTCAATGTCCGTTGCTGTGATCAGGCTCGATAAATAATCAGCGACAAAATTGAGCGCTTCCTCTCGTCCGTCTGCACGACGTCCCTTTTCTCGCCGCTGGACCGATAGTTCGTGATCGAGATCGGATTTGACCTCCGTGAGAACTCGCTGGAGAGATGAAGGAGTTAAGTTCGCATCCATGTCTTCGAGCTCTTGGCAACGATCAAGCACCCAATTTAACCCTTCAATTCGTCCGGCGTAATGCTCCTGCTCTGCGGTGTCAATTCGTGACATCGTGGTGGCAAATGTTTGGGCCTCGTAGATCAGATTGTAGAAACTGGTCACTGCTCGCTGTAGGGTTGGATTCATGTCACTCCTTTGAACAAATTATCAACCGCCTGATTATACACGAGAATGCCAACGTGACAAGGAAAAAGTTGCTGGGCCAGGTAGCACTTCGTTTAAGATTGGCTTCACGATTCGAGGGAATTAGAACGCTGCCACCAGACCTTATTCAGTATCTTGCTAGTTGGTCTCTGTCGAAGCCGCTGTGAGATACCGGCGGAGGATGGCTTGCTCGACTCGTGAACGCCCGCGATCCGGCGCCGGGAATCGCAGCACCAGCTGGATATGCCCTGTTTCGATTATTTGAATCGTCACGCGTGGCTCCGGCGATGGAGCTTCGAGTAGATTCGTCTGTTCCAACAACTTCATGTCCCGGACGGCTGCTTCCATAAACGAAGAACATTCTGCCTTCGCTGCGTCGAGCAGGTGCCGTTCGGCATCCCGCCAGTTGTCCTTGTCCTGAAGGTGTATCACAAGAATGTAGAGCCCATATTCCTGGCCGGTGTTCTCTTTGACCAAGGGATTCGTAAACAGCAAGCTGTTCGGGAATACCGTCACACGGCCCGTATAGAGATGCGAGGTATGGCCCGGCCCGATCTCGAGCAACTTGGTCGCAAAGATGTCATGGTCCAAGACGACACCACGATGACCGGCAATCTGAATGCGATCGCCTACCGAATACACTTTCCCGCCCACCCGTAGCGCCGCACCGCTCCAACAGAGAATGAGCTCCTTGGTCGCCAGCACGAGCGCCGCCGCGACCGCCACGAGGGACACGGCAAAAACTTGAAGTTCGTGCGCCCAGATAACCACCAACCCCATCAGCAACGCGAACACCATGCTATTGCGGACAGAGACCACCCATCGACGCTTCGCTTCCATTGAAAGGGTCGGATTCTTTGAGATCGCTCGGACGATCAGCGTCCGCACGGTGAAGAGGGAGAGCAGCAGCAGCAGAGAGGTGAGCCCGTCGAACAATACCGAGCTATCGATGTGCGGCAGCCAGGCAGGCATGGATTACCGCATCAGAACACTAATTGGCGTTAAGCGTATCATGGGTTCCCGGCACGCATTCTTCACGTTTCCACTGTTTCAGGATTTTCTGTTCGTTGAAGACCAGGGTATAGCGGTAGCAATACAACATTTCTTTGGGCCCTTCTCCAGGCTTTCCTATCAACGAGGTGGCTTGCGTCGTGGCATTGGCCAGCCCGGCAAAATGCATCGAACTCAACTCCTTTTCGGCCAAGGGCACGCGATAGGTCCAGACCGAATCGCCCCCGAGAACCGGCGTCTTGGCCGTATGGGGCGGCCCGAACTTCTCCGTCACTTCTTCTTGCGTGAGTCGATCCACGCCCTTCTTGAAATAGCCGTCACGCCATGGGCCTCCGCAGGCGAGCATCGCCCCTGCGAGGAAGAGCATACCGACGGTGAATAGGTGCCGACGTACTCGTCTCATGACTTAGGTTGACTCTTGGTGTCTTGCATGCGCTTCACGGAACAGTAGAGCGCATAGCCTTGAGCCAACATGCCGGTGGCCAGCAAGCCCAACGCCGTCTGCAGCCACGGTGCTTCTGTGTCTTCCAGTCCGTACATCCCGACGATGAACCCGAGCGCAATTGCCACGACCCCTACGAATCGCGCGATCATCCCCCTCATGCGCAGGTTGATGGGAGCCGGCTCGTGGTGCATTGCCATAGTAAGGGTACGCTACACTGGATAACGCTGCCGGTTCAACAGGCCATCGGCAAGGTCCTTCAGCGCCCTGCGACCTCTGGGTGGGAGGATCCCAACACCAGCTGTAGCTGGCTGCTTGCCATGCGTCGGTCTTCCAGACCGATTTCCCCTGCGTTGTGCGCCGCCACAAGAAACTTCCATTCCGTATCCGCGTACCGGTCTTCACACACAGCCCCCTGTCCTGCCTCCGACGCCGACTCTCACTTCGGTTGCCGGCAACCAGACCATAGCACGAGGGAAGGATGCTGAGTGCGAGCACACAAGGCCTCTTCATCATGCGCCCAACCGTTCGACGATCGACTCGGCTGGATAGGTGACGATTTCGGCCAAGGTCGGATGGTAGTGCGGCATGCGGAGCAAGTCCGCTGCTGTACCATGATAATACATCACCGCGATCAATTCATGGATCAGTTCACCCGCTTCCGGGCCGACGATCTGCGCGCCAAGGATCTCACCGGTCTGAGGGGTCGCGAGCAACTTTACAAACCCCTGCGACGCGCCTAGACAGAGCGCTTTCCCGTGATCAGCGAAGGGATAGGAGGCCGTGAGATAGGGAATCTTTTCGGACTTCGCGCGTGCTTCATTAAGCCCCAGCACCGCGACCTGAGGATCCGTAAAGACCACCTCGGCGTCGAGACGGTGGTCGAGCTCTTTCACTGGCCCACCCGGATGCGTCGCGTTGTACGCCGCAATCTCTCCCTGCTGAATGGCGAGATGTACAATGGGCGTGACATCGTTCACATCACCCACGGCATAAATATGTGCTTGCGACGTGCGCATGGCGCCATCAACAACAATACGCCCGCCGTCGACTGCCATCTCCGCCAGATCGAGATGAAGCCCTTCGATGTTGGGCTGTCGGCCTAAAGCCTGGAGAATCTCCTCGCCGACGTAGGATCGTTCACGTCCGTCTTTCATCACCCATACCGTCTTCCCTGTCGCGTCATGGGTCGTACGCAGCCACTGTGCGCCTGTGACGACTTCAATGCCCTCGTCGATCAAGGCGGCTTCAAGCGCGCACCCGACATCCTCATCCATTTCAGAAAGGAGCGTGGCTCCCCGTTGAAGGATCGTGACCTTCGTCCCCAGTCGAGCAAAGAACTGGCCGAGTTCGAGGGCGACCGCCCCACCGCCCAGAACGATCAACGAGCCCGGTTGGGCACGGAGATCCAGGATTGTATCGCTCGTGAAATATCCGGCTTGATCTAAGCCTGGAATCGGAACCTCACTGGGCCTCGACCCGGTGGCCAAGATGACCGAGGCGGCCGACAAGACCGTGTCTCCGACGGTGATCTCATGGGGCGACAGAAAGACCGCCCGTGATTGGTACAGTGTGAACTTAGGGTCTTGGAGCTGCTGAATGCGGTAGTCCGCAAACTCGCGGACCAGCCGATCCTTTCGATCCACGATCGACGACAGATCGGCCAGAGTTGAAACCGGAGAGAGTCCGAACTCCTTCGCCCGCCTGAAGAGGGCCGCGACTTCGGCAGAACGCAGAATGGCCTTTGTCGGCATGCAGCCACGCAGGATGCAGAGCCCTCCGAGAGGGCCCTGATCCACGATTGCCACATCGGCGCCAGCATCACGCGCGGTTCGTGCCGCGGCATAGCCCGCCGACCCGCCGCCGATAACAATTACATCATGTGTTTTGCGTATTGAAACCTGACTTTGTGCTTTCATCGTTCGTTCCCTTATAGTATGACGTCACGAAGGAAAGGATACACGATGGTGCAACCTGGCCGCTATCGGCACTATAAAGGTTACGAATATGAGGTGCTGGGGGTGGCTCGGCACTCAGAATCTGAAGAGGAATATGTGGTCTACCGCGCGTGTTACGGTGACCGCGGGCTGTGGATCAGGCCAACGGCGATGTTCCTGGAGACCGTGATCGTTGATGGTCACTCTTGTCCGCGGTTTCAGTTCCTTGCTGCCTTCTAGCACCCACTGCTGTCCCCTTGCATCATTATCTTGATCTTGCGGCCTGGCATCTCCGGACACGACCACAGGCCCACTGATCCCTGGACAGCCCCCTAGCAGCCCGCAGAGAAACTCTTTGGGCTTGGACAATAGGAACACACTTCGCAGGATGCTCAAAAAGCCTGTCCAGCAAGGCCGCAGCGAGCGAAGAGGCGAGGCATACGCTTCGGTACGTTGAGCCTCTGAGCGATGCGAGAACGAAGCTGGCAGACTTTTTCAGCATCCTGCTAAGTCAACCAGGTCCATTGCGAAAAGGTGGCAGCCTGTCCGACTCTCCGTCCCTCTGCATCCACGATATTCCAGATGAGGGCGTTCTCGACGAGAAATCGGCGTCCCGTCGAAGTGATTCTCACGCCTTGATAGGTATCGAGATAGCCGCGGGATCTGGCCTGTTCCAACATCCACTCCCGCTCAGCTCGATTGACCGGCTCCGCTGTGAGCCGCGACGGGGTCTTCACGAGTTGTTCCCACGTCAGCTCCCACAACTCCAACGCGACTTGATTGCCATAGTTGAGGAGAGGGTCCTCTTCCATCCCGTGAGATACAACGGCAAAGGGAGACTGGAAGAGCGCGTGGGCCTGATAGTCAGGATTGCCCACTCGTTCGACTAGGTCACGCCCAATCCAGCGACGGAAACTGTTGAGCAACAATTGTGACCACTCCATGACGGCGGGATTGGTCCATATTTCTGAAGTCACGGCACAATCCTCCCTCCGGCGAGATCGCGAGGAAGAGGTCTGGCGCCCACCTGCCAGGCGGTGTACCACGTCCGTTCGGTCAAGACAAGATACGAGGTCAGTACTCTTGTGCAGATTATAGGAGGACTCTGTATAATACGCCCTCACTTGGAGGGAGCCTCAGAAAGAGACCTATCTTGAGGATCATGTATGGCTGCTCAAACTCTCTTTGATAAAATCTGGGAATCCCACGTCGTGCGTGCAGAGCCCGATGGGACCACCTTGCTCTATATCGATCGTCAACTGGTCCACGAAGTCACGTCGCCACAGGCGTTTGAAGGGCTCAAGCTCTCGGGCCGCCGGCCTCGACGCCCTGGCGTCACGTTGGCAGTGCCGGATCACAATGTCCCGACTACCGACCGGACTCTGGGCATCGCCGATCCCCTCAGTGCAAAACAAATCCAGACGCTGGAGGAAAATTGCCGCGACTTCAATATCATGCTTTTCGGCATGAACGACATCCGCCAAGGCGTGGTGCATATCATCGGACCCGAACAGGGCTTTACCCTGCCTGGGACGACCATCGTGTGCGGCGATTCGCACACGTCGACCCATGGAGCGTTCGGCGCACTGGCCTTCGGCATCGGCACCAGCGAAGTGGAGCACGTACTGGCTACGCAGTGCTTGGTGCAGAGACGACCCAAGACCATGGAGGTTCGCGTCGATGGGGTGCTGCCGCCTTTCTGTTCGGCAAAGGACGTGATACTGGCGATCATTGGAAAGATTGGCACAGCCGGCGGAACCGGCTATGTCATCGAGTACACCGGTTCGGCGATCCGCGCGCTCAGCATGGAAGGACGCATGACGCTCTGCAACATGTCGATCGAAGGTGGCGCACGAGCCGGAATGGTCGCACCGGACGAGAAAACCATTGCGTATATCAACGGACGTCCGTTAGCTCCGAAGGGAATTCTGTTCGAGCAGGCCGTGCAAGCCTGGCAGCAGCTCAAGACCGATGCGGACGCGACATACGATATGACCGTCACGATGCGGGCCGAGGACATTGCTCCGCAAGTTAGCTGGGGCACGAGTCCCGGAATGGTGACCGGCATCGATCAACGAGTGCCGGACCCACGTACGATCACTGATGAGAACCAGCGCCAGGCAACTGCGCGGGCGTTGGAATACATGGGCCTCACTCCGAACATGCCTATCACCGATATCAAGATCGATACGGTGTTCATCGGATCCTGCACCAATTCACGCATCGAGGATCTTCGCCTGGCCGCGAGCTTGGCGAAGGGGAAGCATGTCGCAAATACCGTTCATGCGATGGTCGTACCCGGTTCCGGTCTCGTGAAACAGCAAGCCGAAGAGGAAGGGCTCGACCGTTTGTTCAAAGAAGCGGGATTCGAGTGGCGGGAAGCCGGCTGCAGCATGTGTCTGGCGATGAATGCCGACGTGCTTCAGCCCGGAGAACGCTGCGCCTCGACCAGCAATCGAAATTTCGAAGGACGACAGGGGGCCGGCGGCCGGACTCACCTCGTGTCGCCGGCGATGGCAGTCGCCGCGGCGGTCGAAGGTCATTTCGTCGATATTCGTCATTGGTCGTAAAAATCGGATACGGTGAGGCGTGAAGGAATTGACGAGCGGATTTCAAGATAGTACTCACGCCTCACGTTCCACTTTTCATCTTTCGCGAGGATCATGATGCAGCCCTTTACCACCATGACCGGTCTCGTCGCCCCGTTGGACCGCGTCAATGTCGATACCGATCAAATCATCCCGAAACAATTTCTGAAAACGATCAAGCGGACCGGGCTCCGCGAAGGGTTGTTCTATGATTGGCGCAGACAGAAGAACGGATCACAGGACCCGGCGTTTTTTTTGAATCAACCGCGCTTTCAGGGTGCGACGATTCTCTTGACGCGCGACAATTTTGGATGTGGGTCGTCGCGTGAACATGCCCCTTGGGCGCTCCTCGACCAGGGTTTTCGTTGTGTCATCGCGCCGAGCTTCGCAGACATCTTCTACAACAACTGTTTTCAAAACGGCATCCTCCCTGTGGTGTTGAAAGCCGACGAGGTTCTGGCGATGATGCAAGACGTCCTGGCGACGCCCGGATACCAGCTGATAGTGGACCTCGGAAACCAGACCGTGACCACCCCGAACAATACCCATTGTCGTTTCGAGATCGATCCGTTCAGAAAAGACGGGTTGTATCGGGGTCTCGACGCCATCGGACTGACCTTGCAACACGAGGCAACCATCGCCGCCTACGAAACTCGACGGAAGGCCCAGGCTCCCTGGTTATTCTCCGATCTTCAGTCGGGAACTAAGGGGGTTTCCGCGTGAAGCGTCTGGGGCGCGTGACATTGATGTTGATGTTGCTTCTGGGGGCGGCCTATTTGCTTATCGCCTTCAACTACAGCTATTCCGACGGAAGCCGAGCCGGCTATATTCAGAAGTTTTCCAACAAGGGCTGGGTCTGCAAGACCCACGAAGGGGACCTAGCCATGACCACAGTGCCGGGCGTGGCTCCGATTTTGTGGAGTTTTTCAGTCTGGGATACGAAAGTGGCGGCACAACTTTCGGAGTCCATGGGAAAACGATTGGTCCTGCACTACAAAGAGTATCGCTACATTCCCACGAATTGCTTCGGAGAAACCGCCTACTTTGTCGATCGCGTGGAGATCAACGACTAGATTCCCGCCTACTGGTCGCCGCTCACCTGAACTTGAGCGATTGCGGCAGAACCTTCATGAGCCATGTGGGCTAAGACATCTGCCATGGACCGTTCCGGCCGATGCCCAAGGCTGCCGGCGTGCTGCAAGCGACCATTTCGTCCCCATCACCGAAGTCTCACGGCTGATCCACAGTCATGCCGTCACGGACACACCAGACTTGGACGCTGTGGGCCCAGTTGATGAAGGTCGCGCCGCCGCCTAAGCCGAAGTGCACACCCCACGCGCCTTTGGGATCCTCGCCAGGCCTTGTCGACGACCAATACACAGCAGACCGGATAGCCAGAAACGGATGGCCCGGCGGAAGAGCCAGGCCCGGAGGAGCTACTGAGGAATCTACCAAGCCCGACAATTGTTCGAGGGACGGCAACCGCCATCCTTTCTGACCTCCAACATGTTTCTCGATGCAGATGCGGCGGCCCTCGGTCCATTTGGCGCTTGTCGTCTGCGGAGATCTCTCCCAGACCAGACCGG
>CBDDRH010000208.1:0-12545 GCA_965233025.1 uncultured bacterium
TTTTTAGGGGAAGAGGTATCAATGCGTGGGCAGAGGTCTATTTCTTCTGTTGGAGCACGTGAAGCAGTGCCCCTGCCGCGGTGGCTCGCACCGCATCATTCGTATCGTGAAGGGCTTCCTTCAGGAGTGGAACAATCTCACGATCCCCAATATGCCCGAGGGATCGAAGCGCCACAATTTTTGGACCAGGAAGCGGATCAGCCGTCAAACTGGCTAACAGGGAAACCGCCCCGAGGACGTTAGCCTTAGTCGCCTTCCCAAGGGCATAAGCGACAGACGCACGCATGGCCATATCGTTCTGTTGGGCCATGGATTGTGCCGTGAAGGCCACCATTGAGTAGGGCTGGCCAAGTTGGAGCAACGAGGCAATCGCTGAGGCACGCACGGTAAAGTTGCCGTCACTGAGCGCCCGTTTGAGTGCCGGCACCGACTCCGGTCCTCCCAATTCTGCCAGGCCCCCCGCGGCAGATTCGCGCACTGCAGGCACAGGATCTCTCAATAGCTCCTCAATCTGTCCCCTAGCTTCTTTGTGCCCGAGATGCCCCAGCCCCCTGGCTGCAGCTCCACGAACTGAGGGCTGCTTGTATGTCAACGCCTCTATCATGATAGGGACACCACGCTGGTCTTTCAGCTCGGCTATCGTACGAATCGCATCGGCTCGATCCTCAGGATTCGCCGACGCTGCGGCCTGTTGCAATTCAGCCCAGAACTCTTTCTTACCGAGCCTGATCAGCGCGCCATACGCCGCGATACGAACCGGAGCGAGCTCATCCTTGGAAGCCGCTTCGACTAACGACAGCACTCCTGGATCTCCCGATCGACCGAGCACTTTCACCACGCGCGCCTTCACCAATCCGGCTTGATCCTCGATCGCTACGCGCAATTTTGGCGATCTCCGCCCCGCCTCGGATCGACCAAGCCCCTCGACGGCTAGGGCACGGACGGGTCCAGACCCATCGCTCAAGCCATCTTCAAAGTAGGGAACGACTTCGTCCGAGTCCACCTCCTTAAGCGCCGTGTAGGCTGCCCCGCGCATTTGTTCACGCATGTCCTTCACCAGGATGACGATGAACCCCATCGAGACCTCACGAAGAAGAGACACCTCATCTTGCTTAAGCGAGACTTCCAGCTTGTCGTACTCGTCGAGTGCGTTCTTTGGATTACCAAGTTTAAGATAGGAGCGGATCTTAAGCCGATACATGTCCGGAACAGCGCCCTGTTCTTTCTCCAGATTGGCCAACCGCTCAACCACCTGTTCGTACTGTTGCTTGTCGAAGGCCTCTTGCGCTTCTTTCTGAACAGATGAGGCTCCGGCAGCCAGCGGCAACTGGCTCGCTCCAGTCCACAGATAGAACCCGGCAACCGCAACTGCGGCCAGCCGACTCCAACGACACGAACGCCTGCGTCTGAATCGGTCACTCAGCATCTTCCTGCCCCTGTCTCCTCGGCACAGCCGTCGGTGTGCGTTTTCTATATCCCTGCGGCTCCTCAAAATAATAGTCCGGCTGAGGCGACAATCTGAACCGTTCATACTCAATGGACCATTCCCGATCCCGGCTGACGAGCTTCAAGACCACACCTGTTTCCATATCCACCCATTCGTAGAACCGCTCGACTCGACCTTGATAGTCTGTCTGGACTTCGAAGAGTTGGGCAGTGCGACCAGCCGTCGTTGCGTCACCAACCAGGCTTCGATCCCACTCCCCCGGTAAGGTGGGGTGAATCAGAAGCAGATCATCGGGGTCCAGCGTGGTCACCAACAGTTCCTTCTGTTGCGACAGCAAATACCAGGTCTCGGATCTATCCAACCTGATGATTTTGATTGCCGCATACCCATACTCAGTTCGAATGGCATACTTGTATTCAAGCCGCAACCGATATCGCTTCGAATATACCTGCGCATGATATTGCCGACCTTTCACGGTCTTCACCAGCGAAGCAGAAAACTCCGCAGAGGAAGTGGCTCCGTCGTCACCCGTCACATCGTACGGCAGCCCTTCCTGCCCCACCCACAGGACAAGCCCGAGGCAGAGGACCCTCCTAAAGGCCTTACACCTGCGACAAAGGACATGGCGGTTCAGTGCTGATGCTCTACGAGTGGCTGGATGTCGACTGAGTACCCCAGCGTGTCTGGGCCGAAGCGTGGATTATCCATCACCTTGAAGGCAGAACGGTTCCCTTTCGGCGCGAGGAGTGAGAGATGTTCGATCAGCTTTCCGTCCGGCTGAATTGTAATCATCTTGGTGACACCAGGACCGGTCTGAGGATGCCACACGACCAACTGATAGGCGCCTGGTGGGATGTTCTCGATGGTGAACGCGCCGTTCTCGCGGGTCAGTGTGTAGTAGGGATTATTGACGGCCATCGCCCAACTTTCCATGTAGGCGTGGAAGCCGCATTGCATATAGAACGTCCGCCGCCCTTTGTTCAAATATAGTGGCCCAACCAACGACTTTCCCGGTGCATGATTGTGCATCGCATGGATGTCGCCACGGTGGTGTTGATGATTCATGACTAAAGGCGTATTGAACAACACGCGGGCACCGGCTTCGATCGAGGTCTCGTAACCCTGGATATCGTGCATGACCGGATCCATGTTGACAACTTCCACCGCATGGCCATTCCGAACGACGGTCATGAAGGGAGCAAACTGGCAATCCCGCGCTTCGATCAGAGGGACGGACAGTTCAAATGATTTTCCCGCCTCAATACCTTCCAACAAGACGATGGCATCCTTCAACCCCCCACGTTCATTCACGACGAAATCACGAAGGAGTCGCCAGCCTCGTCCATTGGAAATACGTCCACAGTAGACTGGATCGGGAAACGTGATGAGGTTGAATCCTTTGGGTTCCGGCACGGCACCATTGAGTGTGATCGTACCCTCAACGGTCCCGCCATGCTGCACCTCGATCACTTCGTAGGCAAGTGTGGGAACAGCACAGGCCAGCATGAATGCCACGGCCACTGTCGCCCCACTCCCGCTACGTCTTATCATTTTTCCCCTTTGTTCTTTATGCCTGCCCTAATAGCTACCAAAGGCTTCACGGTTGACGCCTTACGGCCTCTGTAGTTCCAGTGTCGGCTTGATATCTATGGATTTACCCAGGGCGCTCAATCCGAAATGAGGGTTCTCTACGATCTCCTGAGCAGAACGCCGGCCCTTGGGGAACTGGAAAACAAAGTCGGATTCGACGGTCTGTTTAGCCGAAACCGTCACGTTCTTTTCCGTCATTGTCCCCACGCCAGGATGCCATGCCGCCAAGATGTAGTCCCCGGGAGGCACGTCACGAAGCGAAAATGTCCCATCGGCCTGCGTGATGGCATAATATGGATTGTCGACAGCCATCCCCCAGCTTTCCATGTAGGCATGGAAACCACATTGCATGACAAAAATGCGGCGGTCTTTCGTCATACGAATGATTTCCTTCATCGGCTGACCTGCTAGGTGTTCGTGGCTGTCAGCCCCGATATTGCGCTTATGATGGGGGTTCATGGGCAACGGTGTGTTAAACAGCACTCTGGGACCGAGATGAGAGGTTTCATAGGCTTGAATATCGTGAAACACGGGATCCATGTTCACGACATTCACCTCCGATCGATCCTTGACTACGCTGACAAACGGAAGAAACCGGCAGTCCCGTGCTTCAATCGTCGGCGGCTCGAACGTGAAGGGCTTCCCCTTCGCCACATTTAGCAACACGACGACTGAATCTTTGAGTCCTCCGTCGGCCGCAACAGAAAACTCTTGAAGAATGCGCCAGCCGGTTCCGGTGGAAATCCGACCGCAGTAGACCGGATCAGGAAACGTGATCAGGTTGAACCCTTTGGGAATCGGTACCCCTTCCGTGATTGTCACTTTGCCGGTGATTGTGCCTCCGTCCGTGACCTGAATCTCTTCATACGCCCAGGAGGCAGAAAGGCCCAGCACCAACCATCCGCACAACACGACCGATAACATCCTCATGAGTCCTCCACGATTCCTTCATATGAGTGAGCCGGACACTCTCTCATCGTATCAAACTGTCGCGCCAAAGAAAAAGGGGGACGCCGTTGGCCTCCCCCTTCTCCTAATACGCCACATCCTGCGCACCGCAGAATGTGAGAACTTACTTCGCAGAGACCGGAATCATCTGCCCCGATTGCTCAACCGATGCGCTCTTCATTCCTACACCGGCGCCGACAAGAGGCAGCAACCGTGTGTCACCAGACGGCAACACACGCACATAGCCCCACTGCCCGGACTGGGAATACGGCAACCGCTGGTTGCTATATACATAGTCACCAGGCAAGCGGTACGGTCCGCCTGCCGAGGGTAGGAAGGCATCGAGAACTTCCGAACCGGCAAACTCGACCACGCTAATCAAATCCGCCCCGCGCATGAAGGGTTCAATCGGCCATTCATGCTTTTCGACACTGAACATTCCGTTCTGCTCATTGCTCGCCCCGATCACATGGATACGCACCGGGTCGCCCGTATGCGCTTCGATGAGCGGAGTGGCAGGATCCTCCGGTTTGTCCGCCTTGCAAGGCTGGAACATCTTGCCCAGCGAGCAACCCTGCTCTTCACGATATTTATAGGGCTCAGACCGATAGTTGACACCGGTCAGACCCGCTACGTTCTGTACGTAGGGCATGAAGCTCGTGCCGATGATGTTATCTTCGTCTTGGAAAAACAACGCCACGTCGCGATAATTCGCTCGCATCTCATTCCCCGGCACCGAGCGATCGATAATCACGTCGGCGGCCCAGGCATTCTTATTTGTGAGATCGGCACCGGTCTTTGGGTCACGATACTTGGACCCCTTCGGGCCGACCACCACCGCGCCGAACAGCCCATTGCGTGGATTGGTCATCACGTTGCCCCAATCCCACACCAACGACGTGGTCTCACCATTAAACGGATCCGCATAGTAGGTATAGGTTCGCTCGGCGCCAGGAGCGATCGTCTGATCGCCCGGGTTGTTACCGACATTGGCGCCCATGGAATCCTTCGGATCGAACGCCAGCCCGATCGCGGAGAAGGAGGCTTTGCTGTCCTTCATCTTGTTCTTCAGGTTGACCTTGACGCAATCGCCGACATTCACACGAAGCGTAAGCGGCATCGGGTGCGTACCGCTCGCCACCTTTGCGGTGTCCTCTTCCAAGGCATAGATCTTCGCCTCGGGGTTACTAATTTGGATCGTCCGCTCAAAATCCACCTCGATGGACTCCGGCGCCTTGACGTTGAACTTCATGGCCGGATAATCCAAAGCCACGACGTTGAAATTCTTCACCGGGGCGTCAGCTGGACAAACCGGCAATGCCTTGGGAATATCGCCCTTGATCGAGAAACCGGCCGGGAGCTTCTTCAGGTCAGCCTGCTCCTTGTCATAGACACGCAGAAGGCCCCAAGCCCCTTCGGAGAACTTTGAGGACCGGCCGTTGAAGTGGATGTAGTCACCCGCTTGCAACCGCGGTCCACCAGCTTGCGGCACCACAAGGTCGTAGCGCTCCGCAATTCCTATATGCATCGAATTCTTCCGATTCGCATCGCCTGCATACCGTTCACTCAGGAATGTGTGACCGGCAATGGTCCAGGTCATTGTCTCGTTCATTAACGTATGCAATAGCCGAAACACCATTGTATCTCCGACGTACGCCCTCAGGAGCGGCGTATAGGGATCACCATGGATCAGGCTGTTGAACGCCTGCGATACGTCAGGATTGGTGGCCAACCGCTGGGCGATCGGACCGGCCCTGAAGTTTAACCCACTCCCGGTTGTATGGGTGCCGCCGTTCAGAAACGGCATCGGCGTCATATACAGCTTCTCAGGCATCATGAACGACACAGTCTTCCCGGCTTCCAGGGCCACCTCAATCGGCTGCCCAGGAGGATTGCCTGCAGTCACAATGTTGACGGTATGCGGCACGGTATCGTGCACCTGCACCATCAATTCACGGAAGCTGTTGTTCACCCCATAGCCGACTGGCTCAACCGTGCGAATGTCCGCAACCGGACCGCTCCGGATCGCTTTCCCGGTCTTCGGATCGTGATACGTGGATCCAACGGGTTCCGCGATAAAGGTTCCGAAGCCGCCATGCGGCCAGGTGGTTGCACCGAATGCATGGTCGTGCCAGAAGACCGTTCCCACATCCGCATCGACCCAGAACCGCTGCCGAACAAACTCCACCGTCACGATGTCGTTCGCCGGATGATCGTGCTTGAGACCCTTCGTCAAGACGATCGTATTGCCCTTGATAGCCTTGATCCGAGCGATTTCATTGCCCTTCACATTATCGGCGCCGACGAGGATCAGCGTGCCGACGTGATACTGGCCTGCATTCTTCACGGACAGCGAGATCGCGCCCGTTTTCGCTGGCGCAGTCATCAGCGTGTTCATCGGGAGCGGCAACCCCTTCTTGTTCTTTTTTTCCAGCATCGTGAACGGGCGGACCGACTGTTCGTAGGAGAAGCCGGTGATCACACCATCCGACGCTTGGTTGTCGAACTGGAGGAAATGCCAGTGGGTGTTAATCTTCGACGACTGAAAGTTTGTGTAATCGTCGTCGTCCCACTCACTGGTGAGGGTCCAATCAACGCAGTCATAGATGTTGCCGCGTACGACCAACGGGTATTTTAGGTCGTCGTTGGCACGAATCGCCTGTTCTTCTTCATGGAGCACGTAGATCAATCCGTTCGGATCGATCACTGGCGGCTCCTTGCCCTGGGCCTTGGCGATCTTTATCGGCAGCTTGATGAAGTGGACATTGAAGTCTTTCCGCCCAGCGTTCTCTGGACAGAGGCTCCACACGCCGTTCTCACCCGGCTTTGCCTGGTCATTGCTTTCTCCCCCATTCGTATCTCGGCGGATCATCTCCAGCCAAGGCGCACCGGAGTGATTCGGGGAAAACATCACCCGCTTGCCAAAATGCGGCGTCAGGTGAGGCCAGGCCACCTTGCCGGTCAACGGCTCAAACATGATTGGATGGCGCTTGCCCGGATGGGTCGACTTGTATTTGGGATTGTCCGCCGTGCTCTCCTTCTCGCTCATCGCACGGTTGCCTTCCCAGGCCCAATCCAACACCGTGGCGTCATAGGACACAAGCTGGCCCCTCTCATCATCTTTGTGGCCAGGCTTTCCCATCGTAGGCAACTGCATCTCCACCCAATCTTTGACAGTAATGGTCGCAGGGTTGGTGGTCCAGTTGCTCTTGCCTTTATCGGTAATCGTAAACGCCTTGCCGAACCAATCGACTGTCTGGCCGACCAGCTTCTCCGACGAAATCGGAGTTCTGATCCGGCCCTTGCGATCCGGCAACTCTCGCAAATCCGGCATCACATCGTTCCGTAAGTCTCCTTGTTGGATTGTGTTATACACGCGCCAGTAGCCCCACATGCCGGACACATAATGGTGCGCGACATGGCAATGGAAGAGGAAATCGCCTGCCAATTGCTGGCAGAGACCGGAGCCACACTCCGTCTCGAGATCGAGGGCTTCTGACGGACCGATGACTTCGACGTCTACCCGGTCTGTCTTCGCACGAATCACAGGATATTTCACCGGCCCGTTCACTGCGGTCGCCCAGAGGTTCATGTCATCGATCGCCCGAGGGCTGCGTGGCCACCGAATGGTTCCACCATGGGGATGGTGCGAGTGGAAGACTTCCGATCCACCGTGCACCAAGCGGAACTTGGCCGGATCACCAATATAGGAACGGGGAATCGTCGGAGAAGGATCGCCGAACGTGTAGGAACTGTAGCCCATCGACTCGTCTTCGAACCCAAAATACTCGTGCTGTAGGTGCATATTGTTGATACCGAACGGCTCGCTGCGATAGTTGATCGCACGGCCACCTGGACGATAGGTATCGGTCAACGGATCGCGCTGCGGCAGGAAGTCACCCTTCCTATTGAGCGGGCGGAAGGCTTCGTCGCCGATTTCATGATAGATCAGCACAAACTCGCGAAAGTCAGGACCGGTCCCGTTTTTAATGATCGTCTGCCAACCACTGGAAGCCGGCGTGGGATCGCCTGCACCGAGCGGCTCCAGGTAGCTAGATCCGCGAGGTTCAACGACGAACGCACCGAACAAACCCATCACCGTCAGCTCACGGTCTTGGGCGTAAGTATGAAATTGGCGGACACCTTCCTGGGTGTTCGGGTGGATGTACCACTCGAACTCGCCGGTCTTCTTTTCTTCAACGATAGTGTCGGGATTGGTCGTCGTCGCTGCAGCGCCGGTGGCGCTCACCACCATGCTCGACCCGTGAATATGTAGACTGACCGGTCCGCCGCCTTCTTCTAACTTGTTCGAGAGCTTGATCTTGACGCAGTCACCCTGGTTGGCGCGGAAGACGAGAGGCTGAATCCACTGTGCCTGCACGCCGGGAATCACGGCGCCGGGATCGAACCCTTCCTTGTCGCGGGCTTCCCTGTTCGTGACTTCTTCGGCGCGCACCTTATCCAGATCCTCATCCAGCACGTACATGTAGCCGGGATAGAAATCGAGCCACTGGTTGAGCGTAATCTCGACGTTGATCGTAGAGATGTTGTACTGCTTTACCGGGGCCGTCGCCGGACACTTTCCACCGCCGGTCATTGCTACCGGTTCCACGCGAGGATCGGACACGAGAAGCAGGTCCTGCCCACCGGCTCCGTACTGATGCATCATGGAGGAGGTGTTGTACATCCCGGTGTTGACACCCTGCATCTGGGGATCCTGGGCCATATGCTCCATGATCCGCTGATGCTGCTGTTCAACCATCGCAGCACGCTCGGGCTTGCCGCTCATTGCATCCTCGACGATCGTCTGACCTTTAAGTTTCTCCGCCCAACCAGGCAGCTGATGATTCATCCCGACATGATGCAACGACGTCTGCCCAGGCTGTGAGGAATTCTCAGCCGATGCGAGCGGAACCCCAATCAGGGCAATCGCCGCCATCGCGCCCAGCATGCGGGTAGGTACATAACCCCGTAGCTTGTGCCTAAACATGGAACAGCCTCCTTGAAATGGTGAGTAACACAGCCAGCAATTCTTAAAACTTATTTATGTCGAAAAAGTAGTTTGCGATCGCGCTCCCCTTCATGACACGACCGGAGTGGTCAGCTTCGTCAAGTTAAGCGACCGAAAGATACTGAACTTCCCATAAGCTGTCAACCCCTAGGCCGCATTATACATGAACGATGGTCAGAGGATCAGTGGGCGCCAATCGACATAGCTGGCGACTCCCGTACCTCCTGTCATTATCGCCGCCGGCGGCGATACACCACACGCTCTGTTGAGAGTGGTCGGACTCTCCCCTTGAACCCAGACCCAGGGCGCCAGGCTGAGCTTTTCGTACGACCTTACGCCGATGTGATCCAACAATCGCCCCCTCTACCACCTTCACTTCCAACAATTGTTCATAGAACGCACGGGTCTCGTAACATGCAGCGTTACATGGCGTAACCCTCAATGGAGCGAAGACTTCATAAGCCCTCCTCAATCGTGTCCGTTATGTGGTAGGGAGACATCTGGGCTCCGTCAATTGGAAATCCCTATGGCCCAGCCCGTCTCAATCTGGCCGGTGGCTGCACCTCCTCTCTCAGCTATGGTACGATCCTTTCGGTTTCTATCTTGAACAAGGAGTCCGCCACGATGTCTGTCCGACCATTGCTTGTTTCGACGATACTCTGTGCCCTGTTCAACGTGGCCCCGCTCCTCGCAGCCGAGCAACCACTTCAGGCCCTGCTCGCGTCACCGACGGGCAAAGACGGTGCGCCGATGGTTGAGGTTCCGGCCGGCTCGTTTCCGATGGGTGTTCCACTTGGCGACCGGGACGGCGGACGCGATGAATATCCGCGCCATGACGTGTTTGTGGACACCTTCTTTATCGATAAATTTGAGGTGACGAACGGCCGGTATCTGGAGTTCGTCAAAGCCACAGACCATCGTGTCCCACAGAACTCCAAGAACCCCACGAGAAACCTCTGGCAAGGCAACGCCATCCCTGACTCATTGGCCAATCGGCCCGTGATCAATGTGGATTGGTTTGACGCCGAAGCCTACTGCACATGGGCGGGCAAACGGCTCCCGACCGAAGCGGAATGGGAGAAAACGGCAAAAGGCACCACCGATCGACGATTCCCTTGGGGCAATGTCGAGCCAACCATGAAACATCTCAATTTCAATCAACCGTGGATCGGCGAGAAGACCCTCATGCCCGTTGGAAGCTACGAGGCAGGCAAGAGCCCGTTCGGCGCTTACGACATGGCCGGTAATGTATGGGAATGGGTTAACGACTGGTACGACGCTCACTACTATGAGAAGAGCCCTACGAAAAATCCCATGGGCCCGGACACGGGCACAAAGAAAATCATTCGAGGAGCCGGCTGGCAAAACGAGACCCCCACGGTGCGTATCTTTACCCGCGTGGACAGCGATCCGAAGATTCGGAATGAATCGACGGGCTTTAGATGCGCGATGGACGCCGGGAAGTAAACAGGCGGAAGGGAAACGTCCGAAACATACAAGAACGTACCTTTCAATTTCCTTTCAAGAGCGTTCGACCCTGTCATGCCGTGGGAAGGAAAGCAGGCACCTGACCCCCACCCTTTCGGAAACAGCTCCATCTTATTATGCTGTACAAATACCTGGGCTTCTCTTGAAAGGATCATCCATGCATATCAGTTGTTTCTTCTGTTTACAGTCCCCTCGCCTATTGGCATTGGTCGTATGGGTCGGCTTGACGATGCTCGCTGCTCCACTCAGCGCAGAACAGACGACACTCAACCAGGATACGTTTCTGCGTGCGAAACAAGCCACGGTCGGCATCCTGGAGGACACGCAAGATCAGCGCACGCCGGAAAAACCCGGGAAAATCGTCGTTCGAGGAACCGGGTTTCACCTGCGAGATGGCTACGTGGTGACCGCCAGACACGCCGCGGAGAAACACGACCTTTCGACGGGCACCATCATCCAGAAGCACGTTCGCATACTCACATTTGATCTCAATGAACTTCCTGCTGACCTCGTGGGTGACAGCGCGTTTATGGATGTCGTGCTCTACCGTGTCGCCGAACCGCATCGATCCAAACTGCAGGCAGGAACAGCGTTCGCCACTGGAGATGCCGTCCCTGGGATGGAAGTCTTCACCGTCGGCTATCCGTTGGGCTGGGGCCCCACCATGGCCTTCGGCCGCCTTGGAAATACGAACACCTTCCTTCAAACGGTCGAGACACGTTTGATCCAAGCCGACCTCTCAGCCTGCAGCGGCAACTCAGGGGGTGGACTATTCAATGTCCAGGGGGAAATCGTCGGGATAATGCACGCCATCATCCAAACGGAAAAAGACGAGACGCAGGCCCATTGCAGCCGCATGACTTTCGCCATTCCGGGGACTCTCGCCGAGCGGATTGTGAACGCGGCCCTCACAGGCAAGCCGCTCCTGTTCTCAAAAATGGGAATTCACATGACCTCGGTGAAGGACGGAACCAAGTGGCGCATGGCCGTGAAGGACGTGGCCGACCCGGCGAAAGGAGCCGGTATTCAAAAACACGACATCTTGCTGGCCATTGAGGACACGGAAATTCTCGATGCGGCTCAACTGAAGAACTATTTAATTGAACGGACGACACCGGGGCAGCGCGTCTCAGTCAAAGTTCGACGAGTGGATGCAGATCTGACGTTTACAGTTGCACTGGGGGGAGGATAGCGTTCTTCAGAGGAACGCCGACACATCAGAGGATTCTTGGCAGACACAATCTTCTAGTCATCTGCATCCAATAAGATATTCCGCGCATACTTCTTGAGTCACAACCTTCAGGCGAAACTCTCGAATGCCCAGGGAATATTCCCGCTTACCCACGCTCGAACAATGCAACCCCATCCTGCTGATTCGACCACAGAAACATCCGGTCTCATTCTTCTCGAGAAACGGATCCTGCATCCAAAACGGCGGCCAGACCTTGCCTGTGGCCAATACAAATCGGAGATAGTGGACGTTGGTGACCTCATACCGGTCGATTTCGAAGGCACCGAGATAAACAGGCCGCTGCGGCTGTCCTTGAGGACCGGCCGCGCGATCCACCTTGGGGTCGCTGCCCCCAAGGAACGGTCCTCCCGGCACAGGGACCATGCCTTCAGGAACATCCAGCAACGCCAACCGTTCCAATTCCCAGGGCTGCGTCCAGGGGTCGTGCTTGGGACTCAAATGATCGGCCTGCACCGCGGTACTGGACTGAAAACCCCACGTAACCAGACCGGTTGCCAAAACCAACCCGATTCGCCGTGCCACCCCAGTTGTAATCCGCTGCTCCTCGTCTGGATACATCGTTCTTTCGGCTTCTGCCTTTCTGCTAAGAAAACGGGGGAGCCACGCATGACACGCAGCTCCCCCCTCTTGACCGATACTATTCCGCTCTCGACTACTTCATCGCCGTTGGAATAGCCTGAGGCATGGGCTGCACATCCGCACGCTTGGCTCCCATTCCCTGAATCCCCAGCGGTTGGATCCGTGAGTCACCGACCGGCAGCACACGGAGATAGCCCCATTGTCCTGACTGCGTGTAGGGTAGCCGTGCA
>CBDDRH010000209.1:0-14872 GCA_965233025.1 uncultured bacterium
CGAGAATGTTTCCACCGAAGTCGTGAATGAAACCCGAGACGCGGGCCACAATACCTCTGCGGTCCTTACAATGGATCAGGAGCACAACGGACTCTTTTCGGTGTGTCATCGTAGGCCTCTCTTTCCAATGAGAGTGATCAGATCAAGTGTAGCAGGCGAGTCACGATCACGGCAGAAATAGCGCGAGGCGGGTGAGGAGACATTGTTGTTGCAAGCAGAGAATCCACTTGACAGCAGGATGCTCAAAAAGGCGGACTTCTCACCCACCCAACCCCGGCGTGCCGAGACGCGCCATTCCGCGGACAAGGCCGCAGCGAGTGAGGATCTTCATCCACATCTTCTAAGGCGTGATTTTGTCGTAGTTCGAGACAGCATATCAAGCACAGGTAGTAATGAAACCTTGCTCAATAGATTCGAGCATAGCAGGGATCGTTGTGCAGAAGATCGAAATATAGAACTTGCCCCTTGCCTTCTTGGTAAATGGAGAGAGTCGTTTGTACGTGTTTGTTATCGCGCGACTTCCTCCCTGATACTGGCGTTCGTGGTTGCTACTCCATTCAATAGCTCCTTGAACAACACAAGAACATTATTGACTGATATGTCTTGTAAGTTATCTTTGGTGAGCATTCTGTAGTCGACACCTATTGGCGTCCAATAATGCAATGATGACTGTAGGTAGTATGCAACCATCGGAATTCCGAGTGCGGCTCCCAGATGAACAGTTGAAGTGTCTGGGGTTAGGAGTATTTCGCACGAAGACAACAATGATGCATACTCTTCGAAGGAGTTGGTGAGTGGCGCCGGTTTGACTTTCATTGTGTTTGCTAGGCGAATTACTTCTTCTTGTTCCTTTTTATCCTTCGGGTGTGCAAAGACAAGTACTTCCTGAGTATCCGGCACCGACGAAACAAGTGCGCATATTTGGCTTTGGACATGTGGTGGCACCCAACATGAGGGCTTGCCTGCTGATATATTCACCGCTATTCTTCCTGCTATGCGGGGTCGGATAGGGATATTGAGCTTTGGCTGTAGTGAAATAGTATCAGGGTCTATCCCAAGCGGACGAAGCAACTCCGCTATCCGCCGACTGATATGAACAGTTTTCTGATCGAGCCGTTTTACAAGCACATTGAAGGATGAAGCATTTTCTTTTTCGATACCGATCGAGTATCTGGCTGAAACAGCGGCTGTAATGATAGACGAAGTAGCCGATGCATTGTCTTGGAGATCTATGAGCACATCAACTTGGATCTTGCGTATAGTCCAAAGCAGTGCAATGTCTACAGCAAGATTTTTCCTATACACGAATGTCTCGCATTCTATCGGTAGTAGGGGTGCGATGCTCTTATTTTTTCCACCCAAGAGCACCATGAACCTCGCTGTAGGGTAGCGTTCTTTCAGAGCGACAAGTAATGGTGTTGTGATAATAGCATCACCAAACTTATCTTGGCGCAGAATAAGGATCGTTGGGGAATCGGGAAGCTGGAGCGGTAGATTTGGAGAGGATTTTAGGGAGCGCCTTGAGAGAAACGTAATGAAAGCTCTGCGAATCGCAAGTTCACCACGTTTAACAACACGATGTGTTCGTGTTTCTTTCATTACTGTGCGGCGTATCAGAAATGCAACGATGCTGGCGGACTTTTCAGTACCCTGCTAGGAGACGATGTGGCCGACAAGATCGTACAAAGCCGCATCGGTGATCTCGACCTTGACGAGTTCCCCTGCTGTGGCTGATCCATCATTGATATACACAACGCCGTCGATCTCCGGAGCCAGCCCTTCATGGCGTCCCTCGAGCAGTAACTCTGTCTCTTCGGAGACCCCTTCGACCAAGACTTCCATCACGGAGCCGATACGGGCCTGGCCTCGTGCCGCCGCAATCTCTTCTTGCACAGCTAAGATTTCATTTCGTCGTTCGTCCATGACCGATCGCTCGACCTTGTCATGAAGACCGACAGCCGGAGTGTCTTCCTCGTCCGAATACAAAAACACCGCCACCCGATCGAACTGGGCCTCTTCCACGTAGTCTCTCAGTTCATCAAACTCCTGTTCAGTCTCTCCTGGGAACCCCACGATGAAGGCTGTGCGAAAGGTGACACCGGGAATGCGCGTCCGGATCCGATCGACAAGGGAGGTGATGGCGGCCCGGTCGCCCAGCCGGTGCATCCGCTTGAGCATTCGATCGTTGATGTGTTGCAGCGGCATGTCGATATACTTGGTGATCTTTTCTTCGCCTGCGTAGAGATCCAACAACTCATTGGATACCTGTTGCGGATAGAGATAGAACGGTCTGATCCAGCGCAAGTCTTTCACCTTCACCAGCTCGCGAAGCAGCGTGACGAGGCCTTGGCGTACACCAAGATCGACGCCGTAATTCACCGTATCCTGGGAAATGAGGTTGATCTCTTTGACGCCTTCAGCAGCGAGTCGCGTGGCTTCGGCTACGATCGATTCCACGGGGCGGCTTCGCTGTTTGCCCCGCATCAGGGGGATCGCGCAGAAGGCGCAATTCCGGTTACAGCCTTCGGCGATTTTCACATACGCGCTATGGGCTTTACCGAGACGGAGGCGCGGCGCGTCTGCGTCGTAGAGATAAGGAGGCTCACTGATCCAGAGCCGTTGTTGCCGTTTTTTCGGCGCCAGCAGATCCCGGCAAATCTCCGCGATCTTCCCGAACTCACCGGTCCCTACCACGCCGTCGAGCTCCGGCAATTGCTTGAGGAGGTCCCCTTGATACCGTTGTGCCAGACAGCCTGCGGCAATTAACACACGACAAGACCCTGTCTCTTTCAGCTTGCTGTGTGCAATGATCGAATCAATCGACTCCTGCTTGGCTTCTTCGATGAAGCCACAAGTATTAATGATGACTACTTCGGCCTTTTTCGGATTATCAGTCAAAGCAAATCCGTCCGCCGCCAGTATGCCTAACATGACTTCGGAATCGACTTGGTTTTTTGAACAACCCAAGTTGACGAAGCCGATGGTGGTTTTCTTGTTGTTGGACCGAGAGGGGGTGATTAATCGTGAAGGCATGCGAGGCAGTCTACGGGACGGTTGAAAAGTCTGTCAATCTTGGGAGTAAAGAGGCACCGCTAACATCCTGACGGGCAAGTATCGTTATGGAACCCACCGCATAGTCTCATCTTCTCTCCTCCCTTAGAGGGCGGAGGTTTACCCCATGATCTCGGCTGCACAACGAGCATGAGTTCTATTATTTCCTATCAGGGGATGGGTCAAATCGCGGAGCATCTTGCTGAATGAGCGGTCGCTCCGAGAGGCACCAACGCGTAGCATCTGATTCGTCCCCGTGCCTCCTTGCCCTCCCGTTCTCTCTTATGGCATCATGCCCCCCTCTTGGAGACGCGCATGGAGCATTTGCTCGAATACGCCGGTTCCGTGCATATCTATCTTGGACCGTACCGCGGGAATCCGATCTCCTTGTATTTGAAGCGGACGGAGACCGGGTGCCTGATCGGCCCGAAGGTCTATCCGTGGAATGAGGTCGTCGGGAGTGGGGAGACGCCGAATAAGGCGGCTGCGGACTTCGAAGAGAAATGGAAGTCAAAAGGTCTCTCGGCGGATATGTATTCAGGTCCCTCGTGGGAAGGAGGCATCAAGCCGGAGAAACCTGCTCCTCCCAAGCCACCCGCTGCTCCCAAACCAGCAGTACCCACTACTGCATCAGCACCTGATGGCCAACCATCCGGGCCCGCTGGTTCTCCCTCTACTCCTGCCGACGCCACACCGGATCCCGCACCAGCCCTGGCGGTTCAACCTGCAGAAAAATCGAGCTAACCCGTTCTATCTACCGCGAACGTTTTGGAAGGTGGCTCTCAAGAGAAGGGCCGGCAAGTTTGCTATGTTTCAGGCCGTATCCAAAGTAGACCACAACGCCGATGGCAGTCCAGACGACGAATCGAATCCAGGTCAGCTGTGGAAGAAAACTCATTAAGCCGAGACAGGCGAGCATACCCAGAATAGGGACGACCGGCATGAACGGGAGCCGGAATGGGCGGGGCTGGTTGGGTTTCGTGTAGCGCAGGATCACGACACCGATACAGACGAGCACAAAGGCAAAGAGAGTCCCGATGTTCGTCATGTCCGCCGCATCGCCGATGGGAATCAGCGCGGCGAGCGTGGCCACGGCGATGCCGGTGAGAATGGTGGCATAGTGAGGCGTGCCATAGCGCGGATGCACGGTTGACAGCCAGGGGCTCAACAGGTGGTCTCGCGACATAGCAAAAAATACCCGGATCTGACCCAGCATCATCACGACGAGTACGCTGGTAATTCCGGCTACCGCCCCAATTGCCACAATCGCCGCTCCCCACTTGAAGCCCACCATACTCAGCGCTTCGGCCACCGGCGCATGGATGTCGATCTGTGCGGCGGGGATCAAGCCGGTCAAGACGGCAGCTACGGCAATGTAGAGGACGGTGCAGATGCTGAGGGAGGCAATGATTCCGATCGGGAGATCCCGCTGAGGGTTCTTCGCTTCTTCGGCGGTCGTCGAGATGGCGTCGAATCCGATATAGGCGAAGAACACGATCGCCGCTGCGGCGCCAACACCGGCGAATCCCTGCGGCATGAACGGTGTCCAGTTGTCCGTATTCACGGCCGGTGTCCCCACGGCAATGAAGAAGAGGATGACTGCGAGCTTCAAGCACACAATAATGCCGGTTGCGCGAGCGCTTTCTTTGATTCCGATGACGAGGATGATGGTGACGAGTAACACGATAATGGCGGCAGGGAAGTTTGCCACGCCCCCGTCAGGTCCTCCAGGTGGATGCGTCGCCCAGTGAGGCAATTCAATCCCGGCCAGCCCGAGTAGCTTGTTGAAATAGCCGGACCATCCGATGGCGACGGCGACACAGGCCACACCGTATTCGAGAATCAAGTTCCAGCCGGTAATCCAGGCCAGGAATTCTCCCAACGTGGCATACGAGTACGTATAGGCGGAGCCGGCCACGGGAATCATGGTGGAAAACTCTGCATAGCAGAGTGCCGCGAGGGCACAGGCCAGGCCGGAGAGCACGAAGGACAGAATGATGGCAGGTCCGGCTCCTGGCCTGTGGGTATCGCCGACGATCGCCGTTCCGATCAGGACGAAGATGCCGGTGCCGATGATCGCGCCGATGCCAAGCGCGGTTAGATCCCAGGCTGTGAGGGTCTTTTTCAAACGATGATCGGGATGATCTGCGTCCGCGAGGATCTGTTCAATAGACTTGGTTCGGAAGAGTCGGCTGATCAACGTATCTCCTCAGGACGCGGGGATGGCGAAGAGCGCCGTAGGGTCACCGAGCTTCTGTTCCATCTGGGGTCAAGTATAGCAGGCCTTATCCGTTGGTTGTGCATCCCTCGCATGTCACGCGTCACGGTCTGTGGCGCGGGCAGCACGTAAAAAGGCCTCGAATAGTCGCCGATGCAGGGGGTGCCGGTCGAAGAGAAACTCCGGGTGCCACTGGATGCCGAGAAAGAAGCGGTGGGTCGGAGATTCGATCGCTTCCACGATGCCATCGGAGGCCAGAGCGCTGGCGATCAATGACGGCGCGACGGCTTTGACCGATTGATGGTGCGAGCTATTCACCCGCATCGATACCGAGCGCACGATGCGGCGGAGCAGGCTGCCGGATGTGACGGTGACGGTGTGACTCAGATTCGTCGCTGGAGTGTGTTGCCGATGTTGGAGTGGTGTCGAGATTTGGGATGAGATATCCTGATACAGACTGCCGCCGCAGGCGACGTTCATAGCCTGCATGCCGCCGCAGATGCCAAGCAGGGGGACATTGGCTTGCCGTGCTAAGTGGACCATGTCCAGTTCAAAGCTCGCGCGACGTTCGCTTACGAGTCCGAACGGATAGCGCTGACGCTCACCATATAGTGATGGTGGAAGGTCCGGGCCGCTTCCGGTGAGGAGGAGTCCGTCGAGGGTATGAAGAATATGCCGCCTCGTGGCCCGGTCTGCGAGGAGTGGAAGGACCAGAGGGACGCCGCCGAGTTCTTCAATGGCACGAATGTACCGCGCGCGCAAAAAGTAGGTGGGCTCGTGGCCACCCCATTCTTTCCGATCACCGGCGTTGAAGTCTGGTGTGACGCCGATGATCGGTTTCATCGGCTAGCGGATGGGCTCTAGATCAGGCGCTGACGCCGACGCATCATCCGAATCAACGACCCCCAGGAAACGGATGGGTCGGTTGCCTTGAAGGTGATCTGGGGTAATGAGGTAGGTGCCGTAGAGACTGGTGTTCCAGACGCTCTTGGCTGCTTGTTCATTCCCGCCGGTAAACGCATAGGTGAGTCCTCCGACAATCCCTCCACCGATGGCGAAGGCCAACTTTAGCGGAAGATACACCAGGGTGGAGAGACCGGCGGCCACTTGCATGCCTGCGCTTGACGCGGTTCCGCCTTCGGTGTTCGCGCCTGACGTGGAGGCTGCGCTCTCTTGACTCCACGCCAACGGCGCCATCGTGACGGTGCACAGGGCTACGAGCAGGAAGACTGCCACCAGCTTGAAGCTGGAAGCCTTCCGAGGGCGAATGGATGAAGACGAATATGTGTTCACAAATAATCCTCCTTCTGCGACAAAGCGAGCTGAGCGCCAGTAGTTGACTCCTGGGTGCTCACTCATGATTCAGTGGTAGTTGGGTTATAACAAATTCATCTCTGATTGCAAACCCCCTGCCGCGCCCGCGTGACGTCCTTCACGGAGTGGTACCGTCTCTCAGTACGAGGTCTAGTTCAGAGGCAACGTACGACGTGATGAAGTTCGTCCGTTTGATAACGGCGTCTCTGATTTCGGCGTTCCATGTTGTGTCTTCGAGACTTTGGTTCTCTTGAGCAATGCCGGTTTGCAAAGCCAGGTCCAGCTTGCACCAACAGACGGCTTGGATAAACAGCTCATGGGCTCGTTCCCGATGCGAGAGACGATCTTCATCTGCAAGGTCGACTAGGGCCAGGGCCAACCATCGGGAGAAATCAATGTCGGTGCTGAGTGTATCAATCTGACCCTGGGTAAGCATGACGGAGACCTGGATTCCGCCTTTCCAACTCCGCTTCTTGACGTTAAATACACAGGAGAATGTGAAGGGTCTTCCCTCCACCGGCTGCGGTCCGACAAACAGCGTTACGCGGAACTGGGAAGGCTCTGGCGCATGCTCAACTGCCATGGTGCGCATTGTAGCATGACCACCGACCTCAACGACCGTCTCATTGACGGCTTGGTTACGCGACGATAAGATGCCTTCTGCTATGACTACGGCCATACCTCAGCGTGTCGGCGAAATTCAACAGGCCTTGCGTGATGCCGAGATCGACGGCTGGCTCTTCTATGATTTCCGCGGGAGCGACCCCCTCGCCTATCGGATACTGCAGCTCGATCCTACCCTCCACGTGACGAGGCGATGGTACTACTGGATTCCGGCGCAGGGGGGGCCTGTCAAGCTGCTGCATCGCATCGAGCCGCATGTGCTGGATACCTTGCCGGGACAGGCCGACTGCTATGTGTCGTGGGAGCAGCAACGACAGATCCTTGGACGCCTGCTCGCCGGTGGCCTCCGTGTCGCGATGCAGTATTCCCCCCTGAACGCGGTTCCCTACGTGTCGCGCGTGGATGCCGGTACGATCGAGTTAATCAGAAGTTACGATGTCGAGGTGGTGAGTTCAGCAGATTTGATTCAGACGTTTGAAGCGCGCTGGACAGACCGTCAACTCGAATCGCATCAATATGCCGCCGCGGCGCTGCGGCGTATTGTTGACAAGACATTTAGTCATGTACATGAGGCGATCACGCAAGGGCGGAGTCTCACTGAGTATGGAGTGCAGCAGTTTATATTGGCTTGTATACGCGAGGCCGGGATGGTCACGTCAAGTGCGCCGATCGCCGCCGTCAACGCCCACAGCGCTGATCCCCATTATGGCCCGACAGAGATGGGGTCGGCCGACGTGACGCGTGATGCGTTGCTCTTGATCGATCTTTGGGCCAAACGAACGGATCCCGGCTCAGTCTATGCCGATATTACCTGGACCGGCTACGTTGGCCGGACCGTTCCGGTGAAACAGCGCGAGATTTTCGACTGCGTCAGGCAAGGCCGGGACGCGGCACTGACCTTCGTCCACACACGAATAGCCGCCGGCCATCCCCCATTTGGATGGGAAGTCGACGACGCCTGCCGGCAGGTTATCCAGCGCAGCGGCTATGGTGATCAATTCCTTCATCGTACGGGCCATTCGATTGGCGAAGAAGTGCATGGCAACGGTGCGAACATCGATGGCTTGGAGACGCTGGACACCCGACGCCTGATGCCGAAGACTTGTTTTTCTATCGAGCCGGGAATCTATCTTCCTGGTGAGTTTGGGATTAGGAGTGAACTGGACGTGTACCTCGCTGAGCGTGAGGCGGTGGTGTTCGGTTTGCCGTTGCAGAGCGAGATCGTACCGATTTTCTAGGAGTTTCCGAAAAAACCGTTGTGGCACAGTGAAAACTCAATTGTTCCCATTTCTAGGGCAAAAGATAATGCCACGCAGGATGCTCAAAAAGGCTGTCCAGCAAAGCCGCAGCGAGTGAAGACCGGAGCAACTGTCTTGGTTGTCAAGCCTGCTGGGCATTGGCCCTCCACGGCGTACGATGTTTGACCATTGCCTTTAAGATAATACGCAGCTTGTGCATGCAGGCGACCAAGGCCACCTTTTTGGCCTTCCCTCTCCCGAGGAGCTGATGATAGAAGGCCTTGATGACGGGGTTCCATTTGATCGCGGCGAGTGCGGCCAGGTAGAGGGCCGCTCGGACCACCGCTCGGCCGCCCCAGATGGTGCGCTTGCCGCGGAGCGTCCCGCTATCACGGTTCAGTGGGGCAATGCCAACAAGCGCCGCGAGCTGCTTGGCCGACAAGGTCCCCAGTTCCGGCAACTCGGCCAGCATCGTGCGGCTCAGGCCTGGCCCCCCACCCGGCATGCTTTGCAGCAGATCATCCTGCTCACGCCAGACCGGGCTGTGTCGAATGGCACTCGTCAGGGCCGCATCCACCCGCTGGAGTTCTGCGGTCAACCAGGCGATATGCGTGGCGATGCCCGGTTTCAGACGTGCCGCGGCTTGGCTGTGCCGCTGTTTCTCCGCGATCAGCATCTCCAGCCATGGTCGTCGACGCGCGCGATCGGCGCTCAAGGCCTGGGTCGCCTCATCCGGCAGCGGACGCGGCGCTGGACGCAGCACTTCCCCGAACTGAGCCAGGATCTGCGCATCGAGTGCATCCGTTTTGGCCAGCCGCCCGGTGGCGCGGGCAAATTCCCGCACTTGACGCGGGTTGACGACGTGCACCGGCAAGCCCGCCGCCGCCAAGGCGCTGACGACGGTAGATTCCAGGTCGCCGGTCGCCTCCAGTACCACAGCCGCGGGCTGCCACGCCTGGAGGCGCACCACCAGGCCAGCAATCCCAGACTCGTCATGACGCACCGTCAGGATGTCCCCGCTGGGACGCACCGCCACATCAAGGCGGGCTTTCGAGACATCCACACCGACAAAGATTCCCGTCTCGCTCATGTCTGGCTCCTTTCTCGGTAGGACCCCCGGTGCGCTCGGCCTTGCAGGATGCGGGCTCGAAGCCCTGGCAACTGTACGAGCTCCATGGAGGTGGACGTGACGACCCGGCTCCGGTACGGTCGGCTCTGACCGGAGGCGTAGCGGCCTATCACGTCCAGATTGATCGAGTGTGCGGCCATGTAGCCACTCACGTGTTCAAGATACAAGGCGTACCCTCTGGGCTACGTTGAGGATCTGAACGAAGTGAGAACGAAGCTGGCGGGCTTTTTCAGCATCCTATCTAGCCCCCTCTCCCTTCCTTGACAGTGCCTCCTACTGGCCTATAGAGTTGATTTGACTCTCAAACAGGCAGGGCCGGCGGCGATGTGCCGGACAGGCCTCTAGGGAAAAGGAAGCACGCCATGTTTGGTACCATGGGAATCTCGGAACTCATCATTATCCTCGTCATCGTGCTTATCATTTTCGGAGCGGGCAAGCTCCCACAAATCGGTGAAGGAGTCGGCAAAGCACTCAGAGGATTCAAGAAAGAAGTCAACGATATCCCCCCGCCGGCGGATGCGACACCGACCGAAGTACATCAACCTGCACCCATGCAGGGCCAACCAACGGTCCAGGTTGCACCGGCGCCGGCGATGACGCCGGGGCAGATTCTCGTCACTCTGAAGCCCACGGCGCCCTACACGCCTGGGCCTGAACTAACTCCCGGGACCACCGCCGCCTTGATGCACAACATGGCGGCTCCGCCTCAACCGGCTCGGTCATTGATCTCTACAGCAGCCCAATCGACGGGGCACGGCCCGCAGCCTCCGACGATGGAAGAACGAGCGGCTGCCCCTGCGCCGGTCATGCGGGCGCAGTACCCGCCTCTTCCCGCTGGCGCCCAGGCAAAACCAGTCGTGAAGCGTCCGTCGGCCATTGTCAATAAAGATGCTGTGGCCCGTGTGCAAGCGCAGCAGGCCGCGATGAAGACGCAGGCTGCGCAGCCTGCCGGTATTTCACCTGGGGATATGCAGAGTTTGGGAGAAGGACTTGGGGATGCGATGCGGACGTTCAAGCAGGCTGTTGCCGATGTCCGAAATTCGGTCGATCCCGAGATCCGGACAATCCGAGCCGAGATGGATTCTGCCCAGAAGGAATTCCAGCAATCCATCGAAGCAGCCAAAGAACTACCTGCCTTGCACGAAGAGCCGCCTAAACAGACGTGAGCTGGGGTGTGGTCTTCATCAGCCGGCTCAGCGCATACCTCCGGTTCTGTTGCATGCCCTCTCGCACCATAGTCTGCGCGGTCGTCCCGTTAGTCCTCTGCCTCGCCGGCTGTGTCCAAGACTCTCCGCTTTCCTCGAGGGAGCGCACGGTCTCGCTCTTGCTGGAGTTGCTCCGTGATGAGTCGCCAGAGGTGCGGCGAACAGCTGCAGAATCTCTCGGCAAGATCGGCGATCCTCGAACCGTGGACTCCGTTCTCCCCCTCATGCATGATCCCACGGCAATAGTCCGTGAAGCGGCGGTACTGGCCATGGGCCGCTTGAAACCTGCAGCGACCAGTGGAATGGTTGTCTTGTTGGCGCAGGCGTTGGAGGACCCTGTCGAATCGGTCAGGCAGGGGGCGGTTGTGGCGATCGGAGAGATCGAACCAGGTGCTCGATTACTGCAACCTGTCGTAGGATTACTGCAATCTTCTGATGCCACAATTAGGAGGGCAGCCGTGCGGGCATTATTACAAGTCGACTCAAGCGAATCAATCCCTAAGCTCGTCGCGGCAGGACGTGACTCCGATGCGGAGGTTCGTCAGGGCATTGTGGCGGCGGTGGGTGAATGGGGAGGGGCAGCGGCCTCGCCTTGGCTCAGAGAGCGTTTAGTCGGAGATTCCTCGCCTGGGGTACGAGCAGAAGCGGCCTATCGGCTGGGAACGCTGAGCGATCCCGATACGATGGCCGCGCTCAACACGGCAGTTGTGAAGGATCCGGATAGTGGGGTGCGTCGCTGGGCGAAACGGGGAACTTAAGCCGTCACGCGGGAACGATTCAACGCATCGACGAGTTCGACAAGCTCTTTGCGGGCCTTTTCATCAATATTGGTAAACTGGACGCCCATCCCAGGGAAGAGCAGATGCCGTTCTGGCTTATTGCGGGCCCAGGCAACCTTCGCTTTGGCCTTGTATTTCTCCCAAGGATGATCGGGTAGCGCAAATTCGACGGATAGCTCAGTCCCAGGAGCCAGCGGGGCGCTGCTTTCGATGAACATCCCGCCTGCGCCGATGCCGCCGGTTAAGCTATCGAACTGTTTGCCTTCCGGGGTCGTGTAGCGAACCTTCACGGCGAGCGGGGCTCTCGGATGAGCGCGTGCGTGGGCGAATCGCACGTCGTCGTCGCCGGCAAGAATCTGTTCAATAACCGTTCCCCACGACAGGGCGCCGAGCAGTTCTTTCGTGGCACTATGAAGCGTGACCACTTCCTGGTCGGCATTCATCTCAAGGACTTTGCCCTCATGCCCTTCTGTCGCGATCACGGCAAACTTCATGGTCAAGTCCTTGTATTGAATAGGGAGCGACTCGGCTGCAGAAGGATAATCCCTAGCAGGCTGTTGAAAAAATCGATCAGGTTTCTGAAAGGCTAAAAATCAAGGCAAGGCTGAGATTCCAAGAGTCTGATCTTCGCTCAACCTTGACCTCTTACCTCAGCCTGCTTCACACCCTGCTAGGCTGGCTGCTCGAGGGTCTGGAGGGACTTCACCAGTTCGAGCACACGGTTACGGATCTCGGGGTTAATCTCTGTAAAACGCACGCCCATGCCAGGGCTAAACGTGTATTGGTCTGCTTTAGGACACACCCACGCTACAAGACCCTTAGCCGTCAACCATTCTGACGGTTGCTCTGGGAGGGAAAATTCAAGAGCAAGCTTGGTGCCAACCAGTAGAGGGCTCTGGCTTTCAATAAAGAGCCCGCCTCCGCCGATGCCGCCTGCGCGACTTTCAAACTGCTGACCTTCCGGGGTTGTGTATTTGACACGAAAGGTGAGTGTCACGCGCGGCTCATTCCTGGTTTCTCGGTTTGCCTGAGGTTTGCGATAGGCCAGAATCTGATCGATGACGAAGTCCCAAGATAGGTTGCCCATGGGCTCGCCGTTGATCCCCAGTAGGGTGATCACCTCACGGTTTGCGTCAAGGTCAAGGGCTTTCCCTTTATGCCGTAGGCTTGAAGACACGGGATATTTCACACGTCCTCCACGTTCAATCAGTAATGCAAGTATAGCGCAGCATTTCATCTTGTCGAGGGAAAGTGCAGAGTCATCACCGTCGCGACAGGTTAGTTAGGCAGAAGGAGGGGAGAGTATTTGAGAAGGGAAGCGTGTAAAGAGGCGCCCAGGCCAGGGAGAGTCTGGCCTGGGGAGTTCTGAGTAGACGTCCGGTCTGGCGAGAAAAAGCTACAGTTATAACGACTTAGGCGGTCTTCACGTCTTTGTCTTGTTCGAATATTCGGATGGGCGCGTGTTTACCGAGAATGGCATCCTCAGTAATGAGGACCTCCTTAATTTGCTTCTGCGACGGGGCGTCATACATCACATCCAACATGACATCTTCGAGAATGGCACGCAATCCTCGAGCGCCTGTTTTCTGGTGAAAGGCTTTCCGTGCAATCGCTCCGAGCGCACCTTCCGTGAATTTGAGTTTGACCTTCTCAAAGGAAAGCAGTTTCTCATACTGTTTTGTGAGCGCGTTTCTCGGCTCGGTCAAGATTCGGATGAGTGCGCGTTCATCCAGCTCATCCAATGTGGCAACGACCGGCAACCGACCGACGAATTCCGGGATCAATCCGTACTTGAGGAAATCTTCCGGCTGAACCTTGGCGAACAGTTCGCCAAGTCGCACTTCGCTTCGTCCGCGAACTTCAGCTCCGAATCCCATTGCTTTGCGATTCAGGCGTTGCTCGATTATGTGTTCGAGCCCGACGAAGGCTCCGCCGCAGATGAAGAGAATGTTGCTCGTATTGACCTGAATAAATTCTTGGTGTGGATGCTTGCGTCCGCCTTGAGGCGGCACGTTGGCGACGGTTCCTTCGATGAGCTTGAGGAGCGCCTGCTGTACCCCTTCGCCTGAGACGTCGCGGGTGATGGATGGGCTGTCGCTCTTGCGGCTGATCTTGTCGATTTCATCGATGTAGACGATGCCTCGTTCAGCCCGCTCCACGTCGTAGTCAGCTGCTTGGAGGAGTTTGAGAATGATGTTTTCCACATCTTCGCCGACGTACCCTGCTTCTGTGAGTGTCGTCGCATCAGCCAGCGTGAAGGGGACGTCCAGGTACTTCGCGAGGGTCTGGGCCAACAGCGTTTTCCCCGTACCTGTGGGCCCCAGCATGAGAATGTTGCCCTTCTGGAGTTGCACGTCGTCAACGTCTTTGTCCTTGGCCGAGATTCGTTTGTAGTGGTTATGAACGGCCACCGCGAGAATCTTTTTGGCCCGCTCCTGTCCTACGACGTATTGATCCAGATGGTGTTTAATTTCCAGCGGCTTCTTGAGTTTCGACGAAATCTCTTCTTTGGCTTCTTCCCAATCCTCGGCAATGATGTCGTTACAGAGGTTGACGCATTCGTCGCAGATGTAGACGGTGGGCCCAGCGATCAATTTGCGGACTTCGTCGCGGCTCTTTCCACAGAACGAACAGCGGAGATGTCGATCCATCTTATCCGGCTTCGCCATGAGTCCTCCCCTGTTACTTGTCCTTGGCCCCGTCTTTTCCTGTGTCGCCACTGACGGCCTTGAGGAGCTTCGGCGGTCGTGTGATGACTTCGTCGATGAGACCGTATCGTTTGGCTTCTTCTGCCGACATGAAGTAGTCCCGTTCGGTGTCCAGGGAGATCTTCTCCAGAGGCTGGCCGGTATGTTTCGCCATGATCTCATTGAGTCGTTCGCGGATTTTCAAGATCTCTCTGGCATGAATGTCGATTTCAGTGGCTTGCCCCTGAAACCCGCCCATAGGCTGGTGAATCATGACCCTCGCATTCGGCAGGGCGAATCGCTTGCCTTTGGTTCCGGCGGTGAGTAAGAAGGCCCCCATGCTGGCGGCCTGGCCCAGGCAGATCGTGTTGATCGGGGGTTTCACATACTGCATGGTGTCATAAATTCCCAATCCTGCCGTGACGCTTCCTCCGGGGGAGTTGACGTAGAGATTGATGTCTTTTTCTGGGTCCTCCGCTTCGAGGAACAAGAGCTGGGCAATAATCAGGTTGGCAAAGATGTCGTCGATCGGCGCGCCAAGAAAGATGATCCGGTCTTTCAGGAGCCGAGAGTAAATATCGTAGGCGCGTTCGCCTCGATTGGTTGTCTCAATAACAATGGGAACTA
>CBDDRH010000210.1:0-5668 GCA_965233025.1 uncultured bacterium
CGCAGAAGAATTTGAAGGTGGCGCGATAAAAGTCTGTCAAAAGAATGGGGAGGCAGAGGGCAAAGAGCAGGCTTGCGATCAGCGTCACGAACGTCAACCGCTTGCAGAATTCATGGGAGGCTTCCCGCCCGATCTGTTTCAACGCGCGGGCATAGCGATCAGCTCGTTGAAGTTTGGCTGCCTTCAACGCGGCCTCGCCGGTGCCCCAGTAACGCAAATAGCCATAGCCCCCCAGAATCAATAGCCAAGGCAATCCCCACAAAGGCCAGTAGGCCGCTCCTCCGTAGGTTTCACTACTGAGCAAGGCGGCGAAAGAGGGCGCGTAGAGCAACCCCAGCACCAGCGGCAGGATACGCTCATCGTTCGGACGTTCGCCCTCGGGTCCCCCATGAATCAACTCTCGTTCAAATAAGGGGTAGCCGTACTTGAGGACCACGAGCGCGATGGCGGCGCTCATGGTTTTGTCAGGAATATAGCGGACCCAGTTCTGGAACCAATTCACAATCCACCAACTTAGACTGTCCCCCCAGGTAATTCCCAAGAGGGATTCGAAATAGAGGTGCGCTGTGCGTTCCCATTGGAGTACGCGTTGGCTCACCGATTCGGCAACGTCAGGGTTTAAGGCAAAGGTCGTTTGCTCATGCAGCGCAGCTTGGACAAAGGTTCCCGGCAGGCTCATGACGATCGCGCCGCCAACGCCAAAGGCATAGAGAAACCAGGCATGAGACATGGCGGAATTGCGCCCCGCTCGAAGATATTTTTGAAAGCCTGTTTGTCTGGCCATCCAACCCCAATAACAGGCGCCGGCCATGCTCACCAGCGACCAGGGGAAAATCACGACATCCGCGCCGGTTTCCGGATACAATAACCAGTTCACGGCGGAATTCGAGAGGAGGGCCACGATGGCTCCCCACCAGGGACCCAAGAGGAAGGCAACCAGCGCGGTTCCCGTCATATCAAGGAACAGGATGCTCTCCAGATGCCGACTCAACGTGAGCCCGACATAGTTAAGCAGCAGCCCTGCTGCGACGATGACGCTGGTTTCGTACAAGAGGAGATAGGAGATGCCACGGAAGGGCTTCGACGAATAGAAATCGATTGTGGAAGGCGAGCCAGAGGCCGGACGTTCGGTTGTGGAGGGTGATTTTCGTTCCTTCTTCGATGTCAGCGACGTCACCCGGCTTTTGACATCCAGCAGCTTCTCCATGAGAGTCAGTAACGCCGCGATAAAGCCAACCACGGTGCCACCGAGCATAAGCATGTCTTTGCCGAAATCTTCAGGCATGAGGCGGTTCCCTTAATAGTGTCAGTTGCCATTCTATCCACGAAGGGATATCCCCGCCAGCAAAAGTCCGGAAGCCGACAGCCAGATTTGGTTCATTTTGTTGGTCTGGTTTGTTTGGTTTATCTGGTTAGTTTTGTTCAACCAAATAAACAAGACACACCAAACAAACCCATCAACGATCTTCTTATGCTGACGGACTATTCGGCAAGGGTTGGTCTGACTGAGAGGTTTTCGTGGCTGCGGCTGAGAGTGCTTGCGTCCGTTGTTGGAGACGGTGCGCAACTTCGGCGCCGAGCAGCAAGAGAGCCGCGGAGTAGTAGACCCATAACAGGAGCAGAATGATTTCCAAGAGGGAACCGTAGAGATGGGCGTACACCGTCGCATAGGTGCTATAGGTCACGAATAAGAGTTTGGCTGCGATCCAGAGAAGACTGAACGTCAGAGCCCCGATCATCGCCTCACGCCAGTGCGGCCTCCGTCGAGGAACGAGCCGATAGAGCGCCGTGACCGCGAAGAAGGCCAGTGCAAAGGGAAGCGTATAGGTAAGAAACAGGTCGTGGGCTGCGAGGGCCAGGAGATCGAGCCCCCAAAGTCTTGGCGCATACCCCGTTAAGAAGTTGACGATCTGGGTCGCGCCGAAGGAGAGCAGCAGTACGAGTTCGGTCACCGCAAGCGAGGCGACAGCGATGCCGGTTGAGATGAGGGGATGGCGGCGCCAGGTGCTCTCGAAGACGACATTCAACGCATAGTCGAGTTCATAGAACACCAGCGTGCCGAACCAGACGAACGTCAGGAACACAGCCCACCGAACGGTTTCCAAGGCGCTCACCCGATGCAACTCCGTGACGACATGTTCTCCCACCGAGGGAAGGAAGCCTTTGAGAAAACTGAGGAGAGCCTGCTCTCCGATCACGTCCTGACTCACCACGAAACTGAGGCCGTAGAGCAAAAGGAAGACGAGCGGAAAGAGGGAGAGCAAGGAGAAAAAGGCAAGCGAGGCCGCGAGACTGGCGCACCCATGGCGCAGAAACGATCGTGCAAGGTCTAGGAGAAAGCGAATGGGTTGCATAGGGGTAATGGACTTGCCATCAACGTAGCACGAGTTTCTCTCTCGTGCACCTGTTCACCCCGCATCATTCATGAAGACTTGTTGAGAAAGACATTAATCGCAGGCTCGTAAACTTCCAATCCCAACGCAAGTTTAGTTTTGAGATGGATTTCAAGTTTGAGGCATTGGCCTTAACTCTTACACGTTCCTCTCCGTGGGTGCCGGCTGGTCCAAAACGAACTTCGCCGGGAGCGGTGGGGTCCCCGCCCGGCGTCCAGAGAAGGAAAGCCGGTACTGACCACCGCACCGTGGTCGTCAGACTACGGCGACGGGAATACCGGAAGGCTTCCGCTCTGGAACGCCGTGGAAGGGGTACCGCGTGAGGCGTGGGAGTGGAGGACCAGTCGGCACCCACTCCCCCTTTATTTGAGCGTCAGGACAGATTGGAGCGCGAAGCTGACGAGAGGGTTGGGAAAGAGGCCGAAGAAAATCACGCCCGCGACGGCACAGGCCAATACGAACGATAAGGCCGGTGAGGTCACAAGCTCTGGCGTCGCGTCGGAAGAAAGATTCGGATCGCGCATATACATGACCATCACCACCCGCATGTAGTAGTAGGCCGATACGACGGCAAAGATCAGGGCGATGGCGGCGAGCCAGGCCAATCCTGCTTCGACTGCCGCCATGAACACATAGAGTTTTCCGATGAAGCCTGCGGTCGGCGGAATCCCCGCGAGTGAGGCCATGAAGATCAGCATGAGAAAAGCCGCGAGCGGCTGGCGCTTTGCGAGTCCTGCGAAATCATCAATCTCTTCTCCCTCGACCCCACCTTTCCTGAGCATGCCGATGACGGCGAACGCGCCGAGCGTCATGAAGGTATAGAGGGTGAGATAGATCATGACGCTCGCAAGACCGGGCGTGGCCCCGGATGCGCCGACCCCACGGGCCGCCGCGACAAAGCCGATCAATGCGTAGCCGGCATGGGCGATGCTGGAGTAGGCCAGCATCCGTTTGATGTTGGTCTGCACGATGGCAACGACATTGCCGAGCACCAGGGTGGCGATGGAGATGAGCAGGAACAGGAGCGACCAATCTGCCTTGAGCCCGCCGAGCCCTTCGACGAAGACACGCATGAATGCGGCGAAACTGGCAGCTTTTGCTGCGACCGCCATGAAGGCTGTGACGGAGGTCGGAGCGCCTTGATAGACGTCGGGCGTCCACATATGGAACGGCACTGCGGCGAGCTTGAAGCCGAAGCCAACTGCCAGCATGATCGTGGCGATCAACACAAGGGGATCGTCCACACCGCGGGTTCCAATAGCACCTGCGATCGATATCAACTTGGTGCTGCCGGCTACGCCGTAAAGTAAGGAGATGCCGTACAGAAGAATCCCTGAGGAGAAGGCGCCCAGGACGAAGTATTTGGCTGCGGCCTCCAACGAACGCGGTTTAGACCGGTTGAGTCCGGTCATGACATAGAGCGAGAGGGACATGAGCTCGGTGCCGAGATAGATCGTCAGCAAGTCGGCGCTGGAGACCATGACCATCATGCCGGAAAGGGCGAGGAGGATGAACCCATAGTACTCGCCGAGGTGGATGCGCTCCGCTTTCAGATAGGGCAGCGACAGAAAAATGGTCAGCCCTGTCACGCCATAGAGGACGATTTTCCAGAATCTGGCATAGGCATCGATCACCACCAGATCGCTAAATGCGGACACCCGGACATTCAGCACGCTGATCTGCTGACCGGTGATTCCAATACAGAGGGCGAGGGCGCCTACACTCAGCCAGGCCAGGATATCTCGCCGCGAGGCTGGGGTGAGGGGGTCCAACACGATGACGAGACAGGCCGTGACGACGACAATGAGCTCGGGAAGTATGGCTAAGAGGTCAGTGCCGTACAGACTCATCGCAATGTGCCTTGAGTCGTCAGCTGCGCTCCGCTGTCCGCCAACAGTGGCCCTCTCTCTCCGGCAGAGGGAGGGGCGGTCGGCGCCACTTTCACGCGGGACATGGAGTCAATCGTGTTGGTCACGCTCTGATGCATTCGACTCACGAGCGGATTGGGATAGAGCCCGATCCAAAATACCAATAGAGCCAGCGGCACCAGTGTGGCAAGTTCCCGTCGGTTGAGATCCCTGAGTGTCGGAAGGTGGTGCGGAGATGGGACCCCGAAGACCACTCGCTGGATCATCCAGAGAAGATACGCGGCGGCCAGAATAATGCCCAACGACGCAAAGGCGGTCGCGATCTTGCTCCAGAGGAACGTGCCGACGAGCACGAGGAATTCTCCGACAAAACTATTGGTGCCAGGGAGACCGAGCGAAGACAAGGCGAAAATCACCAAGAGGGCGGCATACTTCGGCATCGGCGCGGCTAATCCGACATTATCGGCGATCATCCGGCTATGGGTGCGCTCATAGATCATGCCGACGCAGAGGAACAGCGCGCCGGTCGTAATTCCATGGTTGACCATTTGGAGGACGGCTCCTTCGATGCCTTGTTGGTTCAAGACAAACAGGCCAAGGCTGACGAACCCCATGTGGCTCACGCTCGAATAGGCGATCAGTTTCTTGAGATCGACTTGTGCCAGCGCCATATAGGCGCCGTAAATGATTGCGATGATGGAGAGCGCGACCATCATGGGCGTAAAGTCGCGGCTGGCATCCGGCAGCATCGGCAAACTGAATCGCAGGAATCCATAGGCGCCCATTTTCAGCAGGATGCTGGCGAGGATGACGCTGCCGGCGGTCGGAGCCTCGACGTGAGCGTCTGGAAGCCACGTGTGAAAGGGGAACATGGGGATCTTCACCGCGAAGGCGGCGAAGAATGCCAAGAACAGCCACGTTTGCAGCGACGCTGGGTAGGTGCCCTGGCTCAAAGCGAGGATGTCGAACGTGTGCCCTCCATAAAAGTACAGGACGAGGATGGCCACGAGCAAGAGCACGCTCCCTGCGAGGGTGTACAGAAAAAACTTGATGGCCGCATAGAGCCGGTTAGGCCCTCCCCAGACGCCGATCAGGAGGTACATCGGAATCAACATGGCCTCCCAAAACACGTAGAACAGCACGAAGTCCAACGCGACGAATACACCCACCATAGCCGTTTCCATCACCAGCAACACGGCCATGAAACCCCGGACTCTTGTGGTGATCGCATTCCAGGATGCCAAGACGCAGAGGGGCATGATCCCGGCGGTCATCAACACCAGCGGAAGACTGATTCCGTCGAGACCCAGGCTGTAGTAAATGGGCGGGGCCGCGATCCAGGCGACATGCTCGGTGAACTGCATCTGACTGGCCTGTGGATCGAAGAGCCACCAGAGCGGAAGGGCA
>CBDDRH010000211.1:0-16859 GCA_965233025.1 uncultured bacterium
TACTCATTCGGCGCCAACATCCTGTGGCACCGACGATGCATTTCTATTCCTCCAAGAACGCATTCTGTTCCCCTCAGGGGTGGCGCATGGCACTACATACGATCGTGGAAGATCAAGTGATCGACATGCTGCACAATGCCCATGCCTGCGACATCGAAGAAATCACGCGTCAATGCACCAATCTTACGTGGAACCAAGTGTTTCTCGCTGTGGACCGTTTGAGCCGAAGCGGCGAGATCACACTCGTGCCCAGGGGCCGTGGCATGTATACATTGACCGTCCCGCACCGGCAGGACGGTCGGCCGGATCGACGCTCACTCCCATCTTAATCACAAGGAGGTTATTTTATGTCTGCGTTAACTCGTTGGGAACCGATGTCACGATGGAACCCTTTCAAAGATTTGGAGGATATGGAGCAGCGCCTCTCGACCTATTTAGGTCGCCCCGCGGTTCGAACCGAGGCTGGGAAGGAAGCCATGACCGTCGCCGAATGGTCGCCGCTTGTCGATATTACAGAGGACGACAAGGAATATCTCATCAAGGCGGATCTGCCGGAAGTGAAGAAAGAAGACGTCAAACTGACGGTCCAGGACGACGTGATGAGCATCTCCGGCGAGCGGAAGTATGAGAAGGAGGAAAAAGGGAAAAAATATCACCGTGTCGAGCGGGCTTACGGGAGCTTTATGCGAAGCTTCACGTTGCCGGAAGATGCCGACGGTAGCAAGGTCAGCGCGGAATACAAAGACGGCGTATTGAGAGTACGCCTGCCCAAGTCGGAAAAGGCGAAGCCGAAATCGATCGAGGTGAAGGTATCCTGAGAGCGACCGAAGAGGCTGCGGAACACTATGCGGACGGCTCCGCAGGAACATCCACGGCAGGGAGAAAAATAAGGAGCCTCAGTGGTTTTCAGGAACCGTGAAGAAGCGGGCCGACGGCTTGCCGCTGAATTGTTGCAGTATCGGAACGACCCTCGGGGTCTCATTCTGGCCCTTCCCCGAGGCGGAGTGGCAGTGGGCTACCAACTCAGCCTCGCCCTCCATCTCCCGCTGGATGTGTTTATTACCCGAAAGATCGGCGCCCCCGGCAATCCCGAGTATGCGATTGGAGCGGTGGCCGAGACGGGATCGCGCTATCTGAATCAAGAAGCGGTCAGTTCCTTTGGTTTATCCCGATCTGAGCTGGACCGATTCATTCATGTGCAAGAGGCTGAGATCGTCAGGCGCAGTAACCTGTATCGGCAAGGCCGGCAGCTCCCACATCTCACGGGCCGTACCGTGCTCTTGGTTGATGACGGTATCGCAACAGGCTCGACGTTCATGGCCTCGGCACTTGCCATTCGCAGTTTGCAGCCCCACCGTCTGGTGGGAGCAATTCCTGTCGGACCCCCGTCGACAATCCGTGAAGTCAACGCGCTTGTGGACGAGTTAGTGGTGCTCATGACGCCGGATCCGTTCGAGGCTGTGGGGAATTTCTTCGTGGACTTCACGCAAGTCGAAGATGCCGACGTACTGGGATACCTGAATCTGGCCGAGGAGGCGATGCTCGAACGCACACCCTCCTCACCGGCCCCGTAAGACGAATCGTCAGCCACGGAGGTGCGCCGTATCATGTCCACACATTCCAAGATCCCGTCAGGCTTGGGGACTCGCAGAGACCAAACGTATCAGGAGTACGAACACGATACCTATAAACTGCAGGGGAAACTCAAGGAACCCACTGTCTGTCCAACATGCGGGGCGGTCTTTCGTAACGGGCGGTGGACCTGGGATGCGAGACCCTCAGGCGCGCACGAGACTCTCTGTCCGGCGTGCCATCGGATCCACGACAAATACCCCATGGGCCTTGTCACGATCAAAGGATCGTTCAAAGATACCCAGCACGAACAGCTGATCGGCGTCGTCAAAAACACGGAGGAGAAGGAGAAAAAGGAACACCCGCTCTCTCGGATCATGGCGATTGAATTACAGCCCGAGGACCTGGTCATTTCGACGACCGACACCCATCTGCCCCGGCGAATCGGCGAGGAGCTGAAACACGCTTACCACGGGGAACTGGCGTTGCATTACGACCAGGATGAACAATTCGTACGGGTCACCTGGACCCGCTGAACCCTGGTCTCAATTTGACACGTGAGAGCGGCGTCTGGCGCACTCGCGGACATGCCGGCGAAACGCCACGGGTCTTGCCGTTCGGCACGGCACCGCATCCATTATTCTGAATGGGAGGCTGCAGTGAGAATCCTAGTTGGGGTGGATTGGTCGGACGAAGCCTTTGCCGCCGTGGAACAAATCGGGTTGCTCTACCGGCCGGACGACGTCGTGCTCGTGCATGGCGTGGATCTCGGCATGCTCCAGTCTCCCCTTGTGGCCGGAGCCGTCAATCTTCAAGGCTACGACGAGTTCCGGCAGGCCTTGATGGATGCCGGCCACCAGGCTGTCGAACGCTGCCGCACCCTGCTACCGCCGGACATCCCCTCTGTCCGAACGATGTGCGAAGTCCAACACCCTGCTGCCTTCATCCTCGACAGCGCCGCCGCGGTCAAGGCCGATCTCATCGCAATGGGCACGCACGATCACAGTCGGATGACGGAAATGTTTGCCGGCAGCATTTCGCACCGTGTCCTGCTCCATGCCACGGTGCCGACCTTGATCGTGAAAGGGACAGCTCGCCCCATCGCCCGCATCCTCGTGGCAGTGGAAGATCGCGAGGACGCGACTCGTCTGCACACTTGGCTGACCGCGCACCCCTTCAAGAACCCCGTCGCGGTCACCGTACTTTCGGTTGTTCCCTCACTCCAAACGGTCAATGAGCGTTTGATGGCAGGACTCAAGGACTGGTCCGAGCACAGTCAGCGGCATGCCGAACAGGTCGTGAACGAGACAGCTAGAGCGTTGGCAAGCCCGCACGTCACCGTGTCTACCGATATTCGCCAAGGCGATCCCGTCGCGACTGTGTGCGACGTGGGAAAGAGTCACGACCTTATCGTGGTCGGTTCCCATGGGCGAAAGGGGTTCGAACGATTCCTGCTCGGCGGGGTCTCGCACGGAATCGTGCATCGGGCCGGCTGCTCGGTGCTCGTGGTGCGTTGAAGATGGGCAGGGAATGTACAAGCGGCAGTTCGTCGATGAGCTTATCCCTGGAGTCTATTTCTTTAACGAGCCCTCATGTCGCAGGATGGCAAGGTACGCCAGCGTGTCGACGAGCTCCTGATCCGTCATGGTCGTATCTGGAAACATGCCGGTGCCCGGGTGTCCTTCTCGGATTGCGTGCGCGCGTTGCTTATCGGACGTTAAATAGAGCGTCTTCGGATTTCTCAGATCGGCGGGTGGAGGATTGAGTTGCGCGATGAGCGCAGCGGTATCGGCTGTGAGTTGAGGTCGTTGATCTTTGTTCCCGTCAATGCCATGGCAGTAGTAGCACACGCCCTTTCCGTTGAAGACTGCTCTGCCCCGCTCAGCATCGCCTTCCGTCTTTGTGCTTTTGGGCACCGGTGGGGCTTCGGCCCAGACATTCATCTCAGACTCAATCGCCAGCCAGCCCACTGACAATACAAGACAAAGGGTGCCAGGCACGACTCTCCCGATTAGGGCCGGGTTCCAGCTATATAATAGTGGAGACATGAATGTCGCTTACCGATGAAGAGTTGGGTTGGGGGCGCAATTCTGATCGTAACCCCTGCGCAAAAACGACCACGCTCACCTCTCAATGGTGGTGTTGATGAAGGTCATGATCATGGCTTTCAACCGATTTCTTTCCCGCCTTGACAGTCTTTGGCTTCAGCGGGGTAAATCGCGCGCCATACGCATCCTGTCCCGGCAACTTGACGAACACCACGATCACTGTCTCAGGGCTGACCTGAAACTCGCCATTACCCGTCAGCATATTCTGTTGTGACGGCTCCAGCTTGACGGTGATTTTGTTCCCGGCCTTGTCCTGTTGGATAGTTGCCTTCCCCTCTCCCCCATCGGTATGAATCGCTTGCCATGTGTGATCGGTCACATGCAATGCCAGCTCTCCGTCCTTGGCAATGAGTTCGAGATGATAGGGGCCTGCCGCGCGGACTTGCCCGCCATGTGGCGATGACATCGTATCCAGTTGTTCGTCAGTATGCGCCCACACAGGCTGAAAGATAATCAGGGTGGCGGCAAGCGAAGCGGCAATAACCGATGCATTCATTTTTCCTCCTCAGAATACGAATCGGAATGGTAGAGAGATTCTCCAAGACATCATACGCCTCTCTCAATCAGGTAAAGAGATTACCACCGATAGCCCCGCTTTTCATCTGTTGCTATGCACTATCAGTGATTGTCTCAGCTACAACACTCACCCATAAGAGGGGAAGCCCGCAGCTGGAGTACTCCGGGTCTTAGGGGAAAAATGGGTTGGCGCACAAGACAACAACCCGCCTTGCGCGTGAAGTATGCATCACTGTAGAACCAGTGAAGCAGGAGATGAATCGTTATTGAGTTGAGGGGGCTAGGAGCAACCTGCATCGATGCAACAGCCAGGCTACCGTCTGCCCATGCCATCCATACCGCCCATGCCGCCACCTGATCCCATCATGGGTCCCATCCCTTGTCCGTTTCCCATCATGCCGGGCCCATGCTCACCGCTGAACGTATGTATGTATTGGATGACGCTCCAGATTTCCGTATCGGTCAGTTGCCCGCTAAATCCCACCATGCCTGTACCGGCCGATCCGTTCTTGATCACCCAGAAGACTTCGCCTTCCGTGCGATGACGCCAGAATCCGTGGTGCTGGAAGTTACGGGGCGATGGGTTGAGCTGGGCTGCCAACGGTCCATCGCCGCCTCCGTCTTTCCCATGACAGTTGAAGCAGGCCCCCTTCCCGTTGTAGAGCGATTTGCCTTGCTCGACAGCCTCCGCGGAACTCGCCAACGGGCTCGTGAGTGCCCGCGCTTCGGTCAGTTTGTCGGCCGGCACCAACTGCTGCATCATGTGCCGTTCGGCTGCCCAGGCGGGGATGGCAAGAGAAACCACTGCGACTATCAACGGAAATATATTCGCCTTCATCACCTCGCTCCTTTGACCGTCTGTTGCGACTAATCGAGCCAGCGGCACAGACGGTGTCACCCGCCGGACCCGGGTCAGTCCCGCTCGCTCAGACACACCTTACGGGGCACTATTGGTTTCGATATCGACTCCAAGGCCGATCCAGGCCCGCAGCAGATCGTGTCGCGTAATCGAATAGGCCACCGTACCGTTTATCTTGACCGGCAGGTTGAGCAATCGCTTCTCTTCCATAATCTTCACGGCTTCGTCGATGCTGGTGTCCTCCGTAACCGAGATATGGTCTTTGGCCATGACATCACCTGCCGTCAACCGGTTCAAATCCTTCTTCGCCTCGAGCGCGCGAAGGATATCGAACTCGCTGACGAACCCGATGAATTCGCCCCGTTCGTCCACCACCGGCGCTCCCGGCGTATGCGTGGACAATAACTCGACGGCCACTCCCATTGCGTTCTGGTTTCGTTGAAATACAAGATCGTTCGTCGCATGAATTTGTCCGACAGTCTTGAACCCCCCGACAGGAACACCCGGTCTCGCCAGCGTCGTCATAACACCCTCCTTCATAGTGTTGAATGGCTACAATTCGTCCGCCTGATCCAGCAACGGGGCAGCGGATCACGGTGAATCACATCCCAGGTCTCAGAATCGCTCTTCTAGTAGGTTCGAGACAGCCGTTTCGTTATGGATTCGTCGATCGTATACATTTCTGTGCTCTCTCATCGACTCATGTCCGAGGTGCTCATTATTTCGGCAGTCGCGTTTCACAACTCATCAGTACGAATCAGCAACCTCTGTGCCAATCGGACGATACGCGCAGTGCCGGATGGGGCAGTATTAACAGCGGGTTCGGCAACGGAGAGATCGATTTCGGTTCGTTGTGCCGACAGAGTGGGGAGTCTTGCAACGTTAAAGGCGGGAAACTGAGGCGAAATGCACCGATGGGAAAATCCGGGAAGGCACAGAACTAGTCCGGGCTAAGGAGTCCTTGGAGACATCACGGCTTCACGCCAATCCCGAATGATTACTTCCTTCGATGCGGAATCAGAATGCTACGTTGCGGTCACGTTCGGCGACGGCCTTGATGTAGTCCGGCATGCCCTTGATCGTCGCACCCACGACGAGATCCCCGGCGCCGATCTGCCGCGCCACGGCGCAGGCCCCGCAGACCCAAATGGGAATATTCGCTGCTTGCACGGCTGCCAGCAGATCTTTCAGCGGCGTCAGATTCACCCCCGTCACATGATCCGCGGTTCCTTTGCGTCCGAGCGTCACGGACTCATTCCAGAGCCAGAGGACGACCTCATGCCCTTGTTCCTTCGCAACTTTCGCCGCCATGAATGGCAAGGTCGCCATGGTGGGATCGTCCGTGCCCCGGCTGCCGGAAATAATAAATGTCGCCATGGTGTCACACTCCTCCGTTCGTCATACCGTCATTACTTAAGAGATGATAGCGTCTCGATGGAAGGCACGAGGAATGTCGCGCCGGTGACGGCTCGGCTGAATTCCATGAGGCGATCGTGCAGCCCGTCGCCCGTCGTCCCCATCATCCGGGCCAGCATCGCATCGAAGACATCGAGGGACTTCGTGTAGGCGGCGAAGTAGAGCCCCGCTTCTCGGACCGTCCCCCAGGGGTAGCTCTGCCGAAGGATTTGCAACTCCGCGCCATCGCGCTCGATCACGACTCGGCTGATGTGGGCCGTCCGGGGCTTTTTCGTTTTAGACAACTCGACGCTTCCCCGCTTCGTCCTTCCGATGATCTGCTCCTGCTCTTGGTCGTCCAACTTTCGCCATCGTTCAAGATCATGAACATAGCGCTGGACCGCGACGTAACTGCCGCCCGAAAATGGCCGGTCCTCTTCCCCGATCAGGGCCGCGGCAGCCCTCGCCTTTCCCTTGGGGTTCTCGGTTCCGTCGATGAATCCGGTCAAGTCCCGTGAGTCCAGATACCGGAACCCATGGATCTCCTCAGTCATCGTCGCCACCGGCTGCAGTCGTCGCACCAGTCCCATCGCGAGATCGAGATTGAGGTCATGACGGCCAGAAGTAATCTGCAGAAACAAATCCCCTCCCGTCGCCGGTGCGACTCGCCCATTGGCTGTGACGGCACGGAACGGTCGGAGTCCGGCAGGGCGGCTCGCCGGCGAGAGCCGGTCCCAGAGTTCCGAGCCGATGCCGAGAGTACATTGAAGCCTGGCCGTCTTCGCTTTCTTAGCCAGAACCCGCGCTGATGAAAGACTATCCCGTATTGCCCTGCTCAGAGCTGTGCGCTCTGCGCCGCCGGCAACCGTGAACGTCAAAAAATACGCATGCGGCCCCCCTGCGGAGAGCACCCCTGGCTGTGGTGTCGGCATCTTTCAGTCCTTTCTGACTTATCGATCGTCGTTCGCGCTCTTTTACTTCCTACTCCTTCCCCCTTTACCCCTACACCTGGCCCTACTTCGCCAGCGACCGGACGTAGTGAATCATCTGCCACACCTGCTCATCCGGCAACCCGACAAACGGCATCATCCCCGTCCCCGGTGAACCATTCTTGATGATCCAGAACAGTTGACCATCGAGAATGTCTTTCATCATCGACCCGCATGTGAAGTTGCGCGGCGACGGGATCAACGCTGCCCCCATAATTCCCTTCCCGTCACCCTGTTCTCCATGGCACATCACACACGCAACAGGTTGGGCTGTCTTCGAGTAGAGTGTCTTCCCTGCCTGAATTGCTCCGCCTGACGCGGGAAGCGGATTTGTCTTGGCCAAGAATTCTTCCGGCGCTTTTGCCGTCTTGCGCGATTGCACGCAGACTCCGCTCGGAGCAGCCGCCATGTCCGGCACTCCCTTAAACGTCACTTTCAAGTACGCCATCACATCAGCCACGCCCTGCTGACCGATCGTCAAATTCCAATAGGGCATGTTCGGCGACTTGCCGATTGCCGGCCCGCCATGATTGATGACGTTGTAGAGATACTCCATCGGAAGTTTCTCAAATGGAATGTTGGCATGAATCGCCGGCTTGGGTTCCAGGCCTGAGGCTGCAGGGCCATCCCCCTTGCCCGTCGCTCCGTGGCATTGCGAGCAATATTCTTTATAAATCACGTTCCCGCGTTCCGCGCTGGCCGTCCCGAACTCAGAACTCGTCCACGGCTCGTAGTAGTTGAAGTCCTTCACTCCCTGCACCATTAAAAACCCTATGACCGCGCGGAGCTGCGGCTCTGTCGCGTCGGCCAAAAACTCACCGCTGTGCGGCGTGAAGTCTTGTGGATTTTTCCCGAAACGGAAAAGCCAATCCTTGTCGTACCGCTGCCCGGCTGCCACGAGCGACGCGCTCTGCGGACCGCCGATGAGCTTGCCGTGTTCTTCGATGATGTGACAGCCGAGGCAGGCATGCGCCTTGTACGCCATGCCGCCGAACGCAGCCTCGAACTTCGTCACTTTCGACAGATCAAACGCGCCGACCTTCACGCGCGGATCCTTGTTGTGCTCGGCAAAGTAGTCGGCGATGGCGTCGGCTTCCGACTCGGTGACCATCGGATGCTTGGACGGAACCTCAGTCAGATCCCATCGGTAGCCCTTGGCATACAATGGCCCTTCTTTGCCTGTCAGCCATCGGATCAACCAGGACCGCTGATACTTGCTGCCGGCCCACATGAGGTCGGGCGCCTTCAGATTGAAGCGCGAATCCGGCTGACCTTCCAGTCGATGGCATTGCACGCAGGTTTGCTGAATGATGTCCTTCGCGAGCGGCTGATCGCTCGCGAACAGGAGAGAAGGGAACGACATCAGCCCCGCCAGCGCAAGTACTGCGCTTCCAATGACCACCCGCCATTTCACATTCATGCCGCCACTCCTTTCACGATGGCTTTTCCCCGCGATGGGGATTGAGTTCGATCGCCACGCCGGCCGGCACCGCGAGAGATTGATGCACGGTGCAGCCATGCGCCACTTTGAGAAGCCGTTCGCTTTGTTCGGCCGTAATGCGATGCGGCAAGTGAATCGCCAGTGTAATCTGGCCCACCCGGTGCGGCTGTTCCGCCATGGTCCATTCAGCCTCGACACTCAACCCTTTAGTCGAGATCTGATGGCGGTCGCAGTAACGGCCCACGAAATAACCGACACAACCGGCCAGTGAACCGACGAAGAGTTCGACCGGGCTCATCCCGGCATCCTGTCCTCCATCTTCGACCGGCTGATCCGTGACGACCCGGTGCTTGCCGCTCGTGATGTCGTACCGAGTTCCGCCATGGTAGGCGACGGTAAGTTTCATTGCGGCTTCTCCTCACGCTTCACGTGTAACGGTTAACCTTTCACGTCTCACGTACTAATACGGTGAATCCACAGGCTTACCGCCCTTCGGCCAATCATTCACTTTGTCGGGAAAATCCGGTCTCGGCTGGGCGTTGATAAACGTAGCGACATCGTACGCGTCATCGTCCGACAGGCTCCAACCCCAGCTACGCGGCATATTCGATTTGATGAAGGCGGCAGCCACCGTCACCCGTGCCATACCTGCGGCAATGTTATAGGACTGCGGCCCCCAGACCGGCGGCGCCGCCATCGTCCCCTGGCCGTCCGATCCGTGACAGAAACCACATTTATTCGCAAAGACCTGCTTCCCATTGGCGGGATCGAGAGGTCGCCGTGACTCAATACGCTGGAGACCTCGCCATGGCAACGTTGCTCCGCTCGGTACTCCGCGCGAGAGCCAGGTGATATAGGCCACGACGGCCTGCAGCTTGGAACTGTCCGGCGGAAGCGCTCGTCCATTGAGGCTCCGCTCAAAACACTCGTTCACACGATCGGCAAGTGTGTTCGCTCTCCCGCTGCGGGCTCGATACTCGGGATAGACCGCAGCAAGACCGACGAATGAGGCGGCGTTCGGATTGAGCCCTCCGTCGAGATGACAGTTGGTGCAGTTGAGGCGATTGCCGACATAGGACCGGGCGTACTCCTGTGTATTGACGACAATCTGATAGCCAAGCCGGATCTGTTCACCAAGCTGGCTGCCTGGAATAGTTTCCGGAGAAGGCGGAGCGAATTCTATTGCAGCGCGGCAGGTTTGGTCGGCCTCCCGAAAGTCCTCGGTCCTGGCCCGATCGCTTTCGCCTGCACAGCCTGCGAGCAGAGTCAGCCCGAGAATCGCCGATAGCAGCCATATCATGCCCCTCCCTTGTGCCAAGAGCGTGCCACTCACATGGACAACCTGCCCATCATTTCACCTGTCAAATCACATGATTTGTCGTCAGACTCAAACCGCCATGGAGCGAAAAGCCACAGCGCCGATCCTGCCGTTGTTGCGGGAAGCCACAGAAACTAGATGAGAGGCGAGAGAAGCGAGACTTGCGAGAAAAGCGAGACAGGTGCAGAAACGCTCATGGGTAATGCGGGCTGGAGCAAGGAGCGAATATCTCCGCAGGACAGCTGAGCAAGACTGGCAAGGTGCGAGGGAGGTCGCGATCCGAAGTTCGATGTGTGAGGGGTTTCGAACTTCTGACCGCGACGTTCCCGCCTATCTCATCCGGCTCTCTTGCTGGCCGGTCTCTCGCCTATTCCTTCACAATCACACCGCACGCGATGCGGGGACCGCCCGGCGCATCCTTTGTCGTCGGGTCCGGCAGATACTTATCGTCAAACTCATGGATAATGAAGGCACTCCCATCCTGATCGAAGAGGGTGTTCAGGCCCTCGGACAAGGTCACCCGACTCGTGATCGTATACAGCGACCCATTCCGGTCGTCGTTCACGGACAGGTTCTGAAGATCGCCGAGATGGTAGGGATGGTTCCCTAATCCCGGTGTGACGTTCGCCTCCGGATTGATTGCCGCATCCACATTCCCGTCATAGTGACCTTTGGCCGCCGCGAAGGGCTCGCAGTTGCCGACCTCGTGAATGTGGATCGCATGGCGTCCCGGCTTCAACTTGCTTTCCGGCGTGCCGGTGAGCTTCAGCTTGATCGTGATGCGCCCTTCATACTTCTCGTAGAGATGCGCCTCTCCCGTAATGCCGGGACCGGCGATGATCGCCTTCGCGTGCACGGGTTTTTCAACCTTGCCTGTGTAATAGGACGAGCACCCGGCAAGCGGCACGAATGCCGAGACCACGATCGCAGTTCCCACAAGTATCCGATTCATGCAACCTCCTTGTATGTTGAAAGCTACTTGCTTGGTTATTCGATTCTCCGAAACCCTTCGAGCACAACTTCGTATCTATCCATCATCGAGCGGCCATCCTAGCAGAGTGCGTAAAAAATCCGCCAGCGCCACATGCCGTGGCGCGTGAAGCGCGCGACATGCGAGAAAGGCGCGACCCGAAGTTGACGATTCGAAGTTCCAAAAACTTTGAAGTTCTGACATCGAACCGTGATCCGACAGGGCGTCGATCTCATCGGAGCCCGCTGCCCATGCCGCCGGTTCCTTCGGGAGCCAGTGTTCGCACATAGGCAAGCGCATCCCAGATTTCGTCGTCTGTGAGCGATTCTCTCCAGGCTCCCATCGCCGTATTCGGCTTGCCGTCATGTACGCTCTTAAACAACCTTGCATCCAGCTTCCCTTGAACCGCCGGAGACGTAAGGTCGGCGACCGGAGGAGTAAACTTCATCTGCCCATCCCCCTTCCCGTCTACCCCATGACAACGGATGCAGATCGTTGAATAGATGACTCTGCCGCTCAGCACATCGCGTTCCGGTTGAGACACATTCAATTCCTTTAGACTCGGCCCCCCGGCGTATCCCAACCCCGTGACCCCGACAAACACCAGCACAGCGACCCCGATAATTACAGCTTTCATCGCGTGGCCTCCCTACCGTCTCATCCAATAATTATCCTTGCCAGTGAGATGCCACGTAGACATGGAAATGTGCACGACCAACCGCCTGCACAAACAATGTGTTAGAAGAAAAAGGCGGGAGAGTCCGACGGCAGATGGTCGCAAGTGGCGAGAAAGACCCCGCCGAGCATCTGATCACTGTCGCAAGACGCTACAGAAGAGAAACATGAGCACATCTGGGACAACCCCAGTCTGTCTGGTTTATCTGGTTGATCAGGTCTGTCTGGTTCAACCAAATAAACGAGACAAACCAGAGAAACCAGATGAACCGGGTCAAGCTTGCAGTGACAACTCATAGGGGGTTAGCTATACTGATCGGGCGATTGCGGACTCTGAACAGAGAGGTAACTGATCATGGCGAAAAACAGCTATACGGCAATTGTCGAAAAAGAAGGCGACCTATATGTAGCGCTCTGCCCCGAATTGGACGTAGCAAGCCAGGGAGCGACAATTGAGGGGGCAACATCCAATCTCAAAGAAGCGGTCGAATTGTTCCTTGAATCTGCGGACGCGGCGGAAATAAAACATCGGCTCCATACTGAAGTATTCATCACACGCTTCGAAGCAGCGCATGGGTAAACTGCGCGTTCTTTCCGGTCGAGATACCTGCAAGATTCTTGAAAAACACGGCTTCCACGAGGTCAGGCGACGCGGTAGTCATGTGGTGATGCAGCGTCGAACCGACGCGGGGACGATCACAGTCCCCGTTCCTGATCACCCGGAACTCGCCATCGGCACACTCCTTTCGATCATCAGGCAGAGCGGCATCGCCCGCACAGAATTCGAGTCCTGACACCCGACCGATCCACTCCCCGCCGCATCGGCTTCCGAGCGGTGCTTGTCCCATTTCTTGTTCCAACTTCCTGCTCGTCTGTCTCGTTCGTTTGGTTTGTCTGGTTCATCTGGTCCGATGAACGAAATTACGAAACAAACCAGACAGACCAGGCAAACCGGATCAAATAGAAAGACCAGCCAGCGTCGCGCTCTTCCCGCCCTCTACCCCACAGACCAGACAGACCAAACAGACCTGATAGACAAGTAGGACGATCCCCCTTCGGGTACGTGCTTTCCCATGGTGAAAGGGGTATTCTTCGGCGCCACCCGTAAGACTGTGAGGCAGGGGAAAAGTGTCAGGAGCCATTTACCGTAAATCATACTTAGCATCATTGCCCAAGAAACCGCCGCCGATCTCGAAACTGCCCTCTATGAATTCTGTTTGGTTGCGAATGATTTAGATGAAAGACGCGCAAACCGGCGGCCTCATACCCTATGAAGTTCTATGTCGGTGTAACAGACAACAAGTGGTTCGAGTTTCTTGCCAGCCGCAAGCCTGATGAGGTCAACTTCTGGCGGCCTGGAGGGTCTGGATCATTCCAGGTGATCCCGCCTGGGGCGCCTTTTCTTTTCAAGCTGCACAACCCGGATAATTTCATAGCTGGGGGTGGTTTCTTTGTCAGCCACTCTAATCTGCCGCTGTCATTAGCTTGGGAAGCATTTAGAGAAAAGAATGGTGCTGCTTCTCTCGAAACGCTGCAGGCGATGATCGAAAAATTCAGATCGAACAAGCCTCGCGAGCATGACCCGACCATCGGATGCACTATTTTGGCAAATCCTTTCTTTCTTCAAAGGCGAGATTGGATTCCCGCTCCATCCAACTGGGCGCCGAGCATTGTCCAAGGGAAGAGTTATGAGAGCGAGGAGAGAATCGGGCAAGAAATATGGATGGAAGTCCAAGATAGGCTTGCCAGAGTAGTTCCTAAGGAGCCTCCTCTTCGAACAGACGGCGCCTCTCCATTGGCCGAAGAGGTCGTCAGGTATGGCGCTGAATTCCTAACCAGAGCCAGACTTGGCCAAGGGGCCTTTCGAGTTCTTGTTACAGACGCGTACACGCGACGCTGCGCGATCACTGGCGAACGCACTCTCCCTGCACTTGAGGCCGCGCACATCCAACCATTTGCAAAGTCAGGCCCAAACATTACGGCGAACGGCTTGCTGCTACGCTCAGACCTTCACAAACTATTTGATTTTGGTTATTTGTCAGTCACGCCAGATCTTTCTGTCGAAGTAAGCAAAAAGATCAAAGAAGAATTTGAGAATGGCCGGGATTACTACGCGCTGCATGGCCGAAAGCTGGTCGTTGTGCCTGCAACGGAAAAGGATAGGCCTTCCTCAAAGTTTTTGGAATGGCATAACAGCAATATTTATCTTGCGTGAGTGAGGAGAAGGCGCCAATGGTAAACGATAGCGTCATGGCAGCTCTGCTAGAATTTCGATGCAAGCGAAACTGGGAACAATTCCACAAACCTAAAGAGCTGGCCACTGCCCTTGCTATTGAGACCAGTGAGTTGCAGGAAGTATTTCTATGGAAAACCGAGGAAGAGGTTGCACACTTGTTGAGCAGTCCTTCCCGAGGGAAGGTCTTGGATGAAATCGCCGACGTTGCAATCCTTCTGTCATACTTGTGCCACGACCTAGGCATTGATCTAAACGCAGCGGTCCTCTCGAAGCTGAACAAGAACGAAGCTAAGTATCCTGTTGAAAAGTCCTATGGCAATGCAAAGAAATATGACGAAAGCTAACGGAGTGAGAATGAAAAGGTACCGGGAGTCTTTTCTAACAGCCTGAAATGGCCCTTCCAGGCTCGCTCGTCCATCCCTGTCTCTGATCCAACCATCTTCTTCAGGAGTGGCCGAGGCTGCCCTTTACTGCACGCATCGAGCGACCATCATCCATCCAAGCTTGCTTGCTTTTCCTCTCTTTGGGCGGGCACCCATGTTGGTCCCACTGCGGCCGTCGAACGAGCACATTCTGATCGTGCGCGTGCCGGGAGCACAGGACCAATGTGGGCGTCCGTCCAATCCTTTCATCGTTGGAGCTCTGCGAGCAAGAAGGGGCACCTGGTCGCTCCTTCCCCGCCAGCAGACGCTTCCAAATATGTCGATGCCGAGGTATTCTTTCTGCCGTCGTTTTATACTCTCCCATTGAGGTCCACATGCCTACCGATGATCGCTACGATGTATCCGGCTTGCCGGAGGCGCAGTTTGAGCCTGGCTCCAATGGGCTGGTGCTCAAGAATCTGATCGGAATTATGTCGAAGCAGGTTATGGACGAGGCAGAAGCCAGAGCCCTTGAACAAGCAATGGACATACTGGTCAGGGCCTACAGTGAGACGCATCGGTTTACGGCCACGGATCTCTGTGATTGTCACCACACCTGGCTTGGTAACATCTATGAATGGGCCGGTCGCTATCGGCGTGTGAATGTCAGCAAAGACGGATTCCCTTTCGCAGCCGCTGCGCAGATACCTGTCTTGATGGATCAGTTTGAACGTGATGTGTTGCGGCGCTATACGCCGTGCACAGATCAAGCTGACGTTGTCCATGCGCTGGCGGAAACGCATGTTGAGTTGGTGCTGATCCATCCGTTCCGTGATGGGAACGGACGCTTCGCTCGTGTGCTTTCTACGCTTATGGCACTTCAGGCAGGACTGCCGCTCTTGGATTTCAGCCTCATGGCGGGGACGGGCAAGACCGCATACATCGCCGCGATTCAGTCAGGCCTCGATAAGCACTATGCGTCGATGGAGCGATTATTCGAAGAGGTTATCGCGCAGAGCCGTTCGTCTTCTTAGGCAGTGTAGGCTTGTTCTTCTCAGCCAGGGTGCGGGCAATGGATTCGACGGATGCTCCCGTCTCGACCGCCGTCGAGCTGGCGACGTTAGCGATCAACGCTTTCCGGTATTTCGCTGGAACTTTGAGATGTGGGTTGGTTTCAATGAGTGGCTTTTTTTTCATCATTGCCCTCTTGGCGAGTACTATTGTACCGCCTGACTTGAAAACAGGCTATCTCAAAGTGCGCGCCTTTGCAGGGCGCATTTGAGGCGTTGTTCCGCTGCGCTCCTACTTCTTCATCGGGAGCTGGCTAGAGGATCTTTCACTGTGCGCGTCCGCTCCATCCCTACTTATTTTCTCAAGGGTAGCCTGGTCGATCTTCGATTGCGCGCGTCGAACGAGCACATTCTGATCGTGCGCGTTCCGCGAGCAGGAGGACGACCAGGCTGCCCCCATCTTGCTACCGGATAGTCAGTTCCAAGCTGACTTTTGCCTTCATGGAGTTGGAAATTAGACAGTTCGCCTCGGCTTTCTCGATCAGCTCCTTGGCTTTGGCCGTATCGGCGTTCGCGGAGAGTGTGATGGTCGGCTTCAACATCATGACCGTGAACTGAAACTTTCCCTCGACCAATTCCAGCCGCCCTTCGGCCGCACTCTCATACGAGGTAAAGGCCAAGCCTGCCCGCTCCGCCACCGCCAGGAACGTCGTCATCAGACAGATATTCGCGGATGCGACGAAGAGATCCTCAGGCGACCAGATGCCTTCGTGCCCTTTGAACTCCGGCGGCGTCGCGACCTGGATATTCGGCTTCCCGGCACAGGAGATGACCCCCTTGCGTTGCTCCGTCCATTTGACTTCAGTGTGATATGTGTAGACCTTGCTGCGAACTTCCACTCCGCACCTCCTTCATCGTCCAAACATACATTTCCTCACGTGGTTCCGAGCGTCTTGAGACGTTCCGAAAGACGAAGATTCTCGCTGTAGTCCACCGGGCAATCGATCACGGCCGGTTTTCCACAGGACAGCGCGGCGTTCAGCACTGGCCCCAATTCCGACGGTCCCTCGACGCGGTAGCCGCCCGCTCCAAAACTTTGTGCCAGGGCGACGAAATCCGGGTTACCGAATTCAACCCCGGAGGTTCTTCCGAACTTCATTTGCTGTTTCCATCGGATGACCCCGTAGCCGTTGTCCCGCCAGATCAACACGACGAGTGGAAGCTGTAGCCGCACGGCGGTCTCCAATTCCTGAACATTCATCAGAAACCCACCGTCCCCGGTCACAGCGACGACGCGCCGCGCCGGAAACAAGAGCTTTGCCGCAATGGCCCCTGGCAGTGCCATCCCCATTGCTGCAAACCCGTTGGAAATGATGCATGTGTTCGGCGCCTCACAGGGAAACATCCG
>CBDDRH010000212.1:0-8800 GCA_965233025.1 uncultured bacterium
GCAATACGCAAAACATGGCAATGCCCATTCGTTTGACTTCAGCCATACCGGCAAGCTGAACCACTATAACTAAGGCGATAACTTCCCACAGCCATTTACTCATGGGCGGTACTCCCTGTCAAGTTCGGGATAATCGCCCTAACTAGCGTCCTTGATGGAATGATGGGGAAAGGACCAAGGAGCCAGATATTCCCACGTGGTTTCTATCCTTCATTAAAGTTGTTTTACGGTTTGCGAATCCGATCTCGTAACCCCGATGACACATGAACAGAGCCTTCATGATCAACAATAATGGCCTCCACATCCGGTAAGGCTTCGACAAGCTGCAATCCCAATTCAGCCCCCATGACAAAAATTCCTGTGTCCAACCCATCTGCCCAGATGCCTTCACGGGCAATCACCGTGACACTCTGACACCCACGCGCTGGTTGGAGCGTGTGAGGATTGAGAATATGGTGATACCGAACACCATCACGCTCGAAAAATCGTTCGTAGTCGCCGGCCGTTGAGATTGCTTCATTTTCCAAGTCGATAAAGACAAGCACCTCCCCCTCTTTGCGTGGATGTTGGATACCGACGGAAAATTTTCCCCCTCCAGGCAACTGTCCGAATGCTTTTATATCCCCGGAGAGAGCCACTACTCCCGCCGACGCCCCGGCCTTCTTCATCGCCATCACTGCTTGATCGGCTGCGTAGCCTTTACCGATTCCTCCTACATCGATTCGCATCCCAGTTTTCTTCAGGAAAATCGTCTGAGCCTGCAAGTCGACCTGAACCGACTTCAGATCAACCAATGCGCGGAGAGCCTCCAGCTCAGATTCTGTCGGTACTCGCCGGTCTTCGATCACATCCCAGACATCTACTGCTGGGCCAATGGTGATATCAAATCCCCCATCGGTTATCTCCGCAACCTGAATCGCACCTTGGACAACCGTCATCGTTTCAGGACTCACAGGGACCGGCCTCACACCCGCCAAGGTATTCACGCGGGACAGTTCACTCGTAGAAATCCAGGTGCTCAAAAGTGCTTCTAGACGATGGATCTCGGCAAACGCAGTGGTTGCCGCAGCTTGCGCGATCGACTCACTCCGTGCCACCGCCGTAATCTTCACCAATGTGCCCATCTGCATCTGGGTCCTAGTAACAGCGACCGACTCCGGACCAGAGGGTACCCCCACGCAACCGGCGAAGGCGCTACAGACCAATGTCAGGAAGCCCATCCGAACACGAACCGACTGATTCAACAGATTAGAATACACGCGCTCCGTTCTCCTTCATGCCAAGCGGCGACGAATTATAGGATAAGACCTGACCGAATACATCCATCCTTGATCAATTTAGCCCTATGACAAGGCTTGACTTCCAAATATGGACTAGGATATCAATAATCGTTCTCAATTTCATTTAAGCAGAGGCGCCTCTCCTCATGATTAGTGCGGCATCTTCATGCAGCCATTCCGCCGACTGTGGTGAAACCCGCTGCGAATGCGGTCAACTGATCGCGAAGGTGCGCGGACAAGGGAGGGTTAGAGCTCAAGTGCAAGCGCTGCAAACGCATTGGTGTCATCCCTTTCTCTTCAATCGAAGGATGGGGCACCGTTGCATCATGATTCTTTTTATGAAAGGAGGCACGCGATACATAGACGCGCAGTTCGCGCGTATGGACTATTCATTTCCTCAAGAAGGCCAGAGACCATTGAGTCCCGAGTCAGACCTCACCATCTCACTCACCACGGAGGATTTCGATGAAGATCAGGTCAATCCTCGGGGCTCTCGTGATCGCAGCTATGCCGTTCACTTCGGTTTGGGCTGAGAACATGACCCCGGAGGACATTAAGAAATTGGTGGATGAAGCGGTCAACAAGCGCATGCAGGAACATGAGCGACGTGAGGGCACTTCCGAGCGGAGGGAAAACGCGGAGGCAGCGACAGCTGAGCCGGGAATCGGAGCACTGCCGGAAGTCGGAAAGGATCTTCGCACGGACAAGCAGCCTGCATTGTCTTTTGGTTCAACCGGATCAGGTCGATTGGTCTATGCCAAGCCGTTCGTGAGCGCGCCGAAAGCCATTGTCGGTGGCTACTTTGACATTCAATACCGTGCACATAGCAATGGCGTCTTGGAAGGTTATGGCAACGGAACGACGAATGGCTTTGATCAGCAACGATTCGTACCCTTCATTTATGCAGACATTACTGAACATGTGAAGTTTGCTTCTGAGCTTGAGATTGAGCACGGGATTAGAGGGACCAGTGACAATGAGATCAGCTTAGAATTTGCTCATATCGACTATCTCGTCAATGAACCGTTCAATATCCGAGCGGGAATTGTGCTCATCCCGATCGGAAAGTTTAACTTACTCCATGACTCGCCCTTGAATGATTTGACCGATCGTCCGCTTATCAGCCAGTTCGTGGTCCCATCAACTATGTCCGAAACAGGTGCGGGTTTCTATGGTACCATTTACCCTGGGCGAACGGGGAAGCTCGACTACGAGTTCTACTATACGACTGGTCCTTGCGGCTATGACTCAGACGGGACCCCTCGTGTGAATGAGGAAACTGGAACAAAAAACTCCCGCCAACGGAAATGCGCCTCCGATGACGGGCTTGACATCAATAACGGCAAAGCAGTCTCAGGCCGTGTGGCCTATAGCCCGATGCTCGGCGTGGAAGTTGCCGGATCGAACTATTACGGCAATCAATCTCCTTTCAGTTATAACCCCCTGAATATTACGGCAATCGACTGGACGCTCCAAAAGGGGCCGTTTGAGATCATTGGCGAAGCTGCGTGGGCGTATGCGAGGGGAAACTCCCGTGCCATTCCTGGTAATACCATCGGATTTTCCCCTGGCGCTCTTCTTACGGGCATCAATACGTTGAATCCCGCTGCATTTCCTCCACAACGGATGCAAGGATATTATATCCAGGGTAACTACCACTTCATGCCGGCGATCCTCACCAAACTCTCGCCGAAACGGTTTGGAGAAGGTTCCACATTTACAGCCGTCATCCGTTGGGATGAAGTGAACTTGAATATGGATAACCAGGGCCCAAGCATGGGGAGACTACAACAGATTTCGTTCGGGCTGAACTATCGACCGGTGGAAGATGCGGTCTTCAAAATCAGCTATCAGTACTTGCCGGAGACGTTTAATGTGAACTCCGGGCAGCAAATTCACGACCAAGCGCTGGTCATCTCAGTTGCGTCATATTTCTAAGCCGAATCCCCGAGAGGCCTCTCAACTGGAGAGGCCTCTCGGTAAGCAAGGAAGACTATGCCCTCAATAGCTCTACCTAGAATAGTCATGGTAATCCTCGCGCTCCTTTCTGTCGGATGCACCGCGCTGAGCGGTGGCCGCGAAGAGTATTATGTCTGCTCCTATGACCGTGTCTGGGATGCCGCGCTCGAGATTATGAAGGGACAGTCCGTCGCGAACTACGATAAAGAGAAGGGGCTGATCGAAACAAACTGGCAAGAAGTCCTTCCGACCTCAGAACGGTCCTTTGGCATCTTTGGACGGGAAGGCTTTGGCAACAACGAACGTGCACGCATTACGTTGTCCGTCAAACGAATGAATGACGTCGCCTCTGTGAGCGTATTAGAAACCAGGGAGCGATGGCATTCCCGCGGAGGCGTCACTCAGCAAGCCCTCAAATGGTGGGCGATAGAACCATCGGAAGAGGTGATGAATGGCGTCGTCGATCGGCTCAACGCCAAGTTGAAAGTGAAAGGATGTACTCCCGGATGATGACTCGATTGCTGACATTCTCACTGGTGCTCCTCTTTGTCATGTCCCCAGCCAGGGTCTGGGCTGAACGGGTGTGGGACAGTGAGCTTAAACGCTATCTGACGGAACAAGAAATGTCGATGGCCGAAGTCTATCTGACCGAGGAAGAGGCGCTCAAACTGATGTTCCCAAAGTCTACGCGCATCAAGAAAGAACTGTTGAGAGTTCCCACGGATAAGAAGATAACGATTGAAGAACGTATCGGTTGGAAATTTCCAGAAGACTCTTTTGACGTGTACATTGGCGAGACCGGCTCACAGATTGACGGCTACGCCTTAATACAAAATACCATCGGCAAACACAAGCCCATGACATACATGGTGGGAGTAGATCATATCGGGCACGTTTTGAACATAGAATTATTGGTGTTCCGGGAAGCTCGCGGCAGTGAAGTGCGGACCAAGCGTTTCAACGTCCAGTATGAGGGTAAAACGGTTCTGGATCCGGTCCGCATTAACAAAGACATCATCAACATCAGCGGCGCCACCATGTCGGTCCGATCGATGAGCGCAGGAATTAAACGGGTGCTGGTGCTGGTCGATGAGTTTTATTTAAAGCCGGCAGGGCTCGGCAGTGATACGGTAGCCGCGAAGAAATCTGAGCAGGGGATCTTCGGCTCCCTCTTTGGAAACTAACAGGGGAAGACGTCATTCTCACCCATGCGCAACTTCAACACCCGCTTTCGTCTCCGCGACTCCGACCGGCACATCCGGCTGGTCTACACCTTCTTTCTCGTCTTGATGCTGGCCGGTTTTACCTTTTCTTTTTTCTGGGCCCACAGCATGACCGGGTTGTCGCCACAAGGAATCGCCAGTCACTACCGGGGGTCGGATGCCACCTTCGGCGAAGCGATGTCGTTCAGAGAACTGGCAGAAATCACCCATTTCCATCTCTTTACCATGCCAGTCGTATTCATGATTCTTGTGCATGTGCTGTATCTCACCAGCGCCAGCAGCATGCTAAAAATCATTACGACCTGGATGTCATTCGGTGGGGTTATGTTGGACCTGGTATCTCCCTGGCTCATCAGTTACGTCTCTCCCGTATTCGTACTCACCATGCTAACGGGGGATATCCTCATGACGGTCGGATTTCTTATTATGATGACCATTCCCTTGTATGAGATGTGGGTCTTGAACCAGCCGTTGATGGCAGGAAAGCACGGAGAGCAAGAATGACCTAACAGTCCCCGATGCTCAACACAATCTGCGGCCAGAGGTTTTAACCCAGAGCCCAAGATCGTGCGATGTGGTCTTGGGCTCTGCTTTTTTCGGAGACGTCACGATGCACCCACATATCTCTGAGCAGATCACCCTGCGATCGTCAAGATACAGGCGATTCTCCTGAAGATCGACTGCCTCCAGCTCCCTATCGCGCCGTGACGTCGAGAGCATTCTCGTTCGCCAGGTCAGCAAGGAAATCGATCGGGCGCTCCCTTGGCAGGCCGTCACGGCCGGAGCACGACTACAATCAAGTTGTTAATCGGTGAAGCAGTCGGCCTGACCCCAGGCGAGTTGCACGACCTGAAACTCGCGGCATTTCTTCACGATATCGGACTATTGATACTTCCTCACGACCTAACGATCGGAGGAAACAGGTTCGATCCAGAATCCTACGTCAAGGTGCGCATCGCAGCTGGTCGCGCGTGGCAACAGGTCAAACTCCCAGTCTTCCGATGGCAGGGGACAGGCTCGACATGTCGGGCGGAGGTCTCGATGTCAATACCACGTGGTGGACTGACAGCATTCGCAGACGGCTGGTGCTTCCATAATTCCTGGTCCCTGCAAAAGCACGGCGGCGTAATAACTGGGGGCTGGTCATCAACGGGTTGACAGTAGTGGGTCGGCTATCACAAAATATTTCCGTCACGTTCCACCTTGAACGGTTGATGCGTTGCTTAGCCACCATGTTAAAGAAAATACCTGTGACCGTCATCTCTGGATTCCTCGGCGCCGGCAAAACGACGCTCGTCAATCATGTTCTCACGCATCACAAGAACGTCAACATCGGGGTGATCGTCAATGAATTCGGTGAGGTGGGGATCGATGGCGACCTCATCGTCGCCGACGAAGAAGCTCTGATAGAGGTACGGAATGGCTGTATCTGCTGCACCGTGCGCACTGACCTGGTGGCCGGCGTGAAACTCCTTTTGGAACGCAGTGATCTCAAACTAGATCGCCTGATCGTTGAGACGTCAGGACTGGCCGATCCGGCTCCGGTATTGCAAACGTTTTTGGCCGACACCGAGCTGTTGACCCGCCTTGAGCTCGAATCCGTTGTGACACTGGTCGATGCAGCCAATTTCAGGCGTCAGATTGACGATACAATTGCACGTGAGCAGATCGCCTTTGCCGATCTGATCGTCCTGAACAAAATCGATCTGCTGGAACCTCATGAACTCGCGCTGATGGAGCGGGATGTGCGCGCAATCAATCCTGCCGCAGCGATCATTCGAGCCACGAACTCCGAGGTCGCCACCGATGCCCTGCTCGGCGTGTCTCGGTTCTCGTTGCCGAATCTGCTGGCGATCGAACCAAGCCTGCTGCAAGAGGAGCACGATCATGAACACGACACCTCCATTATTTCCTGCGCCGTTGAGACCAGCCATGCATTAGATCCGGATCGCTTTAATCGCTGGGTCAATCAGTTAGTTCAACAACAAGGCCAGCACATCATGCGTATGAAAGGTGTGTTGAATTTCTCCGGCGAGGAGCGGCAATTCCATTTTCACAGCGTACACATGCTCATGGACGCCAAACCAGGCCGACCCTGGCAGTCTGCCGAGTCACGCCAGAGCCGATTCGTGTTCATCGGTCGCCATCTCGATCGCGAGGCGCTGCAACACGGCTTTCTCGAATGCGTGCACAACAGCTATCGCGGCCACGTCGCTCAACCTATTTCTTAATTGGAGCGTATTGTGAGACTCGCACACTACCTCGGCGGTCTGGAAAATCTCGGGCCAGTAAATTTGTTTGAAAAGAAAGTGTTCATGGCGGAGTGGGAAAAACGCATCTTTGGCATTCACACCGTGATGATGGCCGAAAGCAGCCATTTGGCCAACGCGTTACCGAAATATCCGATTGCGGACCTTCCGACGACGTTCAAAGACACGTGGACTTGGGCTTCGCTCCGTACCGGCGCGGAAGGCATGCAGCCGTTTGAGTACTTCAAATATCGCTATTATGAAAAATGGCTCATGGGGATTAGTCAATTTTTCATCGATCGTGGTTATGTGTCCGCCGAAGAGTTGGCCACCTTGACCGAACACTACCGTGCGAATCCCGATGCGCCACTCCCGGAGCGGCCTAATTCACCACTCAAAGCACAGGTGGTGCGATACCTCCATCATGGCGACTCCGGTCTCCGGACACCCGTTGTCCCGGCCCGCTTTGCCGCCGGGGACACTGTCTGTGTCGCCGATCCCAAGGCCGCCGATCACACCAGACTCCCAGGCTTCTTACGCAACAAAAAGGGTATCATCACCGAAGAGTATCCAGGCGCGTTCGAATACTTTGTGTCGACGGGCGCTGACGGGTTATCCGGGCCCCAGCATGTATATTGCGTGTCATTTAACGCGTCAGACATTTGGGGCCCAGACAAGAGTGAACCCCATACCGTCATATATGCCGACCTGTTTGAGGCCTACCTGAAGCCGGCTCACTAACTTTCCGTGAGGACAGCTCATGGCTGAACTATTTGACTATGACAAGAATCGAGAAGCTTCCAGTGCAGCCAGAGTTCGCGCATTGGAGGCATTGCTGATTAAAAAAGGGGTGCTCGGGAGCGACTCCGTCGATGCGGTGCTGAAGCATTTCGAAACGGTTGCCGGCCCGTTTAATGGCGCTCGAATCGTGGCCCGAGCGTGGATGGACCCAGCATATAAGCAACGTTTGCTGGACGATACGCCGAAGGCCATCGCCGAACTTCAATTTCCCGGGATGACCGGCGCAGAAGGTGAGCATATGAAGGCCGTGGCCAATAGCGAATCTGTGCATAACTTGATCATCTGCACCCTTTGCTCGTGCTATCCGTGGCCGGTATTGGGTCTGCCGCCCTACTGGTACAAAGATCCGGTGTTTCGCTCGCGTGGTGTGCGTGAACCGCATGCCGTGTTGCGGGAGTTCGGGGTGATGATTCCGGCAGAAAAGGAAGTGAAGGTATGGGACAGCAGCGCGCAGATCCGCTGGTTTGTCATTCCAGAGCGGCCGGCACATTCTGAACATCTGAATGAAGCACAACTTGCGGCTCTGGTGACACCGGAGGCCATGATGGGTGTCGCGCTGGTTCCTTCTCCGTCCACCCCGTAAGGCATTCGATGTTTACTCGATTCGAAGAATATGCCGCGACGCAGATGCTCGGACATCCTGACTCGCCACCGCGCAAGGATGGAAAGCTATTCTTTAATGAAGAATGGCAACGAACCGTGTTCGGTATGGCGCTGGCGCTGTCCAAGCAGGGCCATTTCGAGTGGGAGGACTTCAGGCAAAATCTGATTGCCAATATCGCAGCGTGGGAACACGAGGCCTGTGATGGCACAACCAGCTGGGACTATTACGAACGCTATACCATGGCGCTCATTGCGACACTCGAGCACTGTGAAATTCTCCAATCGGGTGAACTGGCACAACAGATAACCCTGAACGACGCAAGTCAGTAAAGCGCGAGAACGTCTACTCACGGCCGCTTTCACTCAAGACGTATAGCTGCGGGATTCACATGATCAAGTTGCGTGGCATAATGCGAGGCTGTGTGATGAGCCATAGCACCGGCACACTCTAGGTTCAGGAGGAGGACATATGTCGGAGTATGCGCGAGATCAATCCGACATGTCGTTACTGGATCGTCTTACCCTTGCCCTGGTCGTCAGTGGTCTGGGTGTCTATACGGACGAGGCGGTTGCGGATCTTCGCCGGTACGTCGCGTCCAAAGGCATGACGCACACATCGACGGAATTCGACGCATCTCTGGAGCGTGCGACACAACACTTTACCAAAGAGGACGCCCATCTCTTT
>CBDDRH010000213.1:0-5987 GCA_965233025.1 uncultured bacterium
ATGGCTTTGGGGATGACACCACCTCCGCAAAAAGGCGAAACGGCAGTGACGACGGCCAGCAAGACGGCGGCGATGATTCCCTTTGTCGTTCAACGCGCGCGGCTGGATCACGTCACGCTTTCGATCCAAACAGGCAGTGATGAGTTCACGGTGCAAGATCTGAAGTTGGCCATCGATGATGTCGTGGCGGGTCGGACCGGAACCATCGACCTGCATGGCGAAGTGGCCTTGAACCGCTCTGTAAGTCAGAGCCACTGGGCTGGTGCGATCCACTTGACCGGCACGCTTGAGGAAAGCCCTGGCGGCGAGCAGTTGAAGTGGACGGTATCGAATAGTCTGGCGGTTCGGGAGTGGCCCGGGCAGGGAGCCGTAACCGATTCCAGCCACATCACGCTCGATCAGACGATGTCAGGTCGCTATGACTTCACGCAAGCGATTGTGCACGCCGACTCATCATTGACTCTTCGGCAAGGCAAAACCTCCCTCGGCGACATGTCTCTTACGTTCGCACGGACCGAATCACCCGACGGTACGGTCATGGACCTTGGGATGAAGCTTCAAGAAATGACCGATGAAGCGCTGAATCTCATGCTCGGCACCGATAGAGCGTTCCGTCTTCATTCGACCCACATGAGCGGGGAAGTGAATATTCATGCGATAGGGGAGCGGTACGATATTCGCTCCGTATTCACAGGGCAGCAACTGCAGTCTGTCTCAGAGCAGGGCGCGACACCACCAGTGGATGTCAATGTGGCACAGGCGGGGATATTCAATATCGGCTCCCGCAATGTAACCTTGGACATATTCGAACTGCGCGTTGCGAAGGGCGACCACGTCCTGCTGGCGGGAGAACTGAAACATCCTTTGACGATCAACATAGGCAGTGAAGGCGCAGAACACAAAGGCCTCTCCACTCAGAATGCCCCTCAAGCCGATTGGATGCTCAGGATCAACGATATCGGCATTGGAGAACTGCGCCAATGGTGTGATGCCTTCGGCTGGAAGGGACTGCGAGGCGTCCGCACAGGACAATTAGAGGGCATCGTCACTGTTTCCAGCCAAGACAACGGCAACGCAATAGATCTGAACACTCGCCTCATGATTTCGAATGTCAGGATGGCCGGTGCGGAGAAAAAGACCGACAGCGCACCATTGAAGTTCGCTCATGAGATCCAAGGAACAGTCACCAATCTCACGTTCCTCCGACTGCATTCCTGGACCATGACGGCCTCGGTGCACGATCGATCTGTGGGAGTACTACGGTTGTCTGGAGCCCTAGACCTGAGGACGCCCACGAGAGATCCGAGGCTGGAGGGATCGCTTACGCTCACAGGCTTGCCCGGGGGAGTGTGCAATCCATTGCTCGCGCTCTGGAGCGATGCACGTATCGACCGAGCCCTCTTCAACGGGACGATCGGGATCAAGATGACTGCAGACCTTCTCAGTTGGGAAGTCAATCTCCGTGGCGATCAGATCCGTCTACAACTTCCCGAAATGCATCAACCGACTGCTCCCCTGGATCTGGTCGTGGCACAGTCCGGTAGCTTCGACCGCTCGACCAGAATCCTCCGTCTGGACAAAGGGATTCTGCGAGAACTCGAGCGGTCTCGACCTGTCATCACTGCCGTGTTGGACAAACCTATTCGCTTCACCCTTTCGGCCAAGGGAGCGGACGAGAAGACGCTTCAATCGCCGGCTGGCCAAGTCGGCACCGTCACCATACAGGCTCACCATATTGGAGTGAACCAGCTAAGACCACGACTGGCGGTCTTGGGAGTCTCAGCCTTGAACGGAGTGAAGACCGGCATCATTGACGGACGTTGGATTTTTCAGGGGCAGGAGGGCAGAGACGCCCTGTCTGTTGCCGGTACGCTCGACGTCACGGACCTGCGTCTTGATGTGGGAGCCATACACATCAGCACCCCCGTAGGTCTTCGCAGCAGGATCGCTGCCACGATTATGGAGTTCTCTCATGTTCGTGTGGACGAGCTGAACATAGAAGCCCTAGCGGGAGCGAGCCTGATTGCGAAAGCGAGACTCAGTGGTCAAACCAGTGCCGCCGACGGCTCCACGGATCTCGCAGTCGGTCTCAATACCGACAACATAGCGAAACTCCTCGACCGGATCGGATTACTCGACGAACGGCAACGCATCGTGTTCACAGGCGGCACGGTGTCGGTTGAAGGACGACTGAGAGGTCGTGGACAAGATCATCCCGTTTCAGCACAGGCGACGATTCACGCGCGTCAACTTCGGTTCCAGCCGTTGCAGGGTCGATTCCTCACGTATTCGCTTCTCGCGGAAGGAACCGCGGAACTGAACGCGGTTCGAACGGACATCGAGATGAAGAAGATCGGCATGACCCTGGAGTCCAAAGAGAGGTCGGCTGGGACGCTGACCCTTGCGGGAACATGGCCGATCGCGGCATCCAAACAGGGCGGCGCCATCACCGTCGTGACTAAAGACCTGGATGCCGCACCACTCGCGGACGTATTCGGAGTGTTTCCTGGTCGAGAGCATGGCCCCTTACCGGTCAGCGCCGATGTGTTCATAGTTCGGGATTCCGCCAGTGGGAAGCTTGTCGTTCGTGGCCGGGAAAGACTCGGACCGATTCGCGTCGCGCGTCATGGTGACGGCAAAGAGTTAAAAGAGGCCACCCTTCATATTGAGCATGACCTGAGCCGGGAGAATGATGAGATCCGCGTTACAACTCTGACGGTGACCGCCGACCGTTCTGGCGGACGGCCTGATCGCATGACTGCCGGCGGCACCGTGAGGATCGCCGGGCAGCCAGGCGCACAACTCAAGGTGGAGGTTGCCTCGCTCGATGCCGCCTGGTATGCGGCGTTGTTCTCGAAACCTGAATCCCTGCCTCAAACGAGTGCGAATCAGGCTGTGGGAAAAAATCGAGAAGGCAGAGCGAAGCCGTCCAGCCTAGCGCTTCTCACGAATCTCGATGCGGAAATGTCGATAGGGTCCGTCACCTACAACACACTGATGATTGGGCCGGGTCGTGTGATCGCGAAAGGAACCGGCGAGGGACTGGATGCCAAGCTGGAACCAACGGGTATCGCTGATGGCCGGGTGGATGCGATTGTGACTCTTGTGCGGCAGGATAAACAAATGCAACTCACTTGGTCCGGCAAAGGCCAGGGATTGAACGTCGAAACTATTATGCAAGCCATGGAACCAAGCCGAGAGGCCGTCATGAAAGGAACGGGATCATTTACGACCTCCGGATCAGGCCTTCTGAACCAAGAGCCCTTCAGACAACACCTTTCCGGAATCGTTCATCTCAACATTGCAGACGGACAATTTATCCGATCCCCTATGCTTCAGTTTCTGTCAAAGTACACGCATATTAAGGAACTGGAGCAGATGGGATTTGATGCCTTGCAGAGCAAGGTGCGTCTGGAAGGTGGATGGATCCACGCCGATTCCTTGGCAGCCACGGGACCTCTCGCCTCACTCGATGGCAACGTGTCGGTCTCGTCTGACGACGCAGTCGATGGGCGGATTTTTGTGAAAATCGGTCCATCGCTTGCGAACAGGATCAAGATTCCCTGCATGTCGGCGCTTCTCAAAACGTCCGACGGATTTACGGCCCTCCCGTTCGCCGTCCGAATCGGCGGCTCGATGAAAACCCTCACTTATATCCCTGACACGGCGGCGTGGGACAATACCAAAGGCGGGATCACATCCCTGGCAGGCGCGATGAAGAATCTGCTTCGGGGCTGTCGTGAGGATCGCTCGGAGGCAACCACACAGTGACCTGGCTCTCGAGCCTCAAGCGAGGATTCTCCGGTCTTGGCCGCGCTCAAACCAAAGTCGTTTATAGCACGGACGAGACCCATCCATTGGCCGGAATAGCCAGCAAGGGACAGGCGCACTGACGAAGCACTTGTTCACTGTGGCTGCCTCGCAGAGCGTCGAGAAAGCCGTTGTGGCCTTCGGTGGACATGACGATGAGATCGGCTTCTGTCGCGCGAGCAGTCTGCAGAATGACCTCAATGATGTCACCTTCCTGTGACAACTTCGTCCACTCCCATCCCGGCAACTCCGGACAGTTGACCTCCGGCATCGCGGCGCCGTCGCCCACATGGAGGATGGTAAACCGGCCGGTGGGACAGTTGAGCTGCTTCGCGAGCCGGACAGCGGCCTGGATCGAGGGCTGTGCCGTTGGAACCGGCGCAACCGGGATTAAGATGCTCTTGAGCGACACGGCGCCGTCCTGGAGCGAGACAAACCCCCTCACACCCGCGGGAATAAAGAGCGTCATCTGACGCGATTTTCTGGCCATCGGTTGGGCGACGGATTTTTCCTGCCACAGGCCTTGCCCTTTATCCTGATGCGTGGCGAGAACAATCAGGTCGCTGGGATGGTGCTCAAGAAACCCCAGCACCGACTTCACCGGATCCTTGTCCTCGGTGATAACCTTCCGGACGTTGATGCCCAACTCAGGCACGGCAGACCTAGGGCTATTCTTTGGAAGCATTCCCCACCGCTCCAGTGTCTGTCGTACCCCTGGGAACTCCGTCCAATTCTCTTCCCTTCCGGGGGACACGTGGAGCACGGTGAGCGCGGCTTTCGCGATCAGCGCAGCCTTGAGCGCGTGGGCGAAGGCGACTTCGCTGGCTGGGCTAAAGTCGGAAGGATGAAACACATGCTGCAGAATCGGTACGTCTAGAGAGATCTTGCTCATGGGGCTCCTCCTCTTTGGTCAGGCAACTTGTAGCACAAGCACGATCAGGAAGTCATAAACCCAGATCGAGCCGCCGGCGGCTCTTCCGGATTGATCGAGAGTCTGGATGCAGGTTGCCGAGATCAGAACCGATAGAAGGTTCCCACGGACACGTTCATGTTGTGGACGATCTCCTGTTCGACACTCTGGCGGCGTTGGGAACGCGTGACAGACAGCCTGGGTCCACCGTCTCGGAGAGATGGATTCCTCCTCACGCCCGCCGCCGGATGCTGATTCGAGTTCCGCCCCCTCATGGACGGAGCGACGGTTTCTTCGGACGCTCAGATCCGGTGCTGCGGGAAGTCCCTAGAATGCGTAGAGGGTTGCGTACACGTAGGCCAGGTTATAGCCGAAGTCGACGTTAAACCCTTGATCTCCGCTCCCGTTCAGCCCGGCAGTCAACCGGTCGAACGCAGCGCCCATCGCGAAGTGTTGGAAGAGCCGATACTCAAGGCCGGCATAGAACTCAAACATCGTTCCTGTGTAATCGCCTATGGTCAGATAGAAGAAGTCGTAGCGGCTTTGAAACTGTAGCTTCGGCGTGATGTTGTAGTTCGCGACGAGACCGATCGACGGTAGCGGGAGCGTCACTTGCTCATTGACGACGGTCGAGCTACCCGGTGCGCCGTTAATGCTGCCTTGCGCTGCAAAATTAAAATTTGTTCTCATCATGTAGAGCCCCGGCGACACCCCCAGCTCTACCTTGTCATTCCGGTAAAACGAATAGTTGTAGAGTAGCCGGTAGGTATTAAAGCTCAGGCCGGTTTGGGTACTCGCACCGGCATTGACGGTTTGATCGTTGATCAGAATATCCTGGTTGAGCGATTTGGTCCCGCTCAACCCGACCCGATACCAGGATACTCCAACAGCATGACGGTCATTGAACCGATAAAGGCCATCGACTCTGAAGGCATCGGTGCTGTTGTCCCCGCCCAAGGTGTTGGTGAAGTCGACGGACGCGCCAACCCCTAACACAGGACCGCCAACCGCCACGTTCGCAGATGCCCCGAAGACGTAGGCCCAACCCCCGCGGATCATCAACTTGTCTTTCATTTCGGTGGGCGGCGTCTCCTCGGCGCGGATCATGGAAGGGGTCGCGCAGAGGAGGCCTGTGGCGAGAACCGCAAGAAGCGCCAACTTGGTGACGATTGCGTGCTGCATGATCATCTCCCTGATGTTGATTGGGCGCCCAGCCGATAGACCAGGCCATCGCACTGGCGCGCCTGAACAGTTTGAAGGAACTGAA
>CBDDRH010000214.1:0-51118 GCA_965233025.1 uncultured bacterium
GGCTGGTCACTACGGCTCATGCCAGCCCAACATGGCCATGGTGACCGACCAGAGATTCGACCTCCCCTTACCCCTCCTTACGAAGGAGGGGAGCAGACAGTGCGCCGAGAAGTCGGAATAATGATTTTGAGATAGGTTCTAAACTGTAACGCTCCCTGAAGATTTCGAGTATACTCATCCTCTACAGGGGATGGAGTCCCCCGTATAACCGCCTCGGCCAGGCTGATGACTCCTACGCTACCACTGCCGTAGCCGTAGGATTGTCGCCAGCGTGGTGGCAACCGGCCCGAAGCAGTCTGCAACCCCTGGCCGGAACGGAGGACTCCTCGATGGAATCAATCTTTCTCACGGCAACTCTGTGGCTCGCCCTCGCTGTTGTCTCTGCCCTCATTGCTTCCTCCCTGCGCCTCTCGATCGCACTCGTCGAAATCTGTGTGGGAGTGGTCGCTGCGGCAGCCACCGGCTTAATTGGCCTCGGCGATGTCCTCGCCGCTGACTCGGAGTGGGTGCGGTTCCTCGCGGCCTCTGGTGCCGTGCTCCTCACCTTCCTGGCCGGGGCGGAACTCGATCCCGACATCGTCCATAAGAAGTTGATGGAGGTGAGTGTTGTTGGATTGGTGGGATTCCTGGTGCCGTTTCTCGGCTGTGCGGCCCTCGCGTATTATGTATTGGGATGGGACGCGAATGCCAGTTGGCTCTGCGGCGTCGCCCTCTCGACGACGTCCATGGCCGTTGTCTATGCGGTCATGCTGGAAACCGGCTTTAATAAGACGGAATTTGGGAAGGGGATCCTTGCCTCATGCTTTGTCACAGACCTGGGAACGGTGATCGCCCTCGGTTTGCTCTTTGCCCCATTTACCTATAAGACTCTTGTGTTCATCGTGGGCAGTATCGCGGCGCTGATGGCGTTGCCATACATCACCGCGTGGCTGACGCGACATTATGCGCATCGTACTGCGGCGATTAGAACGAAATGGATCATGCTCACGCTCTTTGGATTGGGCGCGCTGGCTCTGTGGTCGGGGAGCGAAGCGGTGCTGCCGGCGTATCTCGCCGGCATGGTGCTCGCGGGAAGTGCTGCGAGAGATGCGCACTGGATTCGCCGGCTGCGAACTCTGACCGTGGGATTTCTCACGCCCTTTTATTTTCTTCGAGCCGGAACACTCGTGTCCCTGCCGGCCTTACTCGCGGCTCCGTTAGTGTTTCTCGCGTTGCTCATGGGTAAGGTGGCATCAAAGATTTTTGGTCTCTATCCCTTTATCAGCCTGTTCCGTCAGGACCGCAATGAACGCTGGTACTACACGCTTCTGATGTCGACCGGCTTGACGTTTGGGACCATTTCTTCTCTCTACGGTTTGGCACATGGGTTGGTGACTCAAGAGCAATATTCGTTTCTCGTGGCGGCGGTCATCGCGAGTGCGGTGGTGCCCACAATCATTGCGGGTCTGTTTTTTGTTCCGATCCATCTCTTACCGAAGCCTGATCATGCGGAGAAAAAGGCCCGGCGAATCAATGGTCTCAGCGACGAAGGTTAGGTCAGGTTCATTTGAGATCTTTTGGACAGAGGAACAGGTGTCAAGAGTCATTCTCGCCGTCGTCTTGGGGGCAACCGAATAGAGGTTTGAATGCCGAGTGAAGCAGCCAAAGAAGCCACGCGCCGAGCGTGGCGCGCACTGGGATTTTTCTGCGGTCGAAACGATGCTGCGAAGGAATGGTGCATCGTCGGATCGGTGAAGGGATTGAGAAAGTTCGCAGCCGAGATACGCAAGTACGCCTCCAATCCGGCGAACGATAGGCTGTCGGAATACACCCAGTTCGGACCTGCCATGAATCTCGAGGTTGGGACCTCGCATCAATCGGAAATCACTGAGCAGTGGATTGGAGGTCCGTTGGTGGAGCTTCTGCGTCTCGCGACGCTGATTGAGCGGAGTGCTCAAGACAATGTGGTGGGGAAGCGCATTGCGTTACGCTCTAACTTCTCGCCCATGGCTCCCTATGAGCTTGTCCTGGACGTCCGCGACGAGGCGTTTGACCCTGCGTCCGCCGACTCAACGTGCTGAGGAAGGAGAAAGAGGTCAGGAACCTTTTCTGAATCCGAGAGAAGTCGGTACTCCCTGACGAAAGTACTGGCGAACCAGCGTCTCGACTGAAGAGAAATGTCGATCAGGGAGGTTTTTGAATCGCCGCTTGCAATCGATGAGCGCTTCGTTGGCTGTGGCGAAGGGCTCGATCACGGACATGAGGTGGCTGTGGTAGTCCATGAGTTTAAGCTCGACGGTTCTCAGATGGCTGGGATCGCCAGCGATAGCTAGTGCGGCTTTTGCCTGATCGCTGTCAGCCTCAACCAGCGCCTGGAAGCAGAGGCCCTTCAATCGTTGTGTCACGGTGCTTCTATCCCAGTCTAGCGTCTTTGCCGTCGCCTGCATGTCAAAGCCATGCTGTCTCAGACAATGTAACACCGCTGCGTCGCTGGCCGGATCGGGAAGAATCTGTGCCGGCTTGGCTCGACCAGCGGGTGATGCGGATGCGCTACCGAGGCGCAATGATTCTTTGGCGAGCAAAGGTCCGTCGTTGAGTGCGATCGCCTGTTCCAGACAATGTCGAAACTCCCGCACGTTGCCTTTCCATTCCTGTTCCATCAGGGCACGAAGCGCCTCGTTCGAGAGCTTCGGAACCGGCTTTCTCATCTCACCGGCGAGGTCGTTGAGAAACATATCTGCGAGGATCGGCACGTCGCCGGTCCGTTCGCGCAGCGGCGGCAACCGGAATACGAGACCTGTTAGTCTGAAATACAGATCTTCCCGGAACCAGCCCTCGGAAACCCCTCGCTGCAGATCGCGATTCGTCGCGGCCACGATACGTACATCCACCGTCGTTGGGACCGTCGCGCCGACGCGATAAAAGGACTTCTCCTGTAAGACCCGCAGCAGCTTGCTCTGGTGGTCCAATCGCAGATCGCCGATTTCGTCTAAAAAGATGGTCCCATGGTTGGCCAATTCGAAATAGCCTTTTCGGTCGGCCATGGCCCCGGTGAAGCTGCCTTTCGTATGGCCGAAGAGTTCGCTCTCGAAGAGCTCGGGGGAGATGGCCGCCATGTTGACGGCGATGAAGGTCTTGCCGGCTCGTGGACTGAGCAGGTGGGCGGCGTGGGCAAATAGTTCTTTCCCGGTTCCCGGTTCGCCGAGCACCAGGACCGTCAGAGGCGACTTGGCCCCTTTCTTGAGATCCCGATAGAGGCGCAGGACTCCCGCATCCTGAGTAATGATGCCTAGCTGCCGGCATTCGTCCCGCAGGCGATCGAGTTCTACATCGCCCACTGCGAGGGGCTCGCTCGTGGCCGCGCGCAGACTGTGGAGCTGATGTTCAAGCCCTTCTAACTTCCGGCGCGCCTCATCTTCCTGCGCCTGGGCGTCGGCGAGCTGGGAGCGGAGTAGATCTGTTGAGCGAGTGAGTTCTTCCTGCTGGCCGGTGGATTGCGTGATGGCGGTTCGCGCGACGGCGAGATCTTCCTGCAACGTTTCTGCACGAGTCTCGCGCAGCACCAGCGCTTCGCGCACGGCGACGGCTTCCTGTTGCAGGCGGAGCATGTCCTGCTCCAAGAGCATCAGCCGCTGATGAGCAGTGAGGTGACTCCAAATGGTCGTGCCGATGAGTACCAACAGGGCGGCCGTCAAGGGCATGGCGAGGGGAAGTACTACATGGGCCAGAGCCAGCGCGAGAAAAATGAATACTCCATACCCGGCAATGGCCTTCCCGGCAAGGAGCAGGCTGATCGTGCCTCGGAAATGAAGCAGGAGCCAGGCGACCAACCCGGCTACGAACAGCGTGATCAAAGCGCGGCTGGCTGTGCCCATCTGGTAGAGCTGATTGTCGGTCAGCAGCATGTTCAGGACATGGAGATGCACCACCGAGCTGGTGACCGTCTGTCCCATGGGCAAGAGCGAGCTTCCCCCTGCGATCGGGTTTGGAAGGAACACGACGACCTTGCCCTTGAACCACTCGGCGAGCCGATCGCGTTCGTGATGCTCGATGGCGTTCCACACGGACGACATAGGAACCGTTGGGAAGGCATTGATCGTTCCATCACCGGCATAGTTGACCAAGAGCGAGACCATGCTTCCTTCCGAAAGAGAGGGCTTTGGCGAGGAGGTGTGCTGTTGAAATAGCTCGTGCAGTGCTATCCCGAAGGCTGGGACTGATTGAGTGTCATCGGTTGCCGCTACAGGCACCGTTCGCGCGACGTGATCGGAATGGGTGGTGACCAGCAGATGTCCAGCGATCGTTGCGTCCGAGGTAAGTGTCGCGTCAGGGTTCTGTACTACGACGATGGGGCCGGCGGCGCTCATGGCTTCAAGCAGCAGGGCATCGCTCGCCGCCCCGCCGAGCTGCGCCGGGCCGGCACGGTCGAGGCGATGATCGAGGCCGATCGCGAGGGCTCCGGATTCATGCGCGCTGGTCAGTAGGCGTGCGAGGATTGCCCGGTCCCATGGCCCGGCGCCGAATTCTTCTTCGCTGGCCGGGTCTCGTGTGACAATGAGAAGGGAGGGGCTTACCCGAATGGGAGCGCGATCGCTCAACCAGAAATCGTACGCGGTCCAGTCCAGAGCTGTGAATGTGGTTGAGGCTGCGGTCCACAAACCGAACGCCATGACAGTCGTGAGCAACCCCATCGCGCCGGCTTGGAGCCAGGAGGAGCTGAGAAATTTCCGCCACAGGCGTGAGGCATCGAGCATGACTATTTCCTAACGTGCGGCAATTTCATTCAGGACAGCTTTCATCTCCTGCTTGGACAGCCCCTTCAGCATCGCCTTGGCCTTCTTCATATCCGGCTCGACACCGAGGCCTTTGCCATAGATGCGTGCCAGCGCTTTCTTTGACGGGATGAAGCCATCGGCAGCGGTGGTGGCAAAACACGTCAGGATTCGTATGTCGAATTGAGCGAGGTGGGTATCGAGGCCGGTTTCATACAGGCGCGCCAGTTCCTCGTGCGCAGATTCTCCCAGCGCATAGGCCTCGGCAAAGAGGGCCGTGACTCCATTGGAGGATTGGTTGTCTTTGAGCAGGGCAATACCCAATGATTGGTTCGGATCGCTCCTTCCTGTATCCGGGTAGTCAACCCAGAGCTTGTCGCGATACTGTCTGAAGGCCTCGATCGCCTCTTTTCGACGGCGCTCAGACTGGTCGGGCGCTAACGCTTGGCGGCGAAGCTGTGAAAGGGATTCCGACGCGGGCTTCTGGCCGAACTCGACGGCCTTGGTCCACCAATGGATTGCCAGTGCCAGATTCTTTTCGACGCCCTGCCCGTTGCGATAGGCGTTCCCCATGAAGTACTGCGCTTGCGAAACTCCACCGATCGCCGCTTCATTCATAAATTGCGCCGCTTCCTGATGCCGATTCGCCAGCTTCAAGACCAGCGCAAGACGATAGCGGGCGTCGAGAAAGCTCGGCTGCAGTTCCAAGGCGCGGCGATAGGATTGGATTGCGGCTGTGAGATTGCCCAGCGAGTACTGGACGCTGCCCAATCTGTAGTGCGCGTGTGTGAGTTCAGGATCGAGCAGGGTTGCTTCCATCAAGGCTATGGAAGCCGCATGCTCGTCTTGTTTGGCCATCAGTGTGACACCGAGTTGCAGATAAGCTCTGGCGTTGTTTGACTCGAGCTTGATCGCCACGCGACATTCATCGAGCGCGGAATCAAGGTCGCCGATTCGATAGAGCCCTTTCGCCAACTTCAGCCGGTCGTTCGCGCTGTTCGGCGCCACGCGGACTGCGGCGCGTAACTCACCCAGCTCCATGACCGCGTCCGCTCGCTCGTGCGGCAAGAGCTCAGGGGGCCTCTGCTGATCCGTGGGCACTGGAGCAGGCGAAGTTTCGGAAGGCGGCGGCGGGGATTCGACCACCGGAGGGGGCGCGTTATCAGGCGCTTGGGCGAATGATGAATGGATAGAGAGTTGAGCGACGAAGGACGCAAACAAGAGGGTTACGAGCACCAATCGATGAAACATCGGAAACCTGTGACCCTCCGGATCTGGTGTCAAAGACGGCCTGCATTATATCACCGAATCGATGGCGATGGGCCGGGTAGGTTTCAGTGAGGGGAAAGAGCGATTCGTGATTCAGCGGGCCTTCTGAACAGCCTGCTGCAGGCGCTGGACCGTGCGCTGGAGATCAGGCCCTGAATGGAGCATGGGCTCATGCTGTACCCGCCACACTGGCTCGTGGGGGGCCGGGTCGCCGGCCAGTCTGGGAATCACATGCCAGTGGATGTGAGGGAGTTGGTTACCGAGGAGTTCATAGTTGATCTTCTTGGCCTCATAGACCTGGGCTAGGGTTTTGGCGACTACGTTCACTTCCTCCATCAGCTGAATCCGTTCCGTGGGAGCCAGATGAAACAACTCTGTCGCGTGACGCTTGAAGACGACGACGGTCCAGCCGGGGAAGAATTGATCGTCGTGCAGATAGGCCTTGGAGAGGCCGAGGTCGGCGATGAAATGGTCTTCCTTCGGCCAGCTGCCTTGGCAGGCCTTGCATGTTGGATCCGTCATGGCTGGTTGGCCTTGCGCCATTCTTCTTCTGTCACCACTCCCTTTTTGATCAACAGCTGAATCAGCTTGTCGACGGAGTTGCGGCTGGGAGCTGTCGGAGTGGCTCCGGGCTGAACCGGGGAAGCCTGGGTTTGTTTTGGCTCAGGCGGCGGTCGTTTTTGCCCCAGCACTCTGAAGGAAGGCGTAAAGACTGAGAGGTAATCCTTGTTCCTGAGGCGGACGTTGGCCGGGAGGCTGTCGGTGAGTGAGCTCAGGTCCGGGGTTGATCCGGCGGGAATGCGGAAAAAAGGTTTGCCATCGGCGGTTTCACCGTCCTGCCCCAGCACTTCAAACCGGGTAAGGAAGGATTCGCCCGTCAACCCTTCGTGGTCTTCACCGGCAAGGTTGGTAATCTTATCGAGGACGATCACCAGTGAGTCGGCGATCAGCGCATCAGATGTGTGGTTTCTGACACTGACGTCGTAGCGGTATTCGCTGGTAAACGTGTCGCGGCCTTTGAGTGTGACGATGACTGAGGCCTTGCCGGTCAGCTCGGTGAGCTGATCCAGCGAGGCTGCCGCCGCAAATCCTGTTATCGGGGTGACCAGGGTGCAGGCGAAGAGGGCTCCGCTACTGACTATCGCCGCGCGTAGATGCATTCGTGTCATCGTTTCGGCTGATTGACCCGGACAGGTTTCTCTTGCGGCCGCAATCCGAGCATAGCAGAGATGAGGATTTTCATCGAGTGTTGTCGCACGGACTCGCCTTGACACCTCGTTTCGTCGAACGATATTCTCCTCGCAGTCGTCGCTGTGACTCATACATCTGTGCGCACTCCAACTCATGATGCAATATGCCCACACGCGTGCCCCGATCTTGGTTCCCCGTACACTCCTGACCCGGTTGATGCATCTCTACGATTACCCTCACCCTGCTCACCGTGGGCGTATCATTCGCGGGTACGATCGGCCTCATGCGGTGCGGACTGCGCGTATGTGCGTGGCGGTGGCCACGGCGTTGGGCCATGGAGTTGAGCGAGTCCACCAGTATCAGATCGCGTGCCTGCTGCATGACTTGGGCCGTGCCGGGCTCGATCGCCGACTCTTTGGGAAGATTTGGTCCTGGGCCAAGAAGCGCGGAATTCCGACAAGACCACGCGAATGGAGGGCCATACACCCGGAGACGGTCTATGGGCGAGAAACGGAAGCCTTTCTCCGGTGTTATCGACATGATCTTGAGGCCGACGGTATTACGATGACGGCTTGGGCGAAGGAACAGGTCGAGATGCGGCTGGGCTATTCGCGCCGGCTTGTCCGTCGGTTGCGTACGGTTCGACCTGCCATCAAGAGGATGGGGGTGACCTGGGCGCCTTGGATGCAGCAGGTGATGCTCTATTATTACTATCCGGAGAAGCTGGCGTCTGCCAAGCCCTGGATCAGGCAGTTGGCGGAGATTCTCGTTGCCTGCGAGCAGTTTGAAGCCTACAGTAATCAGCGCCGTGGACGGGACTATTATGTACGGAAGAAAGAAACGTTGGTCGATGCCTTTGCCTATTTGGAGACGTTGCAGCGTGATGGCATTGTGAGCGGCGTGGTGGTGGGGGCGTTGCGCCGGTTGACGGCGCAAGGCGAGTTTGATGCAATCCTGGAGGAGGCGCGTGGCTGTGCCTTTACGCGGGGGGAGCGCCGAGCGCTCCGAGCGATGGAGTCATAAGATGGCGGTCAAGACAGTGTCGGTGCGTCTTACGATGCAGGGGAATACGCAGATCGAGAATATTACGATATCCGTAGCCGATGCGTTGGCAGGCACCGGACTGTCCTCCGGGATCGTGACGGTGTTCATCAAGCACACGACCGCGTCGGTGATGATTATTGAAGATGAACCTGGCCTCAGGGCCGATACCAAAACTTTCTGGGATCAGGCCGTGCCGGCCGATCCTGCCTGGCAACACAATACGAGAAATGCCGATGAGGACAATGCGCACAGCCATCTGCGAGGTCAGTTACAAGGACCGTCCGTCACCATTCCCTTTCTGGACGGGACGATGTTGCTGGGGACCTGGCAACAGATCGTCCTCGTCGATTTCGATACCAGATCACGGACCAGAGAACTCATTTTCCAAATTATGGGGGAATGATGACGATGAAGGGGCGAATCGTGTCGGCGGGATTCTTGCTCATTGGTCTTTGGCCTGGGTTGGCAACAGCGGAGTGGGGCAAGCCGTTAGGCGGGACCTATGACGGGCCTGAGGGGAAGCCACGCGTCGTGGCGCCCTCGCCCGCCGAGCTGAGCGCGGATGAGCGGGCCACGATGACTGTGTTCGAGCGGGCGACGAAATCCGTCGTCTTCATCTCGAATACGGCGATTCAGCGAGACCCCTGGTCGTTCAATACCTTTGAGGTCCCGCAAGGGTCCGGATCGGGATTCGTGTGGAACAAACAGGGCCACATTGTCACCAACTTTCATGTCGTCTATGGGGCCAATTCGGTCACTGTGACGCTGGCCGATCGGACAGAGCATAAGGCCACGCTCATCGGCGCCGATCCCGATCGCGATCTGGCGGTGCTGCAGATTCGTGCGCCGGAAGAGGCGCTCTCGCCTATCGTTGTTGGGATATCGCATGATCTGCGCGTTGGGCAAAAGGTCTTGGCGATCGGGAACCCATTCGGTCTGGATCACACGCTCACGACCGGCGTGGTGAGTGCCTTGGGGCGGACGATCAAGTCCTTGTCGAACCGGACGATTGAAGGGGTCATTCAGACTGATGCCGCCATCAATCCGGGAAACTCCGGTGGACCATTACTCGATAGCGCCGGTCGATTAATCGGTGTGAATACCCAGATTGTAAGCCCCAGCGGGGCCTTCGCGGGAATCGGCTTTGCCGTGCCGGTCGACACCGTCAATCGCATCGTTCCGGAGTTGGTCAAGTACGGGAAACTCATCCGTCCCGGACTCGGGGTCTCGCTCGTTCCCGACGCGATGGCCAAGCGGTGGGGGATCAAAGGCTTGATTATCGGAAAAGTTTCACGTGGCAGTGGAGCGGAGCGGGCCGGGTTGAAGGGTGCGCGTGAAACTGTTGCCGGACGTGTGGAGTTGGGTGACATCATTACGGCGGTCGACGGTAATCCGGTCAAAACCACGGATGAACTGATGGACGTGATGGAACGGCACAAAGTCAACGACCAAGTCACGGTCGAGATATTACGTGGGACCAGTCGGGAACGTGTATCTGTGACCCTCCAAGCTGTCAATTGAACGGCAATCCATGAGGTCGCTATGGTAGGATCATCCATCTGTTCCGCATGGAGGACCATCGATGAGTGATCGCAGACCCACGGGCCCGCAAGACTCAGAATCCAAGGGAAAGACGGAGGATGCCGCGAATCCGTCGATGCGCAAGGAATCCGATCCGCTCGAACTCATCGAGCAATGTCTCGCCTCATTTCCCGACAGTGACCCTCGGCAGAAGATTCTCTACAAGTTGCGTCATGCCGTGATTGCCGGACAAGCGGCGCAGCAGCAGCGTGAGGTCGAGTTCAAGAAAGTCGCCGACGTGATCGCGAAGCTTACGGCGCCGGCTAATCGGATCGGTACTCTGCTTGAGGTGCCGGGTGAAGGCCTCGCACGGATTTTGGTGGGAGGCGCTGAGTATTATGCCTCGGTCGATCCACGGGTGGAGGCCGCCGAGTTAAAGATTGGCGCCCAGATTCTGGTCAATGAAGCCTACGCGGTGATTAAGATCTTGGGCTATGACCGTAATGGGCCTGTGTTGAAAGTGGCGGAAGCGCTGGCAGATGGGCGGCTTCGTTTCGAGCAGGAGATGGGGCGGCAGGTCTTGATTCTCCAACGATCGAGCGATCTTCTCGGCGTCGACCTGAAGGCAGGTGATGAGGTGCGTATCGAGCCCAGTCTTCATGTGGCGATAGAAAAACTGGAAGACCGGAAAGCCAAATCCCATTTACTCGACGAGGTTCCCACGGTCACATGGGAGCAGATCGGGGGACAAGCTGAAGCGATCACAGCCCTTCAGAAGGCGATCGAGTATCCCTTGCTTCATGCGGAGACGTTTCAGCGCTTCAAGTTCACTCAACCCAAGGGCTTCCTGCTCTATGGTCCTCCCGGCTGTGGAAAGACGTTGATCGGGCAGGCCGCTGCCGCCAGTCTCTCAAAGCTGGTGAGGGAATCTGGCCAGACTGCATCCGGGGCGGAGGGAGACAAGCTGCCTGTGACTCGCGGGGCCTTCCTCCACGTGAAGGGGCCGGAGATTCTGAACATGTGGCTGGGGGAATCGGAGCGGATGGTCCGGGATCTCTTCGCCCAAGCCCGCGCTCGTCGGAGCGAAGGGGCGTTACCCTTCATATTCATTGACGAAGCGGAATCGATACTCGGCACGAGACGGGCATCTCGGTCATTCAATATCTCCAGCACCTTGGTGCCGATGTTCTGTTCCGAGATGGACGGGATCGAGTCATTGCGCGATGTGGTGATCATTCTGGCTTCGAATCGGCCGGACCTGATTGATCCGGCAGTGCTGCGACCGGGACGTATCGATCGCAAGATCAAGGTGAGCCGTCCGAATCGTGACTCGGCAGCAGCGATTTTGAACGTGTATTTGACGGATGATCTACCTCTGGACCGGCAATGGATCGACCAGCACGGCGGGGATCGGAAGAAGGCCTGTGCCGACCTCATTGAGCATGCGCTCTCTGCGATTTTTTCGCGCATCGATGAAAATCGACTCCTGTCGATCAGGCTCAGAAGCGGACAGAACAAGGTTCTCTATCGGAGCGATCTGATCAGCGGTGCAATCCTGGCTTCAATCGTTCAACGGGCGAAGGAGCAAGCAATCGATCGCATGATCGCAGCCGGCGGGGCTGAGCAAGGCGGCATGACGTTGGACGAGCTCGTGAACTCCGTGCACGCAGAGTTCCGACAGGGCGAAATGCTGCCGCCCGATGATGCAGCGGAAGAATGGCTCACGCTTCTCGACCACCATCCGGAACAGGTCGTCGGAGTCTCCTCATTCCGAAGAGGGCGGCAAACGGAAGAGCGGTTAGTGAATCAGATTATATAGGGTCTTCAAGTCCTAAGGTCGTAAAGTCATCAAGTCTGAAATCGGATTTTTCGACTTGAAGGCTTTCGACTTGATGACAATTTGACGATGCGACTGTTTGGTATCGAAACGGAATACGGCATTACCAGGGAAGACCAGGATGTGGTCGATCCGGTCGTGGAGTCGATGGAGCTAGTGCGGGCTCATCTGACGGCCTCTTTCGAGCGGCGCTGGGACTATGGTGGTGAGGATCCGCACGAGGATGCGAGGGGGTTTCGAGTTTCGGGCCTGCAGCAGGATAAAGAAGAGGACGAATTCGCCAAGGTCGATGCTCACCGGCCGTTTTCGTTTCATGAGATGAAGAGCGATCTGGTCCTCTCGAACGGCGCACGCTTCTATAACGATCATACACACCCTGAGTATTCCACCCCTGAATGCCGAACCCTATTGGATATTCTTGCCCATGACCGTGCCGGAGAGCGTATCGTCCAGCGGGCGGCAGAACGCCGTAACCATGCTATCGGCGGGCCTCATGTGCAGGTCTATAAGAACAACACGGACTTTCACGGACATAGTTATGGCTGCCACGATAACTATCTCGTGTCGCGGTCGATTTCCTTTCCTTCGTTGACTGCAGGGATGCTGCCGTTCCTTGTCAGCCGGCAGGTCATTGCGGGAGCAGGCAAGGTCGGCGTGGAAGGCCAAGAGAGCGGGTTCGTACCGGGTCACTATCAGTTGTCTCAGCGCGCCGACTTTATGGAGACGGATCTGAGCGTCGATACGATGCACAACCGGCCGATTCTGAATACGAGAGATGAACCGCACGCGGTCCGGGAAAAGTATCGGCGGCTCCATCTCATTGTCGGCGATGCCAATATGTGTGAGTTCGCCACCGCGTTGAAAGTTGGAACGACGCAGCTGGCGCTGGAGTTGATCGCGCGTAACGCTGCCCCGGCTGTTGAACTGGAGCATCCCGTCTCAGCGGTGAAACAACTGTCTCGCGATCACAATCTCAAGGCGACGGTTCGCCGGAAGAACGGCAGCACCATCACGGGCCTCGACATTCAAGAACAGTATTATCTCGCAGCCGAGAAGCATTTGATCGGTGCTGATCCGGAAACCGATTGGATTCTTCGTGAATGGGCTTCCACGCTACGGTTACTCACCGGTGATCGACGGCAGCTCGTCGGGCGGATCGATTGGGTCACCAAGCTCTGGCTGTTGGAAACCTTTATGCAGGAAGAGCGGATTGGCTGGGACGATCCCTGGTTGGCGAGTTTGGATTTGGAGTACCATAATGTGAATCCGGATCGAGGGCTCTTCCTGGGACTCGAAGCCGAGGGGAAGACGTGGCGGATGACGACGGAGCAGGATGTCGAATCGGCATTGGTGGCCGGCCCGCCCGATACCAGAGCGGGGATTCGCGGCCTTTGCATCAGACGGTTTCCGGATCAGATCAAGTCAATGCAATGGGAACGTATTCAGTTCAGCGGTGGGTTGCTTCCGCGAACATTAGAGATGGGCGACCTCTTCGAGCCGCAGGCGGTGCAAGCCTGCGCAAAAATATTCGAACGCGCGGCATCTCCGATGGATGCGCTGAACGCATGGAACAGAGAAAAGGAGTCCCGATTATGAACTACATTTCAATGCCGGAACGCCGTGAAGGACCCGGCAATCCGATGCCGAAGGCTCCGAGTCCTTCCGATGAGGGTGGCGGCCCAAAACGGCCGGAGACTGGATCGCCCGATAAAGATAATTTGCTCAAGCGTATGCGCAAGGTTGATCCAAAGCAGGCTGAGCGGTATCGGCAACGGACGGGACAATAGAGGATAAGCGCTGAGCCAAACACCAGATTCGGGAGTCGAGCGATGAATCAAGACTCAGCACTCAGCACTTTTAACTCAGAGCTAGGGTGAAGAGATGGGGATGCAAGGGGATTTTCTTCAGTTGTTGAAGGAGCAGGGCTACACATTCGGCGTACCGACGGCGGGGGGGACTGACCAGGCACTGACGAATGCCACTACGATTCTGGCCTTCAAGTATCGCGATGGTGTGCTGGTGGCCGGAGATCGTCGCGCGACTGCCGGTAATATGGTGATGTACGATCGCACGGACAAGGTGTTAGAAATTGACCGGCACAGTGTGATGGCGATTGCCGGGGTTCCGGCGACTGCCTATGAAATGGTGCGTGTCCTGGAACACTCCTTCAAATACTACCGGAGAACGCAGCTGCAGGAATTGAGTTTTGACGGCAAACTTCGCGCGGTCTCTAAGCTCTTGAAGGAGAATGTACCTGCGGCCTTGGCCGGCACTGGCGCAGTAGTCCCGGTGTTTGCCGGCTATGATCTGGAGCAGGGATCGGCCAAGATTTATTTTTACGATATCCTCGGGGCGGAGTTTGAAGGCGTGGAGTATGCCGTGTCCGGGTCCGGTTCCCCCACGATCCGAGGGATCTTGCATTATCTGAATACCTGGGGCGAGCAACCCCTCAACGCGTTACCAGAAGAACAGGCGATGGTTCAGGCCTTACGATTACTCACGAGCGCAGCGGAGTTCGATTCGGCGACCGGTGGTGTCAACCGGGAGGCCAGTTTGTACCCTGTGATCAAGTTGATTACAGGCGCCGGTGTGCAGACGGTGCCGGATGCGACGTTGAAACCCCTCTATGAGTCACAGGTGGTGCGCTATGTATGAAGAGCCCTATCGCTGGGTGGAGGCTGTCGGCAATCGGCGGCAGTATCTCGACGAACAGTTCAAACAGGGAAGCCCGGTTGTTGCGCTGACTTATGATGGAGGTATCCTTCTGACGACGGTGAGCAAAGGGACACCGAAGCTGTACGAGATTTACGACCGGTTGGCATTGGGTGGGATGGGGCATCCCACGGATTTGGAAAAGCTTCGCTTCAGCCTGCTCGAAATGGCGCATGTCGAAGGCTTCAATCGCTCGCCGTCAGATGTGACGGGGTCGAGGCTGGTGAAATACGGCATTGCCCCGGTCATAAAGCAGGCCTTCGAGGAAGTGTATAAGGCGCCGTTTATCGTGCGTATTCTGGTGGCTGAGTTGGGACAGAAGCCGGAGAAGGATGCGCTCTTGACGATCAACTACGATGGCACGTTTGAGGAAACGACGGGTCGTGCGGTCTTGGCTGCCGGCCAGGCTGTTCAGACGAAGATGCTGGCCTATCTCAAGGAGCAACGGTCCGCCACGCTCTCATTGGAGCAGGCGTTGGATCTGGCCTTGCGCGCCTGGGCGATCGGTTCGTTAGCGCAGCAACAGGATGAGGTGGACCAACAGGCTGAGGCCAAGCCGCAGGCGAGTGGAACAGGTTCATCGGCTGCCGCCATCCCAAGCAGTGACGAGTTGATCGCACATGTACGGGGCCTTGCCGGTGACCGGACGATCGAATGCGCGGTCCTCGAACGCCAGGCTCCTGGCACTTCCAAGTATCGGTCGCTCAAGCCTGCAGACCTTTCACGCATCTTGCCGATTGCACTTCAATCCGTCGTGGCGAATTGAGATGTTGAACCGTATTTTCGGGCTCGAAACCGAATACGGGCTCTTGGTGAATCAAGACCGGCCCGACCATTCTCCCACCTGGTTTGCCCACAAGATTCGAGACCATCTTTTTCACGTTCAACGGAGAGGCGTGCTCGATCTTCACCATCGAGGACACGATGAGCCGCCCGGCAATGGAGGATTTCTCGCCAACGCCGGACGCATGTACCTCGACATGGGGCATCTGGAGTGGGCGTCGCCGGAGTGCGAATCGCTCAGTGATGTAGTGGCTGCCGACCGCGCCGGCGATCAGTTGCTGCAGGATGCGATTCAAGACCTCGGTCTGACCGACACGGTGTCGTTGATCAAGAACAATGTGGATCATGAAACCGATGCAACCTTTGGATCGCACGAGAATTATCTCGTCTCGCGACGCTTCCCCTTTACGCGGCGGGGCCTCGGACCCTTTGTGACCTTCCTGGTCACCAGACAGATCTTTACGGGGGCGGGACGCATCGGCTCGGCGGGTCCCCAGGACGCCTGGATTCAGATGGACCGGCTCATCGTGTCGCGAGGCGCAAGCCATCGCTATGCGCAGGAGTCTCTCCTTCCGTTTCAGCTCTCTCAGCGCGCAGACTATATCGTGAATGATTTCTTCGAATGGGTGCAGCAGAATCGGGCCATCGTGAATACCAGAGATGAACCTTTGGCCGATCCGAATCAATACAGGCGTATTCATTTGTTATTGGGCGATTCGAACATGGCTGAGGTTGCCACGGCCTTAAAGTTGGGCACGACAGGGTTGGTTCTTCAATTGATCGAAGAGGGCCATGCGCCGATCGGTCTTGACCTCGATGAACCGGTCGAAACCATGCAGGAACTGTCACAGGATCAGACCCGGCAATGGATCGTTCGGCTTGATTCAGGGAAGACGATCTCCGCGATCGACATTCAGGAAGCGTTTCTTGCAGCAGCACGCGCGCACTATCGGGGGCAAGACGACGAAACCGATTGGGTCCTCAATCAATGGGAAGCCGTTTTGGGAGATCTCCGCGGTGACTACACGACGTTGGTGGGCCGGGTCGATTGGGCCTCGAAATTATGGCTGCTCGAAACCTTTCGCGAAGCGGAACAGACAACGTGGGCGGACCCGGCACTCAAGAGTCTTGATCTGGAGTATCACAATCTCCATCAAGGCAAGGGGCTCTACTACGGTCTCATGGAAGAAGGGCGCATTCCACGCTTCATTACGGACAAGGCAATTACATTGGCTATGGATCATCCGCCACGCAACACCAGAGCGTTTGGGCGGGGTGAGCTTGTTCGGCATTTGCTGGCCTGTGGATCGCTGGATGAACCTCGCGATCCAAGGCCGGAAGAACGGTTTTCTCCCTCGTATGTCATCAATTGGTCGATCTTCCAACTGCGTGGCCAAGCGCCTTTTCCTATGCCGGACCCGTTCAAAACCTACGTCCAGGAAGTTCGGGCGCATCTTCAAACAGCTTGATCGGGTCGGCCGGCACGCACCCTCTTCACGTTCCTTTCTGCAAGAAATCCATAATTCGATTCTCCGCCCAGAAATGATCTTCTCCATTGCGGGCCCATTGTAAGAACCCGCAATGGCCCCCGTAGCGAGGCGCGATCACTCGAATCTTGGGGTTGCGCTGAATCGATGGCACCGTAAACATTGAGTAAGGGATGAAGGGATCATCTTGTGCCGTGATGATGAGGGTGGGGATGGCAATGGAATTGACCACGCGGCATGCGCCTGCGCGCTCATAGTAGTCGGCCCCACTGGCATATCCCCCGTCCGGGGCTGTGTAGATGTGGTCAAATTCACGCATCAAGGCGACGCGATCGAGATCCGTGAGATCCCACTTGCCGGGGAGGAGCACAGCCTTTCGGCGCAGTCTTGCCTTCAAGCTCACAAGAAAATGTCTGTGGTAAATCCAGTTGCGCGATTGTTCCAGAGCCTCGACGCATTTCGGCGGGTCGATATTGGGGCAGACTGCAATGGTGCCGGCCAACGCAGTTTCTGATACGCCGGCTTCTCCGGCTGCTTTTAAAACAAGATTGCCCCCCATTGAATAGCCGACCAGCCAGATGCGGTCGAGACCATCCACATGTGCCAATTCATGGACGATTGCCCGGTAGTCCTGGCTTAAGCCGCTGTTGTAGAGCGTCGGCGTCAGGTGCTCGGTTCCGCCACATGTACGCTGGTTCATCCGGACGACATTGAATCCCGCCCGATAGGCTTTGGCTCCGATACCGCGCATATAGTGAGATTCGCTACAGCCTTCAAGGCCGTGCACGAGCACCACGGTCCGGCAGGCGGTGCGGTGCGACTGCCAGTGGCAGTAGCCGAGTAGCTGGGTGTGCGGTTCCGTGGTGAAGAGCCTCGATTCGGTCGGGATTCCGTCAAGGAGCGCTCGGCGAGGCCAATAACCTGGCAGTACGGTCATAAAGTGTGGATTGCGGAACCAGGCTGCCGGTGCAAATTCTTGTCTGTCTGGTGACATGGATGTCATTATAAAAAATGTTCCATGGCTCCGCAGCATGAATCGTCAGGGCGAGAAAAATTTTGATGGGAGGGCCCACTCGCATTTCCGCTATGGCCGCCCCACCAGGCAAGAGCTGGATGGGCAGAAGGAATTCCCATCTCGGGAGTGAAAGAAAGCAAAAGGGGCCCTTCACAGAGTGAAGTGCCCCTTTTCGTCTGGATTGGCTCCCCGGGCAGGACTCGAACCTGCGACCAGCCGGTTAACAGCCGGCTGCTCTACCAACTGAGCTACCGGGGAACAGGGGATCAATCGATAAGAGGAGAGTATTTTATCAAAACTCCTCAGGGAAGGGGGAGACTTTTTTACACGTCGAAATCCTCTGTTTCATCCTCATCCGAGGTTGCGTCAGTCTTGCCTGCTGCGACGGATGCGTAGTGCTTCGCCCAGGTCAGATAGAGATTTCCGCTGTCGCGCATGGTATCGGCGGCCTTGACGAGTGTGTGCGCCAAATCCGGATCTTTCCCACTGGCAAGGATCTCTGCTGCACGCCGTTCGAGCACTTTCGGGTACTCATGGATCAGTCCTGAAATCTCACGAAGGAGCTCATCAATGACGTTGTCTTCAGTTTCCATTTATCAATTCCCTTCACGGTTCGCCAACAAAAAACCCCATAGCGAGATGCCATGGGGTCTTGCGCGGGAGACCCGCTACATGAAACGGTTATCCTTGGTAGGCTTGCCCCAGCGCGGCGGACTCACCTTTTTGAGTCATGAGCTGTCCTGTGGCGCTGACTGCCTGCATCGTGATGGCATAATGTTTGGCCGCATCGCAGACGATCACGCAAAGCTCACAGCCTTTACAGCGGTCAATGATCACCTCGGCTACCATCTTGTTTGAATTGAGGTCGAGGCAGTTGGCCTCCGGACAATACATGATGCACAACCGGCATCCCTTCTTCGCCACGCACTTTTCGTCGATGACTTGGGCTACGTTATACATGCGAGGTGGTTCCTTCTCTCTCGTTAAACCGCAACGGCAGGATTGCCGACTCGCAGCTCATACTGATTCTTCTCGGCCCACTCACTGGCAATGTCATAGGCTGCTTTCACGGTTGCCAGGTTCTTGGCCAGCAACATTTCTTTTTTGGCAAACTTCTTCTTGATGGCCTCATCCAAGGAAGCGGTTCCACCTGAGGCGACGAACTTCTTTCCGAACCGTTCCTGTAAAGCGCCGTCGATAGCCTCCATCGACACGCATTTGGTAATACCCGCAACTGATCCGAGCATCGACATATTCGTCGATAATTCGGTCCCTGCAACTTCGATGGCGAGTTCAGTGCCTGCGATGTAAAACAAGGCGACGTTTAAATCTTTCAGCCGCTGAATATCTTCTTCAGATAGAAGCGGTTGGGCGGAATTGATGATGACGAGGCCCCCTTCCTTCACGCCGGAATAGAAGGGCATGGTATAGCTCTTTCCCATGGTGATGACCTGGGGGTGAAAGACCTGGATGACGTCGGGGAATACCAGCTCGCCACGGTCGTAGATCCGTTCGATGCCGATCCGGCAATAACTCTCTGCCGGCGCCATGCGTTTTTCGGCGCCGAAGAAGGGATTGGAGATCGAAAACTTGCCGTCGCGGTTGGCAGCCATGGCTAGGACATGCGCAGCAGTCACGGCTCCCTGTCCGCCTAGTCCAGACATTCGGACATTCAGCCTTTTCTTGATCATGATCGTCTCTCCTCCAGAATCGGATTAGGCACCCTGAGAGGCGAGCTGCTTTGCAGCGGCCTTCTTTTCCTTGTCTTTGGCGGATAACTCTGCCAGGAGTTGCTTGGCCGGCTCGCTCATGTACTCTTTGTAGGCGAACCGCTCGGTCGGCTTTTCCGAATCCCGCATTTCCTGGAGCCCTTCCATGCTGTTCTTCCCGATTTCGAGAATGCAAGGCGTGTAGAGCTGGAGATAGGTCGGGCCGATTTCGCGCGAGATCATGACCGCATTTCGGACCACCTTCTCAACGAGGGACGGTTTGCTGACGGTACATTGGACCACGTAATGGCAGCCTGACTCTCGAGCAATTTCCGGCAGACGGACCTTATCGAAAAGCTTCCCGACCGGCGCCATCTTGGCGACGAATCCCTTCTGCATCAGACCACTCTCCTGGCCACCGGTATTGGCGTACAGTTCGTTATCGAAGCAAATCGTGGTGAACTTCTCCTGGCGGAACCAGGCTTGAAGTGTCATGTCGAGGCCGATATCGACGGTGGCGCCGTCACCGGCAAGCACAACCACGTCTTTTGTCCGGCCTGGGAAGCGGACGCTCAAGGCGCGCTTCAAGCCGGAGGCGATGGCGTTTTGGTTACCGAAGAGGGAGTGAATGTTGTGTACGGCCACCATGGGAAACACCAGGCTGGTACAGCCGGTGGAGCCGACCATGACCGTGTCTTCGGGGTTCGGCAATGAGGCCAGGATGTACCGAAAGGCCATGGATTCAGGGCAGCCGGCACAGAGGGAGTGCTGTTCGATCAATTCCTTGCTGTTGCCGATATCCTTCCAGCCCCGGTCTTCCTTGCCGTAGGTCGCGCTCTTGACCAGGTCTTGATAGTCGGACGGCATGATGTCGTATAGGTCTTCAGAAATCTTGATACGTTCCTTGCTCATGTAGGCCTCCTCAGTGGTGCATCTTATTCAGGTCGTTCGTTCTTGCTGTGCTTGGTGCGATCAACTGCCGCGACCGGCCATCGACATGCTGCGCATGCCGAGCAGGGTCTTGATTTCGGAGACAATAATTTCCGGCGGCATCGTCATGCCTCCGCAAACACGCGGGCCAGCGTTCACACGTTCACTGTTTGGGATGGTGGCTCTAATTTCCTTCGCCAGCCACCCGGTCACGTTGAACTCCGGGACGACGATGTACTTGGCATTTTTTGTGGCTTCACGGATTTCCTCGCCTGGCCAAGGCCGCAAGGACTTGATCTTTACCAGGCCGCAACGGATGCCTTCGTCCTCAAGGAGCCGGATAGCCTCTCGGCCCTGCGATACCGCCGTACCCGAAGAGACGATGATGACCTCGGCATCGGTATTTTCTGATTCAATCAATCCGTTGATCCACTTGATCGTGTGCTTGCGGGACCGTTCCACTGCTGCCCAGACTTCTTGCTGCCAGGAGGCATGGGTGGCATAGCTGATGTAATTGCTCTTCATGACAAACGGATCGCGCATCATCCGGACCGGCGGACATTCCATGTCCATGCAGGGTACGGGGGAACGGTAAGGGTCATAGGGTGGAAGGCACATGTCTGCCGGGGTAAGATTGACAACGTCCTTGGTGTGCGTCACGAAGAATCCATCGCAGCACAGTGCCAAGGGGAGGTGCACGTCAGGCTCTTCCGACACCATGTAGCCTTTGAGGATCCAATCGAAGAAGTCCTGTGCGGTTTCCGCATGCCAGACGAGCATGCCGGTATTCAGAAGATACGCAATCTCAAGTGTATCAGGCTGAATCGACAGTGGGGAGTTGATTCCCCGGCAGGTGACGATCATCTGAATCGGCAACCGTGCGCCGGACCACATCGGAAAGTTCTCCATCGCGCGCATCGTGCCGGGTCCTGCGGTTGTCGTAAACACGCGAGCTCCTCCGAAGGCCGCTCCTGCGCATTGCGACATGACGGCGAATTCGCTCTCACCGCGGAAGTAGTCGCCGATGTAACCCTCGGCAAAGAGCTCGCCGATCAAGGCGGCCGCTTCGCTCTGCGGGGTAATCGGGTACGCAATCATCACGTCGCAGCTGGCCCGCCGGAGCGCTTCCTTGATGACCTCGCTGCCCGTATAGAACGACGGCGTGCGCGGTGCATCATTCATCATCGCCCAGGTATCGGTAAAGGTCTGCCCTTTTTTATTTTTTGTGCCGATGACTGAGTGTGTGTCTGCCATGATTCAGGCTCCTTTCACTGTCCTCAGAGTCTCAGGCGGTGTCGCTTAGTTTGAGGCTCCGCTCTTGGCTGACGTCAGCCGTGGGTTAACCGTCCCTTTTAATCTTTTCACGGCATCGGCCAGTGTCATGATTTTTTCAACCGATGCGTCGCGGAATGAGAGCATCGCATCTTCATGGCCGGCTTGAGCGCACATGGCGATCGTGTAGCAGGATGTACCGCCCCGAATGATTTTGAGCGACAAATTCGCTTGATGGCAGTGGACCCCGATGAACATGCAGCAATCGATTTTATTGTGCCAGATGGTCAGATTCGGGTGGTTGGGATTGATCTCAACTTCAGGATTGATCTTAGGGTATTTGGGGCGGTAGTCCGGCATCGGGATCAGCATGGGCGTTTGCCCGGGCTGCACGCATTCCTTGAGCGTGTTGTACAAGTGGCGGATGGCCGTGGCCTTCTTGGCCGCCTTCTCATTCCAGGCCCACAGAACTAAGGGGCCAGGGAAGAGGGTCGGCACTTTGGCCATGAGGAATTGCTTCGCTGCTTCCTCGTAGGCTTTTTCCTCTGGGACGATCACGCCGTTGATGTGAGCTTCCCCAGGGTTCGGCAAACGAATGCCCATGCTGGCAGCTGATGGAGGAAGGAAATGTTCAGGGCCTGGAAGGACGCGATACTGAGTCATTACAGCTTACTCTCCGGCAAGGGGTTAAAGAACGAAAAGCATAGGTCTTCTGAGAATCTGAGCCTTCACCACTCTAAGCTTTTTCCGCGCTCCCTGCAACCTCGCAGAAGGCCCAACACTGAGAAATTTGGGGCTATTGAACGAGGGAGGATTAGGCCTTTTGTCCTCAGATTTTGGTATTGCCAAGAAGCAGCATAGTAACGCCTATCTAGTTCGCACTTTAAGAGTGTGCATTATAGGGTTGGCCCATTCAGTCTGTCAAACCAATCAGTAGTCGCTGGGCTGCTCAAGGCGGGGGCGCTTGTATGTGAAAATCTTATATAAAAACAATATGTTGCGCGATGTCACGGCAACTGTTCACAGGCTGAAACGGATCCGAGAACACAGGCTCGCTCAAGATCGTCCTTGGCGAGCCGACCCTGTAAACGGTCTCGGTAAAGCTTTGCTCTGGTCATCAGGGCGACAGCATTGGTTGGGTCAACCCGAATAACAGTGGACAGATCTTCAATCGCTTGATCCGGCTGGTTCAGTTTAAGATAAATCTCGCTGCGCAGCGCATATGCTTCTTTTTGATAGGGGATCCAACTTTCAGGCGTTTCGGCCTTAAGGAGTTTCTTCAGCGTGGCCAAAGCCTGATGCCAGGATTTGGCATCCGCCTGACGGCGAGCTTGTGTCGTGTATACGCCGATGAGAGGCTGGCGAGCGATATCGGCAAACGGATCGAGTTCAAGGGCTTGCTCATAGGCCGCAGCGGCCTCGTTCAATTGTTTCATCCACGTGAGTACATCTCCTTTCCCAACCCATGCCCATACATTCTTGGCGTCGAGTGTGATGGCGCGATCGAAATCTATCCTGGCCTTGCCCAGATAGTCTGCATAATCCGATGCTCGAGCCTGTTGGGAAAACGCTAGTGAGACGAGTCGGAGATAGGTTTGCCCTCGCACAATGAGTGGATCGACGTAGCGATCGTCAAGAAGGGCAGCGTCGGTGCTGAACTGGATCTTGTCCCGCAGATTCGATGTGTGGAGAGCAGTTTCGAGCATCGCGCGTGCCTGTCGGTGTGAGGCGGATTTCCCGTTCGGATCGATTGCCAGCATTCGGACGCCGATCGGCTGCTGTTGAATCTCTTGCAGTTGCGAGCGCAACTGGTGATTTTCCTGCTGGAGCTGGCGAAAGTTTTGCGCAAGTTGCTGGTCGGATTGAAGTCGGCGTATCGCCTCAGCCAGATTGCCCAGATTGACCGTGGCACGAATGCGTACGAAGAAGACGGGGCGGTCCTGCTCGAAGGAGCGCCTGGATTCAAGGACTTCCGTTTCTGTGACAGCGGCGGCAATCGTTCTGATTTCCAGCGAACTGGTTTGCGTACTTCTCCCACCAGATTCTTTTTCTATATCGTGAAATGTCGCCTCAAGATAGACGCCTGCCTCTTCCACTGCGTTTCTTTGGGCTCGTTGGAGGACTTTTTCTTCTGCGTCGGCTAAGGTGTCACCATCGGCCATGACATATTGGCCATCGGCGATGATGATTTTCGTGGAGGCGCTGAATGCAGGAGCTCCCCATAGGAGGAGCACGAAGAGGAAAGAGGAGAGGGAGGAATAGAACAATCGCCGGTACAGTTCCATTCGAATAACTATACCGCGCGATGGCTGAAGCGGCAATGCAAGCAGAACGGGGTGAGCAGAGAGTGAGGGCTGAAGAAGTGAAGCGACAGGCTTTCGGCTACCGTTCCTTGGGAAAGACTTGAGTAAATGGGTGGACTTCGACCCGTTCAAAAACACCGTGGACGGTATAGGGATCTTCGCGAGCAAACTGTTGTGCGTCTTCCAGCGAATTCGCTTCGATGACGATAAGACTCCCTGTCTTATCCGTGAGTGGCCCAGCAAGCACAACCCGGCCTTGCGCATCTAGGGGTTCCATCTTGGCGAGATGCGCCGGGCGATAGATTTTTCGCTTGGCCTCTCCGTCGGGACCGTCGAATCCGAGTATGACAAACTTCATAACTGTCTCGAGGGTTGAAAAAGAGGAGTCAGACCTCAGGCGAGGTCCTCTAGCGGGCAGCGATCTTTATAGCCGGTGGTCGTTTCATGCCACCAGCGAACTTCTTGTTCTCCGAGCTTCCAGCATAGATAGACCACCCGGCCGTCACGAAGATGGGGAAAGTCACAGAGACCGAGGTCCAAGTCCTTCACAAGGATACCGAGTTCCTGAATTGCCTGAAGATTCGCACCGACTTGTTGGAGACCCAAGATGTAGAGGTATCCAACAGTACTGCCCCCGCCATATTCGGCCTGGGCGCTGGCTTTTTTAATATCTTCTTTCGTGCGTGACAGGACGGCCTTGGCCTGTTGAATCGATGTCAACTTGGAATTGAGCTGAGGGATGAGGTGATTGGCCTCGGACAATGTAAACATCCGCTCGTGCTGTCCGTATTCGTCGTCATGCGCCATGGTGTGCCTCCGCGAAGCCCTCTCATTTAGCACACCGCTCTTTTGCGCTGCAACCGTAGGCGTCGGAGCAAACAACTGTGCCGACCAAGAAGATGCCCGTCCGGCTGGATTGGATCAGCGCAAAGAGGGTAGTGTGAGAAAAAGGATATCCCTGTTGACAAGGAACGACACTCGCGTTATGATTCGTCCACTATCTCAGCTCGATTCTAAGTTATCTCCACACACAAGACTTCCGGGGCGCATCTCGACACAAATCGCAATTGCATAGGGGACAGAGGCGAGTCAGCGACGCATGAGTTCCGGCCTGCAACAATATCCGCAACCATGAGACAGAGTCGTACCCTGAATAGCGACACGCGAAAACAGGTCAGTCCCTCACGGGTCACCCTCTTTTAGCTGATATACACGACACAATTATCAACGCATTACAATTACTCTACTATTCAGTCCGTGGACAATTTCCCATGGTTCACCATGTGCGATCGCTGCCCATAACAATGCAGCCGGGGGCTTGAGAGGATACTCATGACACAAACGAAGGGGGAGGTTATGCATCTGGCGGAGCTAAAGCAGAAGTCCATCGCCGATCTCAATGAGGTTGCGCGCGATTTGAAGATCGATGGCGCACCCACTCTGCGGAAGCAGGAGTTGATTTTTGCGATTCTGCAGGCGCAGACCGCGAATAACGGCGTGGTCTTCGGTGAAGGCGTGCTCGAAACGCTCCCTGATGGGTTCGGATTTCTGCGCGCTCCCGATTCAAATTATCTACCTGGTCCTGATGACATTTATATCTCGCCCTCTCAAATCCGGCGTTTCAATCTACGCACCGGCGACATTGTGTCCGGGCAGATCCGGCCGCCGAAGGAGAGTGAACGGTATTTTGCCTTGCTGAAAGTCGAAAAGGTCAATTACGAAGACCCCGAAGTCTCCCGCGACAAGATCCTCTTTGATAACCTGACGCCGCTCTATCCAGAGGAGCGGCTCGTCCTTGAGTTTGACCGTGAGGAGTATTGCACCCGCGTGATGGATCTCACGACTCCAATCGGCAAAGGCCAGCGTGGGTTGATCGTCGCGGCTCCCCGAACCGGGAAAACGATGTTGCTGCAGGCCATCGCTCGGGCGATTCTTAAAAACCACAAAGAAGTGACCTTGATCGTGCTGCTCATCGACGAGCGGCCGGAAGAGGTCACCGATTGGCAGAGGCAGGTGAAGGCCGAAGTCATCAGCTCTACCTTCGATGAGCCGGCCCAGCGCCATGCTCAGGTGGCTGAGATGGTGCTTGAAAAGGCCAAGCGACTGGTCGAGCATAAAAAAGATGTCGTTGTGCTGCTGGACAGCATCACACGCTTGGCGCGTGCCTACAATACCATTGCGCCACCAAGCGGAAAGGTGCTGTCGGGAGGATTGGATTCGAATGCGCTCCAGCGACCGAAGCGATTCTTTGGGGCAGCCCGCAACATTGAAAACGGCGGCAGTCTCACCATCATGGCGACCGCACTTGTCGACACCGGTAGCCGAATGGATGACGTGATCTTTGAAGAGTTCAAAGGGACCGGCAACATGGAAGTTCATCTCGATCGCCGTCTGGCCGACAAGCGGCTCTTCCCGGCTATCGATATCAGCCAGTCTGGGACAAGAAAAGAAGAATTGTTGGTGGATAAGGATCGTCTTAATAAGATGTGGATATTGCGCAAGGTGTTGAGTCCGCTTGGGACAATGGAAGCCATGGAGTTTCTGATGGACAAGTTGCATGGCACCAAGACCAATCAGGAGTTTCTCCAGTCGATGAATCGGTAACATCCGACTTGTATCTGGTCGCGGAGACAAGGTACAGTGACGGGCTTTCGAATGGGCGAAGGCGGATGATTGTGACGTGTAGGGAGTGTGAATTATGAAGAAGGGTATCCATCCCGTGTATCGGGAAGTCGCGGTGCATTGCGCCTGCGGCAACAAATATAAGACCAGATCGACGGGCGGCGATATCAATGTCGATATTTGTTCAAACTGCCATCCGTTTTTTACCGGGACGCAGAAGATCATTGATACCGAAGGGCGCGTCGAACGGTTTAAGAAGAAGTACGCGAAGAAAGAAAAGTAGCTTAAGAAGAGGCCATACAAGGGACTCTGCTTCGCTGAGAGGCAGGGTCTCTTTGTTTTTGTGCGTCAGGAGCTGAGAGGGGAATCCAGGAGAGACGGGCCATGGAAGCAGTCTTACTAAAGAAATGGGAAGTGCTGGCCACTCGATATGATGAGTTGACGAATCAACTTATGGACCCGTCTATGATGAGTCAACCTTCTCAGCTTCACAAAGTCAATAAGGAGCGGATGGATATCGAACCGGCGGCCAAGCTTCTCGACGCCTATCGAGACAACGCAAGGCAGTTGGAGGAGGCCGCTCAAATTCTTGCAGATCCCACGGCCGGGGTGGAATTGCATAAGATGGCGACGGAGGAGAGCGCCACGCTCGAATACCAACAGCGTGAGATCGAACAGCAGGCCCAAGAGCTGCTTATTCCCAAAGACCCACGAGACGAGAAAAGTCTGCTCCTCGAAATCCGCGCCGGAACCGGTGGTGATGAGGCGGCGCTCTTTGCGGGAGAATTGTTCCGCATGTACAGCAAGTACGCCGAGATCAAAGGATTCAAGGTCGATGTGGTTGAAGCCACAGAAACCGGGCCCGGAGGCTACAAGGGGGTCGTTGCGCTGATAGAAGGCAAGGGCGCATACAGCCACTTCAAATTCGAGGCCGGGGTCCACCGGGTACAGCGTGTTCCCGTCACAGAGGCCAGTGGTCGGATTCATACGTCGACGGTCACCGTCGCCGTCATGCCTGAGGTGGACGAGGTGGATGTGCAGATCGATCCCATGGATCTTCGGATCGACACCTTCTGTTCATCAGGCGCCGGGGGCCAGAGTGTCAACACGACGAAATCGGCGGTGCGGATCACCCATATTCCGACCGGTGTGGTGGTGAGTTGCCAGGACGAACGGTCGCAGCTGAAAAATCGCAACAAAGCAATGCGGACCCTGCGGGCCAGAATCGTCGAGGCGGAGCGGGAGAGACAGGAAGCGGAAATCGCTCAGAATCGCAAGGCTCAAGTGGGCACGGGCGAGCGAAGCGAGAAGGTTCGCACCTACAACTTTCCGCAGAATCGAGTGACAGATCATCGCGTTGGGGTGACGTTGCATAAGTTGGAACAGGTCCTCGAAGGCGATCTCGACGAACTCGTCCAGGCTCTGAGGGCGCAGCGTCAGCAAGAAGTGGGAGCCGCTTAATATGGATGTGGTTGCCCCTATCTCGCGATCAGCAGGCCAGGCAACGCTCGGGGAGGCGATCGCCGAGGCACGACGGCTATTGGAGCACGCAGGTATCGAGAGCGCGGGGCAGGAAGCGTTTTGGATCGTGGAGCACGCGCTCCGGCTTCCCGCACATCAAGTTCTTGCCGATCGAGACCGATTACTGTCTCCTGCTGAGCTGGTGGCCGCGAGCGGGCTGGTCGGGCGGCGGGTTGGTCGAGAGCCCTTGCAATATATTCTGGGGACCCAAGAGTTTTGTGGGTTAGAATTTAGCGTAAATCCGGCGGTGCTCATTCCGAGGCCGGAGACTGAGCTGCTGGTGGAACATGTCGCGCAACGGATTTCCGCCGAACAAGAGGCGACCATCGTCGATGTCTGCACGGGGTCTGGATGCATTGCCGTGGCGATTGCGAGGTTGAGACCTTGTGTGCGGGTGCTCGCAACCGATCTATCGAATACGTCACTCGATGTCGCCAGGCAGAATGCCATCCGCCATGCGATGGGTGAGCGCATCACATGGTTGGAAGGCGACTTGCTGAAGCCATTGGCGGAGCAGGGGCTGGAAGGACGCATTGACGTCATCGTCTCGAACCCTCCCTATATTGCGGAGGCTGAGTGGCCGACCCTCCAGCCGGAAGTGCGGCTATTCGAACCACGAGCCGCTCTGGTGGCAGGGCCTCAAGGGACGGAGCTGCACGAACGGTTACTGCAGGAGGCTGCTCGATATCTGTCTCCCAGAGGCGCGCTGATCATGGAAATTGGCGCCGGGCAAGCTCGTGCGGTGCGCCGGATTGCCGATCAGATACCCGAATACAGATTTCATCAGCTGGTCTATGATGCGGCAGGGCTTGAGCGCGTGGTGATAGTGGAGCGCGTAGGAACAACGTAGGGGTAGGGATGATGGATCGTATTGTCATCACCGGCGGGATACCGCTTCGAGGAGAGGTCCAGATCAGCGGGGCGAAGAATGCCGCGTTGCCGATCTTAGCCTCTACCATTCTTGGCGGGGGCGAATGCGTGATCACCAACGTGCCTCACGTGGTGGATGTCGTCACCATGGGCAAGTTGTTAGGTATTTTGGGCGCGAAGGTCCACTATGAGGGAAATCGCGCGGTCATGAACGCCGATGTGATCACTTCGACCCAGGCCCCGTACGATCTTGTGAAGACCATGCGGGCCTCCGTGCTTGTGCTGGGGCCGCTACTGGCACGATGGGGAGAGGCCACGGTGTCGATGCCCGGTGGCTGCGCCATTGGGTCACGGCCCGTCAACCTCCATCTTGCCGGACTCGCGAAAATGGGTGCGGAAGTTTCGATGGAACACGGGTATATTCGCGCCAAAGCGAAGCGGTTGTCGGGGGCACAGATCTACTGCGATACGCCGACGGTCACCGGAACGGAAAATCTGATGATGGCTGCGTCGCTTGCTCGTGGGACCACAGTCATTGAAAATGCAGCGAAGGAACCGGAGATCGTGGACCTTGCGGATTTTCTCGTGAAGCGAGGGGCTCGCATCATGGGTGCCGGGTCGGATGTCGTCACGATCGAAGGTGTCCGCGAATTGCACGGGAGCGATCACGACGTTATTCCAGATCGTATCGAAACAGGAACGTATTTGGTGGCCGGGGCTATTACGCGGGGAGCGGTGACGCTCAATCGGTGCCGTCCGAATCACTTGGATGCCTTGCTGATGAAGCTGCGGGAAGCTGGCGTCGAGATGCAGGTGGAGAAAGAACGGATTCATCTCAACGCGGCATCGCGGCTCAAAGGGATCGACATTCGAACGTTGCCGTATCCCGGGTTTCCCACCGACATGCAGGCGCAGATGGTGGCCTTGATGACGGCCGCTGAGGGCACGAGTGTGATCACCGAGACGGTGTTCGAAAGCCGATTTATGCATGTCGAAGAGCTACGCAGGATGGGTGCCGAGATCAAGGTCGAAGGCAATCGGGCCGTCGTGACCGGACCGACCAAGTTGACCGGAGCTCCGGTGATGGCGTCCGATCTTCGTGCAAGCGCAGGACTGGTCTTGGCCGGTCTTGCGGCGGAAGGTAAGACGGAGATTCTCCGCGTCTACCATCTGGATCGTGGCTATGAGCGGATGGAAGAGAAGCTACGCGGGTTGGGTGCGACGATCACACGTCATAAAGAGGGAGCGGCGCCGGCCGGGACTTGCTGACATCATGCTGACGATTGCCTTGTCGAAGGGGAAAATGTTGGATCTCACGCTGGACGTCTTTCGCCGGGCGGGCTATGCACTGGGCAGTCTCTCCACCGAGAGTCGCCGGCTGGTGTTTCCCTGTCCGGAGATCGGCATGACCTTCCTGATCGTGCGGCCGACCGATGTGCCGACCTACGTCGAATATGGTGCGGCGGACCTCGGGATTGTCGGGAAAGACGTTTTGATGGAGCAAGACAGCGACGTATATGAACCATTGGATTTACAGTTCGGAGCGTGTAGAATCGCCGTCGCTGCGCTTAAGGGACAGGCCTCACGCGACCGGCTGTCCTCGAAAATTCGGGTAGCGACCAAGTATCCGAAGATCACCGAGCGGTATTTCAATCAGCGCGGCGTGCAGGTCGAAATCATTAAGTTGTACGGCTCGATTGAACTGGCTCCTTTGGTCGGTTTGGCTGATCGAATTGTGGATCTGGTCGAGACCGGCAACACGTTGAAGGCGCATGATCTTGTTGAAGTGGAGTGCATCGCGCAGTCCACGGCCCGGTTGGTTGTCAATCGCGCCAGTCTGAAATTGAAGCATGCAGTGGTCACAGAGCTGATTAAGAAGCTCCGGGCTGTGAGCAGCACACCGGCCGGCTCTCGAACATCCGTTCCGCGCAAGGCTTTGCGCGGGGTACGGCGAACAGTCAGACGGACGCGCACATGAAGATTGTAGTCTCTACCGAGCGAGCCTTTCTCCCCGCACTCAAGAAAGTGGTGTCGCGTGGCCGCGTGCAAGGAGCTGCCGTCGAAAAGACGGTCAAGGCGATTCTGCAAGCCGTGGAGCGGGGCGGCGATAAGGCCGTTCTCCGCTACACGAAACAATTCGACCGCGTCACCATGAAAGACACGGGGTTGCGCGTGACCCCCGAAGAGATCAAAGAGGCCTACTTCCACATCCGGAAAGACGAGGGTGACGCACTCCGGTTTGCAGCCCGGCGGATCACGTCGTTCCATGAACGCCAGCGCATCAAGACGTGGATGTATCAGGACAACGAGGCGACGTTGGGACAGGTGGTCACACCGGTCGATGCGATCGGTGTGTACGTGCCGGGGGGCAAGGCCGTCTATCCCTCGTCGGTCTTGATGTGCGCGATTCCAGCCAAGGTCGCAGGCGTCCCCCGTGTGGTGATGTGTACGCCGCCACAAAAAGGCCCGATCAATCCCTATCTATTAGTCGCAGCCGACATCGCTGGCGTCACGGAGATCTATCGCGTCGGGGGTGTGCAAGCCGTCGGAGCGATGGCCTATGGAACCAAGACAATCCAGCGTGTCGACAAAATCGTGGGCCCCGGAAATATTTATGTCGCGACGGCTAAACGGCTCTTGTATGGCACAGTCGGGATCGACATGGTGGCAGGCCCGAGCGAACTACTCGTCGTCGCAGATGGCGACGCCAAACCGGCTCATGTCGCAGCCGATCTTCTCTGCGAAGCGGAGCATGACGAAGATGCGCAGGTCTATCTCGTCACCACATCGGCCCAGTTGGCAAAAGATGTGGCGCGGCTCATCGATAGTCAGTTGAAGGGATTACAACGGGAAAAGATCGCGGCCCGGTCCATTGCGCGCCATTCGGTGGCCTTCGTGGTCGCCACCATGGACGAGGCTATCGTGGTGGCCAATCAGATTGCCCCGGAACATTTAACCCTCTCGGTCGATGAGCCGTTTGACTATCTGGAGAAAATCCGGCACGCGGGGGCGCTCTTCCTGGGCCGGTACACTCCTCCATCGGTTGCGGATTATGTCGCCGGCCCGAATCACGTCCTGCCGACCGGCGGAACGGCGCGGTTCCTTTCGGCGCTCTCCGTCCATGACTACATTAAGGTCAGCAACATCGTGCACTATACACGCGAAGAGTTGAGCAAGGTGAAGGATCATCTCGTTCGATTGGCCCACATCGAAGGGTTCGATGCCCACGCGAAGTCAGCCCAGAGCAGGTACTCATGAAGAAGAACGGATTTGCACCCCGACAGTCATCGATTCATCGTGCCACAAAAGAGACGGATATCCAGGTCGATTGGACGTTGGACGGGAGCGGCCAAGGGAAGATCGACACCGGGATTCGGTTTTTCGACCACATGCTGGAGTTGCTGTCTAAGCACGGGTTCTTCGATTTGACCGTCCAAGCCAAAGGCGACATCGATATCGACGAGCACCACACGGTCGAGGACGTGGGTATCGTTATGGGTAAGGCTCTGTATCAGGCGTTGGGCGAGAAGGCCGGGATCAAGCGTTTCGGATTTGCTTCAGCTCCGCTCGACGAAACGCTGGCGCAAGTCACAGTGGATCTCAGCGGCCGGCCCTATCTCGTCTACAACGTGGTATTGCCGGACCGGAAGATCAAAGCCTTCGACCTGGGATTGTTCGAAGATTTCTTTCAAGCCTTCGTCACCCACGGCGGGCTCAATCTCCACGTGAATCTCATGTACGGCCGCAACCCGCACCACATCATGGAAGCCATCTTCAAGGCGCTCGCCAAAGCGTTGGATCAAGCCACGATGCTGGAAGAGAGATTGGCGGGCAAGGTGCTGTCAACGAAGGGGATGCTATAGATTTCGTCCAACTGACATCGCCGAATGGTGAAGGGGGACAGGGCTACTGATGCCTGACCCCCTTTTTGTTTGTTCAGAGAGGAGTGGCAGGAGAGAGCTGGTTGCGGTATTGTTACATCCTTCCTACGGCCAATAGGGGTTATGATCGCAATCATTGATTACGGCATGGGCAATCTCCGCAGTGTCTCCAAAGCCTTTGAGGCGGTGGGACATCAGGCGGTGGTGACGCGTGATGCGCGCGTGATCGGGGATGCGAGCCATGTGGTGTTGCCGGGTGTTGGAGCGTTTGGCGATTGCATGGCCAATGTTGAGCGATATGGGCTGGCGGAACCGATTCGCGCAGCGATTCAATCGGGAAAACCATTTCTCGGAATTTGTTTGGGGCTTCAGCTGTTGTTCACGGAGAGCGAGGAGTTCGGCACACACAAAGGACTCGGCATCATTCCGGGTAGGGTCAGGCGGTTTGAGATCGATCCGATGCTGAAAGTTCCCCACATGGGCTGGAATCAGGTCAACATTCAGCGGCCCTGTCCGTTGTTCGAAGGGATTACGGATGGAGACCACTGGTATTTTGTGCACTCGTATTTCGTCGATCCGGTCGACCGGCAGATTGCTGCGACGACGACCACGTACGGCATCCCATTTGTCTCAAGTGTCTGGCGGGATAATGTGGTGGCCTGTCAGTTCCATCCCGAAAAGAGTCAGGCCATTGGGTTGCAACTCATGAAGAATTTTGGATCGTGGCGTGCATAGCCGTTAGGGGGTTAGACGTGAGAGGTGAGGTGGTGAGAATACGAAAGAAGCGAATCGTTGCCTTATGCCTGGCCTCTCACGCGCTCACGCTGACGGTTCTGGTACTGGTGATTGCTGGTTGCAGCGGGTCGAAAGTGACCACAAAGGCGTCAGCGGAATTGTCGCGCTATCAGGTTCGCACCATCGCGTTGGTACCGTTCACGACTCTCGCAACGCCACAAGTGAGAGAGAGCATCGATCAGACCATCCCGGCGCCGCCGGGGACTCACAGGTCTGATATGACGATAGCGGTGTCGCCGAATACCGAACAGTATCTTCGACAAACAGTCACAGTGCCGGTTGAGGCTGGAGCGACAGTCACGCAGCTATTGTGGAGCCGGTTACGGGCGCGGCAAGGCGTGACCGTGCTGTCGCCGAGTGAGGCGTCGAAAGCGCTTACGTCTCAAGCGGCGTCGCACCCTTCCGCCGGTCAGTCACCGGCGGTGATGGTGGCAAAACAACTCAAGGTGGATGCCTCGCTGATCGGCCAAGTGTTGGTGTACCAGGAGCGAGTCGGCGGTCGTTTTGGCGCCAGCCCTCCGGCCACGGTGGGGTTTGAAGCCAAGGTGGTCGCGGCTGATGGGCAAGTCTTGTGGGAAGGGAATTACTACGAGAAGCAGCGGCCAATGATTGAAGACGTGATGGGATTCATTCAGCGGCACGGGGTGTTTGTCACGGCTGAGGAGTTGGCGAGCTACGGGGTCGAACATATGCTCCTTGAATTTCCATTTGGCACGGCAGAAACGCACTAACGACAGGCCGTTCTTTCTATGCTCGTTATTCCAGCGATTGATCTAAAAGATGGCCGTTGCGTGCGGTTGCGTCAGGGCGACATGGCGGCTGAAACGGTGTATTCCGATGACGTATCAGCTATCGCGAGGCAATGGCAGCAAGGCGGTGCAGTGCTGATTCATGTGGTGGATTTGAATGGAGCCGTGGAGGGGGAACCATGCAATCTTCCTCAGATCGAGGCGATCATTCGCACCGTGAGTCTACATATACAGGTGGGAGGAGGGATTCGGTCGATCGAAACGGTCCGTCGGTATCTTGGCACTGGCGTGAACAGGGTTGTGCTCGGCACTGCGGCATTGACAGATCGATCATTCCTCGAGCAAGCCTGCCGGGAATTCCCTCGCCGGATTCTCTTGGGATTGGATGCGCGGGATGGGAAGGTGGCGGTCAAGGGTTGGACGGCGGTATCGGAAACGAAGGCGACGGAATTGCTGAAGGAGCTGGCAGGCTACGCCTTGGGCGCCGTGATCTATACGGACATAGCCCGCGATGGTATGTTGGGTGGGCCGAATCTGGCGGCATTGCGGGAGGTGGTTGAGTTGTCGTCCTTCCCCGTGATCGCTTCCGGGGGTATTTCGCGCGTCGAAGACTTGCGGGCCGTGCAGGCGCTCGGTCCACGGGTTGAAGGCGCGATCGTTGGTAAGGCGTTGTACGACGGGAAGCTTGATTATCGGGCTGCTCTGGCAGCCCTCGGTGAGGGGTAAGGGATAAGGTGTGGAGGGTGGAGTGTTTCACCTCACCCCTAACCCTTCGTCCCTAACAATTTTAGGATGTTGACTAAACGTATTATCCCCTGCCTCGATGTCAAAGATGGTCGCGTCGTCAAAGGTGTGAGCTTTGTGAACTTGCGTGATGCGGGAGATCCGGTCGAAGTGGCAACCGTCTACGATCGCGAAGGAGCGGATGAACTCTGTTTCCTGGACATCACCGCCTCTCACGAGAATCGTAAGACCATCATCGACGTGGTCGAGCAGACAGCGGCGCAGGTGTTCATGCCGTTGACTGTCGGTGGAGGAGTGAGAACGCTTGAGGACATCCGGGCGTTGTTGAAGGCGGGTGCGGACAAGGTGAGCATCAACACAGCGGCAGTCGAACGGCCTGAATTTGTGAAGGAAGCGGCGGAGCGATTCGGGACGCAATGTATCGTCGTAGCGATCGATGCCAAGCGTCGTGCTGCGCCGGCCGCAGGGTGGGAAGTGTTCACCCACGGTGGCCGCAAGTCGACCGGTCTCAATGTGGTCGAATGGGCGAAGACGATGGTGCAGTACGGAGCCGGTGAGATTTTGCTCACGAGCATGGATCAAGACGGGCAACAGCAGGGATATGACCTTGCGTTGACGGCTGCCGTGTCAGAGGCCGTGTCGATCCCGGTGATTGCGTCGGGCGGCGTGGGGAATTTGGACCATCTCTATGACGGTTTCGTCAAGGGCAAGGCCGATGCGGTGCTGGCCGCGTCTATTTTCCATTTTAGGACTCACACGATTCCTGAGGCGAAAGCCTTTCTTCGTCAGAAGGGAGTGGCGGTTCGATAATGGATACGGGGCAATTGAAATTCGATGCGCAGGGTCTGATTCCGGCAGTCGTGCAGGATTGGCGGGATGGCACGGTGCTGATGGTGGCCTTCATGAACAAGGAGGCCCTGCAGAAGACCATCGAGACGAAGTCGGTGCACTTCTGGAGCCGGTCGCGCCAAATGTTGTGGGAGAAAGGTGAGACCTCCGGTCACAGGCTGCAGCTCAAAGATCTGTTTTTCGATTGCGACGGCGATGCCCTACTCGTGAAGGTCGAGCCGGTCGGCCCGACGTGCCACACAGGGGAGCGGGCCTGCTTCTTTTCGCGTCTAGACTCGCCGGAGACGAAGACGTCCGAGTCCTGGGGGGGAATTCTCGAACGCCTCTACCAGATGATCCAAGAGCGGAAGCGTCAGCCATCGAGCGAGTCCTACACCTCCACACTGCTGGAAGGCGGCGTCGATCGTATCCTGAAGAAAGTTGTCGAGGAAGCCGGCGAGGTGGCGATTGCTGGAAAGGGCGGGAAAAAGGACGAGATTATCTACGAAACGGCGGATCTGCTGTTCCATATTTTGGTGGCGTTGGGGTACCACGGCGTGACACCTCAAGAAGTCTATCAGGAGTTGGCGGCCCGATTCGGAAAGTCGGGCTTAAGAAAAGGCCCCACCTCATGAGCGAGTGCCTCTTTTGTAAAATTGTCGCGAGGACCATTCCTGCAGCGTTGGTCTATGAGGATGATCTGGTGGTCGCGTTCGACGATATCAATCCTCAGGCGCCGACGCATGTGCTCGTCATTCCCCGAAAACATGCGGCCTCGATAGCCGAACTGCAAGATTCGGATGTTGGACTACTTGGGCGTTTAATGCTGGCCGGCAATAAGATTGCGAATTTGAAGGGGGTTGCCGATACCGGATACCGTTGTGTCATCAATACCGGTGTGCATGGCGGCCAGAGCGTGTTTCACCTTCATCTCCATGTGCTGGGCGGGCGCCATCTCGCCTGGCCTCCTGGCTAGCAGGATGCTGAAAATGCCACCGATTTCACCCGTCCAGCCCCAGCGCGCCAAGACGCGCTTTTCCTCAGGCATCGTTCTCAGGCGTTCGAATCCCTCAACCTATCCTGCCCGTGTATGCTTCAGGGTCCTCACTCCTTGCGGCCGCCGGACGGCCTTTTTGAACATCGTATTTGGCTAGGCGGGGGCATTACCGCCACGTTGACAGATTTCTTTGCCGTCTGTTACCCTCACCGGTCTATTTACGACAAGTTACGTTTACATTTCTCACCGGTACCAGGTGGGGAAATAGGAGCCGCGACTCCCGTGGGCCGAGGTCTGATTTCAGAAGACGTGATCAATCAAGTCAGGGATCGGGTTGATATTGCCGAGGTAGTTGGACATCACGTGAGCCTAACTCGGGCCGGCCAGAACCTGAAAGGTCTCTGTCCCTTCCATCAGGAAAAATCGCCCTCCTTTACCGTCAGTCCTTCCCGCCAGATTTTTCATTGTTTTGGGTGCGGCGCAGGCGGCAACGTGTTTACATTTCTGATGCGCATCACCGGCGCGAATTTTCCTGAGACAGTCCGTGAACTCGGAGAGAAACTCGGGATTGACGTGCCGGACAGCGGACAAAGTGCGGGGCCTCACACGGCACAGGCGAGCCGCCTTGAACCACTCAACCGGGCGGCGGCGGCGTGGTTTCAACAGAATTTGCGGGATGGGGTGGCCGGTGCGACGGCGCGGGACTACTTGACCAGCCGGGGCATTCGCCCTGATACGATCGAGCGATTTGAAATCGGTTGTGTCCAGGCTGAGTGGGACGGGCTCATCAAGGCACTGAGCAAGCAGGGTTTTGCACAGAGTGATTTAGCCGCTGCGGGATTGACGGTGGCGCGCGAACATGCGCCCGGAGCCTATGATCGTTTTCGCGCCCGCGTGATGTTTCCTATTACAGATCTGCGGAAGCGGATCGTCGGTTTTGGTGGGCGTATCCTCGGCGAGGGGACTCCGAAGTACCTGAATTCTCCGGATACTCCCTTGTTCAAGAAGGGGCAGACGCTCTACGCGTTGGATATTGCGCGGGAAGCAGTCGCTCGGCTGAAGACCGTCATCGTGGTGGAAGGGTACTTTGACGCGGTTGCGCTTCACCAGGCTGGACTGACTCATACGGTTGCGACGCTGGGGACGGCTCTGACGGCAGAACATATTCAGGTGTTGAGACGGTTTGCCTCCAAGGTCGTACTGTTGTTCGATCCGGATCAGGCCGGGGTTCGTGCAGCATTGCGAGGACTTGATCTGTTTGTGAATAGCGGGCTCGGTGTGAAAGTCGTCACCTTGCCGGCTGGAGAGGATCCCGATACGTATGTCAGGAAGGAAGGGCCGGAGGCTTTCGCGCGCTTGGAAGAGCAGGCTCCAAGTCTCTTGGATTTTGCCCTTGAGCATAGTGTAAGCACGGCAGAGTCCAGTACGATCGAAGGGCGTATCCGCAGCGTGGACGATGTGCTGCGGATTCTGCAAAAGAGCGAGCATCCGATCGAACGAGAAGAACGGATTCGCGTGGTCGCCGAACGACTGGGGGTCAGCCAGCAACGGTTGATCGAACGGTATCCGGCGTTAGTGCAGTCAGAGGGGCGTCGACCGGCGGCGGCTCAATCGATCGACCCCACACCGGCGACATTCAAGGGTGTGAGCGAAGAGCGGGATCTGGTGTATCTGTTGCTGCATGGGCACCTGACGCCCGCCGATGTGCAACGACTGCGGCCCGAGGCCTTCTCGGTTCCGGCCTGTCGGTCCCTCGTCGAGGCGGCGTTGAGTCACCTTGATCGAGACGGACGAGTCGGGCTCAGGTTGTTGCTGGATGCGGTGGTCGATCATCCGGATTGCGGGTCACTGGCGACTGAGTTGTCCCTGCGGGAAGACCATTGCGACGATGTGAGAGCCCACGTCGCGGGGTGTTTGGAGACCTTGGACCGGAAGCGAGCCGAGGCGGTGTTTCGAGATCTGATCATGCAACTGAAGGCCGCCGAACGGGAAGGCCGTGCGGAGGATGCACAGAGGTTGAATGCACACGTGAATGAATTGCGGATGCAAAAGGCCGGTCGGCCCTCTACCGGGATGTTGTCTTTAGTGAAGGAGTAGTCATGGCGAAACCAGAGTTGCTCGGCGAAGTCAAGAAGCTGATCTCGATGGGGAAAGAGAAAGGCTTTCTGACGTATGACGAGCTGAATAGCACGTTGCCTGCGGAAGTGGTGTCCTCAGAGCAGTTCGGCAGCATCATGACGATGTTCGGCGAAATGGACATCGAGATTGTCGACGCGCCTGAGGGGGAACGGATCAGGAAAGCCCGGGACACCGAAGAGTCAAATGAGGAAGCTGAGGACGCCGAGGTCGAAGCCAGTGCTGGTTCCGGAGAGGAGAATGAGAAAGAGGAAAAGGAAGAGAAGGAGATCGATCTGACTCCCGGTGCGCTCAGCCGGACCGATGATCCGGTCCGACTCTATCTCAAAGAGATGGGAAGTGTGGCGCTGTTGAGTCGTGAAGGAGAAATCGAGATCGCCAAACGCATCGAAGAGGGGAAGAAGGACATCGCCTCGGTCATCTATGGGATGCCGATGACGATCGAGTTTGTCCTCGCACTGTACGATCAGCTCAAGAACGGGTCCATCGACGTGCGCGAGATCGTCCCAATCATCGAGACGGAGGAGGAGTTCGAGGAAGAACAAATCCAGCAAGGCTACGAAGAGCTTCGGGTGAAGACGCTCGAAGGGCTGAACTCTGTCCGGAAAATCTCGACCTCGCTCAAGAGTCTTTATGAAGTTGCCCGGCACGCCAACAGCGATCCCGCGAAACAGAAGAAGATCAAGAAGCAGATCGATACGATTCGCGATCAGGTCGTGGAGAAGATGGAGTCCGTCAACCTGCATGGCGTGTTGAAGGATCGGATGGTACAGCGTGTGAGGGAGCTGGCGATCCAGATCCGGACGGGGGAGCGAGAGATCGTCAGTTGCCAGCGTCGGTTGGGAATCAGCGGAGAGGCCGGCGCTGAGGCCCTCAAGAAGCTCTGCCGCGACCGGAAAGACTTTCTCGCCGTTAAACGCAAGACGAGCTGCTCGGAGGAAGCCCTAAACGAGATTAAGAAGATCTACCAGTCTGCGAAGGGCCGGATTCGACAACTGGAGACTGAAGAGGCCCTCGTATCCGCGGAAGAGATCAAAGATGCGGTCAAGCATCTGGATGTGGCGGAGGAAAAGGTCAAGCGCGGGAAAGCCGAGCTGGTCGAGGCGAATCTTCGTCTCGTCGTCAGTATCGCCAAGAAGTACACGAACCGTGGTCTCCAGTTCCTCGACTTGATCCAGGAAGGTAATATCGGCCTGATGAAGGCGGTCGATAAGTTCGAGTACAAGCGTGGCTACAAGTTCAGCACCTATGCCACTTGGTGGATTCGCCAGGCGATTACCCGCGCAATCGCCGATCAAGCCCGAACAATCCGTATCCCCGTGCATATGATCGAGACGATCAACAAGCTGATCCGAACCTCCCGCCATCTGGTCCAGAAACTCGGACGCGAACCGACGCCGGAAGAAATTGCCGAACGCATGGATTTGCCGCTCGACAAAGTGCGGAAGATTCTGAAGATCGCGCGTGAACCGATTTCTCTGGAGACCCCGATCGGCGAGGAGGAAGACAGCCATTTGGGCGACTTTATCGAGGACAAGAAGGCGGTGTCTCCTCTGGAGGCGGCGATTCGGTACGATCTCCAGCGCCAGATTAACAGCGCATTGGAAACGCTCACACCACGGGAAGAGAAAGTGTTGCGGAAGCGGTTCGGCATCGGCGAAGCCACTGACCATACCCTCGAAGAAGTCGGTCAGGATTTCGAAGTGACCCGCGAACGTATCCGACAGATCGAAGCCAAGGCCTTGCGCAAGCTGCGTCATCCAAGCCGGAGCAAGAAGCTACGCAGCTTCGTGGAAAGTCTGTGAAGCGCGATGGAATGTTCCACTCGGGATTTGACTCCCCTCTCTGGGCAGCATAAAATCGGCTGTTCGTGTCTGCAGGTCAGACACGAGAGAGTCGTCCGCCTGATCGGGCCCATAGCTCAGGTGGTTAGAGCGGCTGACTCATAATCAGCTGGTCCTAGGTTCAAGTCCTAGTGGGCCCACCAGCGTAGCCGCGGAACTGATCGGTTGAGACCGTTGTTCGGCACACCAGCGATAGGAGCGCGTTGAACCAGAACCTTTCCCCCCTTATCGAGCTGCAGAAGTTGGATCTCCGTATCGCGGAGATCAAGGATCAGCGCCGAAAAATCCCAGAGCGGCTCCAAGCGGGTGATGCCCCTCTTCGAGAGGCCCGGCAGCTACATCAACAGACCAGTACGTCCGTCGAAACTCTCATCAAAGAGCGGCGGTCGCACGAGCAGGATCTTGAAGCGCATGAAGCGCACACTGAAAAGATGAAGTCGCGGCTGTCCGAGCTGAAATCCAACAAGGAATACCAGGCTCATCTGTTCGAAATCGAGGTTGCCAATAAGAAGAAAGGGGCCATCGAGGAGAAGATCTTGCTGTGTATGGAGAAGATCGAACAACTGCAGCGGGCGGCGAAAGAAGCCCAGGAGAAACTCAACGTTATTGAAAAGGCCTTTACGCAGGAAAAACAGGCGCTCGATGAACTGGAGCATAAGCTTTCAACGGAGTTAGCCGACCTCGAAACGCAGCAGCAAGCTCGTTCGGCTCATATCGAAAAGGGGTTGCTCAGTCGCTATAACTCGATCAAAGCGTTGCGCAAGGATCACGCGCTCGCTGAAATCAAGGAGGGAATCTGTTCCGGATGCCGTCTGCAGCTTCCTCCGCAACTGATTTCAGAAGTCAAACGCGCTCAAGATCTCCACACCTGCCCCTATTGCCGTCGGATGCTCTACTGGGATGGGCAGATTTCTGTCGAGCCTACAACAAGCTCCGATCATGACAAGACGTCGGCGCTTGAGATTGGCGAATCAGTCTAGTCCATTTTTCCCAACACGGCTTGCGTTGTTTTGAAGTGCAGTTTGGCGACTGATCCCAGCCGCTCCTCTCCATGTTTCTTCACGATCATGCGTCCAGCCAGCTCGACGGCGGGTGATGCTCCTTTGGGCAACGTCGTGCCGATCTCATCCGAAAGACGTTTCAAGCGAAGGAGGAATTCCGCGCGGGCCAAGATCGAGGCGGCGGCCACGGCCAGATCGGACTCGGCTTTATGTCGTTGTTCTAATACGATTGTGCGTCCTTTTTCTTGTAGCGCGTTCAAAATCAACCGCTCGTCGCCAAACTGATCTGCGATCGCGCGCCCGCACGACACCTTCTCCAGGAGAGTCTCCAGGGCCTTGGCATGTCCCCATGCCAGCAGGCGATTTAAGTTTCGAATTTTCGTGTACAGTTCGTTGTATCGTTGCGGGCCAATTGCGATAATGCTGTGCGGGCACAGCATCCGGATATCGGGTGCCATGTCGAGAATACGGCCGTCTGATATTTTCTTGCTGTCCCGGACGTTCATGAGGGTCAGTTCATTCTGTGTGGTGGCGTCGACGAAGACAGCGGCAATGACCAGCGGGCCGAAATAGTCTCCTTTGCCGGACTCATCGATGCCGATTCGCTCCATCTTCGTTGTGTCTGTTGTCTTGGTCACAGGTCAGGGGCTCTTCTGGTCGAGGGTCTCAATGAGGCGTGGAGATGCGTAATCTAACAGAGGCTCAACGGACGGTCAATTTCCCGGGCTATAAGAGACAGATCACTGTCATCAAGGAGGATGCCATGCAGGCATGGAGGTCGTTTTCCTGCGGAGTGCTGTTGGTTGTTACGGTACTTGGACTGACAGTGCTCGGTGGATGTGAAACGAATCCGTACACCGGACGATCACAGTTGTTGATGACCTCGGTATCCGAGGAGATGCAATTAGGCACACAGGCGTACAGCCAAGTAAAGAACGATCCCAAGCTGAGGCAGTCGCAAGATCCGCGCGAGATCGAACCTGTCAAGCGGGTGGCGGCTCGTATCGTTGAGGCGGCCAAGCGTTCGAAGTATGCCGAGATAGCGAACCAGTTTCAGTGGGAAGTGACGATTATCAAAGACGACAAGATGGCCAATGCCTTTGCGTTGCCTGGCGGGAAGATGGCGGTGTATACGGGCATCTTCCCCATGGCGAAGACCGAAGCAGGGTTGGCCGCGGTCATGGGGCATGAAGTGGTCCATGCCTTAGCCCGACATGGTGCAGAACGGATGAGTCAGGGTCAACTGACGAATGCCGGCCTCCAGGTCGCTGGCGCGGCAACCGGAGCGGCAGGTGGAGGCGGGATGCTGGGGCAAGCGACGATGGCGGCGCTTGGTGTCGGTGCGCAGGTCGGTGTGTTGCTTCCTTTCAGTCGAAAGCATGAATCGGAAGCAGATTACGTTGGGATTCTGCTCGCGGCGGATGCCGGCTATGACCCGCGCGAGTCGATCGCCCTGTGGGAACGGATGGGGCAGATGACCGGTGGCGGCGCGCCGTCAGAGTTTATGTCGACACACCCAAGCCACGAGACCCGTATTGCCCAGCTGAAAAAGTGGATGCCGGAGGCCATGGCTATTTACCAGACCAGATCGCCGGTGCCTGCGGAGCTGTTGCCGCTTGTTCGGTAGGTCGAAGCATTCGTGGTGAGCCCTTGAAAGCGCAGACGTCCGGCCCTATAGTGTTCTGGCGCGAGGGAGAAGACTGGGTGATCGCTTGGAGCGTAACGCTCTGAGAGGAAAGTCCGGACTTCACGGGCAGGGCGCTGGGTAACTCCCAGGCGGAGCGATCCGACACCAGCACCACAGAGAACAGACCGCCGATGGCCAAGGCGACGGGATTCCAATCCGGTCGTCTTGGTTCAGGTAAGGGTGAAACGGTGGGGTAAGAGCCCACCGCAGTGGTGGTAACATCACCGGCACGGTAAGCGTCGCCCGATGCAAGGCCAAATAGGAAGACATCTGCCGGCTTTTTTCGGAAAGTTGGCAACCAGCTGGCCCGGCTGAGGTCTTCGGGTAGGTCGCTTGAGGTTCGAGGTAACTCGAATCCTAGAGAAATGATCACCTCCGTCAGGGAGCACATCCCAGGCGGGACAGAATCCGGCTTATCGGTTTCCTCCACCGCGCTTTTTTATCGCTCGACGTAGTTCCCCTTCCGTCACGTTCCCTGAGAAGTGCTCGACCTCATCAATCAGGACGACGGGAATTCTTGTCCCATAGCGCTCTATCAGGTTCCTGTCGCCGTCGATAGACACTTTGCTCGCTTCGATGTATAGCTTTGACTGAAGGTGGATAGCCATTTGGTAGACGACATCGCAAAGATGGCAGTCTTCACGAGACAGGATGGTGACACGGATAGGCATGCTCATGGAGGCGCGATCCGAGCCAGCGATTTGGAGCCTAGAGGGTATCATGTGGGGAGGCAGCTTGTCAGAGAGGGAGGCTGCCAGACCTGTACGACTATTGACGGATAAAAGCAGGTGGTATAGGATCATACATCTTTTCCTTGATTTATCAGAATGTTCTGAGTGATTATGGGGGTCGTGTCTGGTTCACCGGGACGAGACGCGGTCGAGTGTATTCTTATGATTTCTCTGCCGGATTTTCACCGCCAGTAAGGATGGAGGCGCTGTCATGAAGCTCACAGGTGCTGAGATCCTCATCGAGTGTCTCAAACGGGAAGGCGTCAAGACGATTTTTGCGCTTCCTGGTGGTGTCGTTCTGAAGATTTTCGACATGCTTCATCAGCAGAAGGACATTGACGTGGTCCTGACTCGTCATGAGCAGGGAGCGGGCCATATGGCGGAAGGCTATGCCAAGGCGACCGGGAAAGCCGGGGTCTGTCTTGTCACCTCCGGACCGGGTATGACGAACGTGATCACGGCGTTGGCGGATGCTTACATGGACTCCGTTCCGTTGGTCTGTTTCAGCGGACAAGTTCCCACCAGCCTTATTGGGAATGATGCGTTTCAGGAAGCGGATAATATGGGATTGAGTCGTCCCTGCACCAAGTACAACTTTCTGGTGAAAGATGTAAAGGATCTGGCGGTCACGATCAAAGAGGCGTTCTACATTGCGACGACGGGGCGTCCAGGCCCGGTGCTGGTGGATATTCCGAAGGACGTATCCATGGATAAGGCGGAATTTGTGTATCCGAGTTCTATCTCTATCCGCAGCTACAATCCAATGTATGAAGGAAATAAGTGGCAGATCAAGCAAGCGGCCGAGGCCATGTCGAAGGCAAAGAAGCCGATCTTGTATGTCGGTGGCGGTGTTGTGTTCTCTGGTGCGTCACAAGAACTATTGGAATTGGCTGAACTGACTCATATGCCGGTCGACATGACACTGATGGGGCTTGGGGCGTTCCCGGGCGAGCATCCCCAGTCTTTGGGTATGCTGGGCATGCACGGCACGTATTGGGCGAATATGGCCATGCACTATTCCGATCTTGTTGTGGCCATCGGGGCACGGTTTGATGATCGTGTCACAGGAAAAGTTTCCGAGTTTTGCCCTCACGCCAAGGTCATCCACATCGATATCGATCCGACCTCGATCAGGAAAAATGTCAATGTCGACATTCCGATTGTCGGCGACTGCAAGATGGTGCTCCGTGAGCTGATTCAGATTCTTCGCGCCACGGTGAACGGCGATCAACGGGAATTGCGCAAGCCCTGGTGGAATCAGATTCACGAATGGCAACAGGCGAATCCTCTCGTGTACCAACAAGAAGCGGATGGGCCGATCAAGCCGCAACATGTCGTCAGGCGGCTCTATGACCTCACAAAAGATCGGGACCCAATCGTGTCGACTGATGTCGGGCAACACCAGATGTGGGCTGCTCAATACTTTAAGCTGGCAAAGCCGAATCGCTGGCTGACATCCGGGGGACTTGGAACCATGGGGTTCGGATTTCCTGCCGCCATGGGCGCGCAGGCTGCATTTCCGGGACGATTGGTCCTGTGCATTGCGGGCGACGGCAGTATTCAGATGAATATGCAGGAAATGGCGACGGCGGTGGTGCATAAGCTGCCGGTGAAGATCATCATTCTGAACAACCGATTCCACGGGATGGTGCGTCAGTGGCAGGATCTTTTCTACGAAGGTCGATATGCCTCCAGTTATCTGGAGACAACGCCGGACTTTGTGAAGCTGGCGGAGGCATACGGAGCGGTCGGGCTCAGGGCCAGCAAGCCGTCCGAGATCGATGCCGTCATCAAGGAAGCGATCGCGGTGAATAAGCCGGTGATTGTCGATGTGCCGACGTATCCCTATGAAAATGTCTACCCAATGATTCCCGCAGGCGGCTGCAACCATGAGATGATTTTGGAAGATCCGCCGGCCTTGAAAACCAAGCAGTCTGGAGTTGGGCAGGTGGCTCCCAAAGACTCAGACACCATTCTGACGGCTTAATCGGCGGCATCTGGAGTTACGCGAGGCATGGAACACATTATTTCGGTCACAGTCGAGAATAAATTCGGCTCATTGTCTCGCATCGCAGGTTTGTTCAGCGGTCGAGGATTCAACATTGAAAGTCTTTCAGTGGCGCCGACGCTCGATCCGTCCATGTCGCAGATGACCATTGTCACGTCCGGAGACGAGCGGATCATCGAGCAGATCGTGAAACAGCTCAATAAGTTGATCGACGTCATCAAGGTCGTGGATCTCAACGAAAGCGATTTTGTCTCGCGGGAGACGGCTCTCATTAAGGTGCATACAAGGCCGGAAGATCGGGCGGAAGCGCTACGAATCGCCGATATTTTCAGGGCCAACGTCATCGATTCCACACCGACAACCTACACGATCGAGGTGACCGGGGATCCACGGAAAATCGAAGCGATCATCAACTTGCTGCAGCCACTCGGAATTAAGGAGCTTACGCGTACAGGACGGGTTGCGGTGGCTCGTGAGTCGATTCGATCGACGGACGTGCAGGCGAAAAAGATCGCCCGCGAATAGGCATTGCCGTGGACCCAACCCCAATCGGTTTCTTGACGCAGCTATTACCCCAGGAGCGATTGATGAAGATTTACTACGATAAGGATGCCGACCTTCAACAGATCCGGAACAGGAAAGTCGCCGTGATCGGCTATGGCAGTCAGGGCCACGCCCATGCGCTCAACATGAAGGAGAGCGGCGTGAGTGTTGTCATTGGGCTGCGCGAAGGCGCCTCATGGAAGAAAGCGGAGCAAAGTGGACTGAAAGTCATGCCGGTGGCCGATGCCGTGAAGGCGTCGGATGTTGTCATGATTCTTGCGCCTGACGAAGCGCAAGCAGCCATTTATCGGCTAGACATCGCCCCGAATCTGAAGCCGGGCTCTTATCTTGCCTTTGGCCACGGGTTCAACATTCATTTCGGACAAATCGTGCCACCACCCACGATTAATGTGTTCATGGTTGCCCCCAAAGGGCCAGGTCATCTTGTTCGATCGGAATATACGAAGGGCAGCGGGGTGCCGTGTTTGCTCGCGATCCATCAGGATCCAAGCGGGACGACTAAGCAGGTAGGCCTTGCGTATGCCAGTGCGATTGGAGGCGGGCGGGCTGGAGTGATCGAAACAAACTTTCGGGAAGAAACCGAGACGGATCTCTTTGGCGAGCAGGTCGTCCTCTGTGGAGGACTCACGTCTCTCATTCAGGCCGGGTACGAGACGCTTGTGGAAGCCGGCTACTCTCCGGAGATGGCCTATTTCGAGTGCCTACATGAAGTAAAATTGATCGTAGACTTGATCTATCAGGGCGGCATTGCCAACATGCGGTACTCTATCAGTACGACGGCCAAGTACGGCGATATTACTCGCGGTCCTCGGATTGTGACGGAACAGACAAAGCAGGAAATGAAGAAGATTTTGGGTGAAATTCAGCAAGGTCAGTTCGCCAAAGAATGGGTGTTGGAGAATCAGGCGAACCGTCCGGTCTACAACGCGCTGCTGGCTAAAGGTGAAGCTCATCCCATCGAAGAAGTCGGGGGCCGGCTGCGCGCGATGATGCCCTGGTTGAAGAAGGACCAACTGGTCGATAAGAACAAGAACTAAGGAGCAGTTGTCAGCTATCAGCCGTCAGCCGTCAGATCATAAAGAGTCGGCGGACTTAAGCTGATGGCTGAGGGCTGATGGTTAAAAAGTGGCGGATCGTGCCGTCGGCATTCCGTTTGCCAAAGATGGAATTCCCTTCATCGGGGCCGCTGTCGGCGTTACACTGCTGGCTGTATGGTTGGGCTGGACGATCGTAGCGGTTGGGGCGGCGCTCCTGACGTTCTTCGTCTCCTGGTTCTTTCGCAACCCTTCACGGGTGATCCCTCAGGGGCCTCGTCTTGTCGTGGCATCCGGTGATGGGAAAGTTATTGCCATCGAAGAAGAGTTCGAGCCGCGATTCATCAAGGATCGCAGTATTCGAATCACGATATTTTTGAACGTATTCGATGTACATATCAATCGGATCCCCTGCGAAGGAACGATAGAGGATGTGCAGTATCAGCCGGGTTTGTTCCTCGTGGCCAGCCGGCCGGATGCAACGTTGAGGAATGAGCAAAATGCCTTGATGATTAAAACGGTGCAGGGTCCAAAAGTCTTGTGTGTGCAGGTGGCCGGGTTGATTGCCAGACGGATTGTCTGTTGGGTCTCGCCGGGAGATCGGGCTGTATGCGGTGAACGGTTCGGTTTGATTCGATTTGGGTCGCGGATGGATACGTTTCTTCCTATCGGGACGGCTCTAAGAGTTGCAGTCGGCGACCGGGTCAAAGGTGGGGAAACTATCTTGGGAGAATTACCATGAAACCCATGGGACTTCGGCAATCATTCGGAAAGGATGGGAAGCGGCGTAAAGCGGCCATGCACTTGATCCCGAATCTTTTTACGACGGGGAATCTCTTGTGCGGCGTGTTTTCGATGCTGTCCGTATTCAATGCAGACTACATGGTTGCAGCGGTCGCCATCCTGGTGGCGATGATCTTCGACATACTCGATGGAAAGTCCGCACGGATGACGAACAGTACCAGCCATTTCGGCTTTGAATACGACTCATTGTCTGACGTGGTGTCGTTCGGAGTTGCTCCGGGACTCTTGATTTACTCCTGGGCGCTGAGCGGACAGGGCATGTTCGGTATGGCGGTGATGTTCGCATACGTGGCGATGGGTGCGGTTCGGTTGGCCCGGTTTAATTCGACTACGTCCGTGCCGGACGGCAAGTACTTTACCGGCTTAGCTATTCCTGCAGCGGCGGGGGTTGTGGCGTCGCTTGTGATTTTCGACCACTATAGCGTCAGGATTGGAACGGAAGTGAAACCCCTCCTTGTCCTGATTATTACGCTGACCCTTTCGTTCTTGATGGTGAGCACCATCAAGTATCGCAGCTTTAAAGATTTGAAATTTCGTGGCGGTCAGCACATTACCTATCTCGTGTGGGGAATTTTGACGCTCATGCTCGTAGCGGCCTGGCCCCAAGTTATGCTATTTATTATCTTCTCCGGGTATGCCTTGCTTGGTCCTGCGGAACGCCTCGTGGGACTTCTATCCAAGGTGGCCGGGAAACGTCCGTCGCCTAAGACCGAGCAGTCTGTGACGGAGTCGAAGTTTTGAAGGTTGTGAAGAACACTTATTGTGGCATACGAGAGCTAAGCGGATCTTTCCCGCATTCTGTTAATGGCTGCGACGAGGAGTAGTACGCGATTCGCACAGCAATGAGAGAGCTGGTGGATGGTGCAAACCAGCCTGTGCGACGCAGAACTCGCCTCCGAGCCAGAATCCATGAAACCCGAGTAATGGATTCCGCCTCGCCCACGTGACAGGGCGCAATGAAGGGCTGTGGACGGCGCACGTTGTTCATAGCTGAATCAGGGTGGTACCACGGAGCTTCTGAAGCCTCCGTCCCTGGGCGTAGGGATGGAGGCTTTTGTGTTTTTGCAGACTGCTGAAAACGACCGCCAGCTTCGTTCTCGGCTTGAAAACATCCTCAACGTACCCCAGAGGGTACGCCTTGATGTCTTCTGCACCTGCGGCCTTGCTGGACGATCGTTTTGAGCAGTCTGAACCGAAGAGAGGTGAAATCATGACACGCATGATCAGGATTTTTGATACGACCCTACGTGATGGAGAGCAATCTCCCGGGGCCAGCATGAATGTGGAAGAGAAAGTCATGGTGGCGAAGCAGCTGGCACGTTTGGGAGTCGATATCGTCGAGGCAGGGTTTGCCTATAGCTCGCCTGGGGATTTTGAAGCGGTGCGTCGGATCGCGCAGGAAGTCGAGGGACCGACGATTTGCAGCTTGGCTCGTGCGCGCCCTGAGGATATCGATCGAGCCTGGGAGGCATTGAAGGGGGCTCCGAAAGTCCGTATTCATACGTTTCTCTCGACCTCGGATATCCACTTGAAGCACCAGTTTAGAATGACGCGCGACGAGGCGAAAAAGCGCGCGGTCGAAATGGTGCAACGGGCGAGGGGCTACGTGGAGGATGTGGAGTTTTCGCCCATGGATGCCAGTCGCTCCGATCCTACGTATCTCTATGAAGTGATCGAGGCGGTGATTGCCGCAGGAGCCGGGACGATCAATATTCCTGACACGGTCGGCTATGCGATACCACAAGAATTCGGCAGGCTCATTCGTGGTATTCGAGAGCAGGTGCCCAACAGTGCGAAGGCAGTGATTTCTGTCCATTGTCACAATGATTTGGGTCTGGCTGTGGGGAATAGTTTGGCGGCGGTGTTCGAAGGGGCCGGCCAAGTCGAATGCACGATCAACGGGATCGGTGAGCGGGCTGGGAATACCGCGTTAGAAGAAATCGTCATGGGGCTTCGGACCAGGAAAGATTTCTATCAAGCTGACACGAAGATTCGCACAGAAGAGATTTCAAAGACCAGTCGATTGGTCAGCAAGATCACCGGCATGGTGGTGCAGCCCAACAAAGCAATCGTCGGCGCAAACGCTTTCGCCCATACGTCCGGCATTCACCAAGACGGCTTGCTGAAGGACAAGACGACGTATGAAATCATACGGCCGGAGACGATTGGGCTGGTCGAGAGCAAGATGGTCATGGGAAAGCTTTCAGGCCGGCACGCGTTTCGCCAGAGGCTGGTGGATTTGGGTTACACGCTCTCGGATGAAGAAGTCAATCACGCGTTCGAGCGGTTTAAGAAACTGGCCGATCAGAAGAGGGAGATCTATGAAGAGGATCTTGAAGTCATCGTTTCCGAAGAGTTGGCCAAAATGGCCGATCGGATCACCTTGAAATCGTTTCATGTGGCCAGTGGGACCGATCAGGTGCCGACCGCCACGGTCGAACTCGAAATCGACGGGCGGCCAATTGCGCAGACTGGCAC
>CBDDRH010000215.1:0-4325 GCA_965233025.1 uncultured bacterium
GAAGCGCCATTCTTTCCCAAGCTTGAAGGCGGGAATCTGGCGACTTTGTAGGTAGCGATAGAGCGTGCGCGGGGTAATCTTGAGATAGCGGCAGGTCTCCTCCGCCGTCATCAGCTCGCTCTTGGGCTCTTTGGCCATTGAGGAACCTGGTTGGATAGGGACCCATATGCCTCACGAGGCTTCGGATACTGTTGCCAGGGTAGGGGAACTAGAACGATCTGTCAAGTGAAAATACATGACAATGCCTGTCACAGGCTGTCATTGCCACCCGATTCCATAGGGCCGCTCTCATCTGACTCCATGGCTTTCGAGAGATCGTCACCGAGGTCCTCACCCATTTCCTCGCCCATTGTTTTCATGAATCGAGCCATGCTCTGCGGATCGTTTTCATCGAGCCCGGCTAGATTGCTGGGATCTGCCAAGGCATCAAGACGAGCCTCTTCGGATTTCGGCGAGGCAAATCGAGACAGAATTCGTTCAACCCGCGCGCTTGCACAATGGGAACAGGCTGCCGGTGCCTGATTGGCCAGGCTCAATACCAGGACTGTACTGCCCTTCTTACAGTCGAGGCAGCGATATTCGTACAATGGCATTGATCATATTCCTATGGCCCTCACGCATCTCTTTGCCCATTGTGCTCATGAGTTGCGTCATGCTCTCATGCTCTATGGATCGAGTTCATTGAGTCCAGCCAGCTTATTGAGATTCAACGAGGCATCAAGGCGGGCCTCTTCGGATTTCGGCGAGGCAAATCGAGACAGAATCCGTTCAACCCGCACGCTTGCACAATGGGAACAGGCTGCCGGCGTCTGATTGACCAGGCTCAATACCAGGATTGTGCTGCGCTTCTTACAGTCGAAGCAGCGATATTCGTATAACGGCATCGATTATATTCCTATGGTCGTCAGGGGTTGTGCAGCTTGTTCAGCATAGAGGCGATCCGGCACCAGTCCTGTATCGACAGTTCTGGCCAGTGTCAGGGCAAAGACGGGTCCGGCACCGGCTTTTCGCAAGATCTTTGCGCATTCGTTCAGCGTCGTACCGGTGGTGAAGACATCATCCACGAGGAGAATGCGTTTTTCCGCGAGGTCCTGTGGCTTGCGGACTTCAAACGCGTTCCGTAAATTTCGTAACCGTGCCTGTCGCGATAATGTCGTTTGAGGATCGGTGGCGGTGACCCTGACGAGGTTTGTGGCTGAAACCGGGCGACCCATGTGATGGCTGAGCTGATCGGCCAGTAGCAAGGATTGATTAAACTCACGGGCTCGTAAGCGGGCTGGGTGTAGGGGCACTGGGATAATCACGTCGGCATCAATCCCTCTTGGCAGGGCACTGATCATCAGGTGTGCAAGCGGCCGTGCCATGGTGTGTTTGCTTCGATACTTGAACGAGCAGATGGCTTCCCGCAGTGGTGGGAGATAGGGGAAGAGGGTCCAGGCTCGCTGAAAATCCGGTGGCCGTTCCTGACAATTTTGGCATTGATGGTTCGGTGTATAGGTCGTGGCTGCCGGTGAGACAAACGGCTGATCGCAACGGACGCAAGCTGGTTGCTGAAGCGGGCGGATGGTGTGCCAGCACGCGCGACAGAAAAAGGGTACCGGGTCGGTGCTGAGTGCGTTGCTGCATGTGAGGCATTCCACCGGTAACACAAACCGGAGCGCCTGGCGGCACCATCCGAGAAGCCGATCCTGTGTGTCTTCACGTACCATTGCAAAGGAAGCGTTCCAATCGACGTCTGTATGCGCTTCTTCTATGGGAATGCGCCACGTCTGTCAAGGTTGTTGCTCTGTAAATGGTTGTGATATACGAAGGCAGTAGGATGTTGAACCTATCTCGTGCGGCGATCCTCCTAGGGTATGGATGGAGAAGCAAAGTAGTATGGTGAGATTTGACCAGGTGTCGAAAATTTATGAACGAGGTGGCGACACCATTACCGGGCTCGATCGGGTCTCTGTCGATGTGGCGAAGGGGGACTTCTGCGCGTTCATCGGTCCCAGTGGTTGCGGGAAAAGTACGTTGCTGAACCTGGTCGGCGGATTAGATGCGCCCACCTCGGGGGAGATCCTCCTTGGAGGGCGCTCAACCGGTCGATTCACGAGCGACGACTGGACAAGGATCAGGCGGGAAACAGTCGGGATTGTCTTCCAAGCGTTCCATTTGATTCCTGGGTTGACGGCAGCGGAGAATGTCGCGTTTCCTTTGTTGCTACGCGGGGAGCGAGGGGCATCGGTCCAAGCCCGCGTCGAGGAGGTACTCGAGTTGGTCTCGATGACCGTACGACGAGACCATCGTCCCAGCGAACTCTCGGGCGGGGAGCAGCAGCGTGTGGCCATCGCGCGAGCGATCGTGCATCAGCCCCAGATCATTCTCGCCGACGAGCCGACCGGCAATTTGGATTCACAGCATGGGGCCGAGATCATCACTCTCCTTCGGTCGCTGGTTCAGCGCTTTCGCATCACGGTACTGTTGGTCACCCACAGCACCGCGGCCGCTGAGGCTGCCGATTATGTTTGGACCATGAAGGATGGGCAGCTCGTGACGAGAACGCAGCACCAACCAGTCACGGTCGTCGCATGACGGATCTTTCAACCACCATTGCCGGCGTGCGATTTCCCAGTTGCTTCATGAATGCTTCGGGGGCTCTCTGTGTCACGCGCGAAGAATTGCTGGCGCTCGGCCGATCTCGTGCCGGGGCCATTGTTACCAAGTCGATGACGGTTGAGCCTCGCGACGGCAATCCGACACCCCGGTACTATGGATTTTCCGGTGGGTCCATTAACTCCATGGGTTTGCCGAATCTTGGGTACAAGGCGTACGCTGCGCTCATTCCTGAATTGAAGACACTCGGAAAGCCGGTCATCGCCAGTGTGGCGGGTCTCTGCGAAGATGATTTCCCGACGATTGCAGCCATGATCAATGCGGCAAAACCCGACTTGATCGAAGTCAATCTCTCTTGTCCCAACATTCCAGGCAAACCTCAAATCGGATATGACGCCGAAGCCTCCGAGCGACTCCTGAAGCGGGTTCGCAAGGTGATCACGGTTCCGATGGGGGTCAAGCTGCCTCCGTACTTCGATCCGGCCCATCACGCAGTGATGGGCGAGGTGATCGGCCGTTGCAGGGTCGATTTTCTCAATCTCATTAACTCGGTCGGCAACGGACTCGTCGTCGATCCGGAACGCGAGGTGGTCGTTATCAAGCCCAAGGGCGGGTTCGGCGGACTGGGTGGCCCCATCATCAAGCCTGTCGCGCTGGCCAACGTGCGGGCATTTTGGAAGATCTTCGAAGGGCGCATGCCGATTATCGGGACCGGCGGCGTCGTCAATGGTGTGGATGCCTTCGAACATGTGCTCTGCGGTGCGTCGGCTGTTCAGATCGGGACGGTGTTGGTCGAGGAGGGGGTCGATGTGTTTGGCCGACTGGAAACGGAGCTGGCGGCCCAGCTCAGCAAGAAGGGGTATGCGAGGCTGGAGGATTGCCGAGGGAAACTGAAAGAATTATAGACCTATTTGGCCCCGAACGTTTTGGCAAGAAGACCGAGTTGCAGGGCCCGCCGGAGTAGTTGTGCCACGTTTCTCACATTCAACCGTCGCATCAAGTTGAATCGGTGCACTTCGACCGTGCGCACGCTGATCTCCAGCACCTCCGCAATTTCACGGTTCGTGTGCCCGATCGACACCAGGCGAAGGATGTCACGCTGTCGAGGTGTGAGAAGCTCGGTATCGAGCTTTTCTTGTAGCGGCTGGAATTTTCGGTTCAGAGCAGTTTGCGCGCCCATCAATAATCTCTCCTCAATGACTCACGCGAGTCTAACAAAGGTGGGTATCGCTGTAAACGAAACTACCGATTTGTGCAGGGTTCCGGTACCCGCCCGAATGATGTGATTCACCTGCGTTCCCGTTTCCACGATGATTCGTTCTGCTGATACCGCGCCTAGTGCTTAGATGACTATACCACTCCTGTGCAATATTGCTCTGAGCCGGGCGCATGCGTTCCAGCGGCCATTTCGCACCCTGCTCAGCATCGCCGGAGTGGCATTGGGAGTGCTGGCATCCGTCGCTATCGGGACGGCGAACGTTCATGTCCTGCAATCCTTCGAGCAAGCCGTCACGACTGTAGCCGGTCGTGCCACATTGGAAATTGCAGGCCATGATCTCGGTGTGGACGAATCTACAATCACAGCGATCCGTGCGGTCAAGGGGGTGGTGAGCGCCGCTCCAATCATTGAGGAGTCAGTAGTATTGACCCAAGGGGAGCTGCGGGGCCAGGCGCTTCAGATATTAGGATTGGATCTACTCGCAGAGACCGGTGCGCGCGGCTTCCGG
>CBDDRH010000216.1:0-33432 GCA_965233025.1 uncultured bacterium
CCCGCACGTTGGCGCTCAAGGGGGCAGAGATCATCTGCCATCCGTCGAACCTCGTGTTGCCCAATTGCCCGGACTCCATGCCTGTTCGGTGCCTGGAAAATCGAGTGTTTGCGATTACGTGTAATCGCACAGGGAGCGAAGCGCGAGACGGCAAAGATCAGCTGACGTTTATTGGGAACAGCGAAGTCGTCGCTCCACGCGGAGCGATTCTGCATCGCGCGCCGCGAGACCAGGAAGAGCTTTGTATCGTCGAGATCGATCCTGCCGAGGCGCGGGACAAGGCCCTCACGCCCTACAACGATCTACTCCGCGATCGACGCGAATCCCTCTATCGATAATCAGCTGCGGCGCGTGAAGCGCGAGACGTGCGAGAAAGGCGCGACTCGAACTTCAGACCTCGAACTATCCCATCTCGCCTATCTCGCCAGTCCCGCGAGTCTCGCTTGCGTCACACAGGTCAGCGCGGTAGGATTAACCGTATGAAAGCTCCGCTCGGGAAAGGCATCTTCCTCATCGCGGCGCCGTCCTTGCGCGACCCGAACTTTCGACAGACCGTCGTGTTGCTCTGCGAGCACGGAGCCGAAGGGGCGCTGGGTGTCGTCGTCAATCGCCCGACCGCGATGTCGGTTTCGGAAGCGCTACCTCAAGTCCCAATTCTCGAAGGCCAGGGGCACGTCCTGTTCTCCGGAGGGCCGGTGCAGACGAACCAGGTCATGATGCTCTATCGCTTGGATCAATTGCCTGAGAATTCCCATCATGTCTTCGATGGAATCTGTCTTGGCGGGGATACGGACCTTGTCGATCGTATTTTGACTACTCGTGAGGGGCGCGAAGCCTTTCGTGCCTATATTGGATATTCCGGATGGGGTCCAGGGCAGTTGGAGTCTGAAATGCAAACCGGATCGTGGTTTACCATTCCAGCAGATCCCAGTGCCGTGTTCGACAAGGACCCTACACGTATCTGGCCGGATATCGTGAGTACCCTGGGTGACGACTATCGCCATTACGCGGATATGCCATTCGATCCTTCTTTGAACTGATTTCTGTCGAGCCTGCCTCGTTGCGTTGCAGCCCTCACTCCCGGAGTGTTACGCTTGCAGCGATGCCGATACCGCAGGTGGTTCTTCCCATCCACTGTTCCGCGTTCATCCGCACAGTCATGATCGTTGTCCTTGCCAGCACGCTTTCAGCGTGCGGGGTTGCCTACACGATTGTGAAGTCGGAATCCAAGCTGGACCGGTTGGCAGTGCCGATGACGAAGACCGAGGTGGTCGAACAGATCGGTCGACCGGACCGTGTGCTGCGAGACGATGGCCGTCTGCTGATCTGGGAATATTCTCTCACGGCTCGCACGCAGTGGCTCTATGAGCTGGCGCTCTGTCCGATATCGGTCTGGATCGGCGGCTGCATTTTTTATCCCTTCACCAACCTCGCCGCAGAACACCAACGTGAATATCCGCATCACGTCGTGCTGGTGAACGACGAACTCTGCGCCTGGGGTACGCCCGCTGCCATTCTACAGCGGCGCCGTGCCTGTGCTTCGTCTGGCACGTCCGCTCTGGGATTTGGCGGGATGCGTGGACGTCCTGAGCCGGTCGTGACCGGGGGCGGCCCGATCAATCGAGACACGATCGACCGCTATCGGACGATGGCCGTCATGGTGTTTGAGGATGCACCAGGCGCGGAGGGAACAGGGTCGCGTGTTGCCGGGATTGTGACAACCTTGTTGTTAGACTTGGATGTGAATATGGTCGAGCGAACGGAACTCGACGAGGTGTTCAAGGAGCAGGTCGTCCAACTGCAGCATGCCAACGATGCCGAGGTGCTGAAAGTCGGGAAACTCGTCGGCGCGCAGGCCATTGTGGTGGGTGAAGTGCAACAATGGGAACGAGCCGAGGGAGACCAGATCAGCCGCGTGTCGCTGGACTTACGGATGATCGATGTCGAAAGCGGTGTGGTGTTATTCAATGGGGGAGGATATGGTTCTGATGCCTCGGTCGATGATCCCGAAGGTTTGGCCCGCGTCATCGCACATCGCATTCTCGCCAGGTTCGGTTCGCAAACTGGGTTGCTCGGCTCCGGACAGATCGGCGTCAACTGGGAACTACAAGAATTAGCGGGCGTTCGGTACTATCTCGTGCGAGAACTTCGCGGCGGTCTTCCTGCGGACAAAGCTGGTCTCAAGGTAGGTGATAGAGTCCTCGCCTGTAACGGCATCGCTCTGGCGACCGTCACCTCCGATCGCGAGGCCAAGCGACAGTGTCGGGTCGAGGCAGGGCAGGCATTGAAACTCGAAATCCGGCGCGGCAGTTCTCCATTGGAACTCAGCATCGTAGCGGAGCCGAGACCGGGACTCTGAGATGATGGATAACACGCGCAATCTGAGAGGGCGCAAGCAGGGTCCTCTACCCAGATCGATCGCCTCGCGTTGTCATTGCCACCAGCTCATACGATCTGCTTTCGCAACCGTCCCCAGCAGGCTGTTCCCACGTATCCGCAGGCGAAGGTGCCTGTCGTGAGGGCCATGATTTGATAGACCTGGCTTCGCGGGATTTTGACCTTTACGGCGGGGTTCAAGAGATCGGGAGAATTCATCACGAGCTTCAGCGATTCGCCGGCGGAAAGAATCGGCCACATGCAGGACAATCGCAGACGGGTTTCATAGCGTGGAATCGCCATGGCATAGAGCCAGCCCTGGTCAAGGTGTTCCACCGCCATACGGACAAGTTTGCTGAGGACCGGCTGAAAACGTGCACGGTTTTGCTGGTCCAGTAAGTCACGTGCAGTGAGTCCGGCTTCGGCCAGCATGGGCGCCGGGACGTAGCATCGACCTTTCTGGAGATCATGCGCGATATCTTTCACAATGTTCGTAAGTTGCAACCCTTTGCCAAACCTCACGCCGATCTCCGACATCTCCCGCACCTTCCACGAGGCCAACGCCTTCCGGTGCGCACACATTAAGTCTGTCCAAAACTCGCCCACACATCCGGCCACATAGTAGGTATAGCGGTCCAGATCATCGAGCGTCTTGAGAACCGTGAGATCTGCGGCTGACGTGCCGGGGAAGACGACGAGGTCCATCTCCATGCCTTGCGTCAGCGTGGACATGAGCCGTTGTATGCGGCGGCGATCGTCCGACGAAAAGGTCTGGAAGAGCTTGAAGCAATCTTCCAGTCGTTCAAGCAGGACACGTTCGGCAGAGTGCTGTTGGATTGGTGCCACCGCGTGCTGGATGTCTCGCACCTGGGTCCAGGCGATCTGATCGCTCACGAACTGAGCTTTGAATTGACCGAGTAAATCTAACCGACGCGGGCGATCGATCAACTCCGTGTCCGCAATCGTGTCCGCCGCGCGGGCAAAGAGGTAGGCGAGGCTGACTTGATCGCGCACATCAGCCGGAACCACGGCCAACGTTGTGTAGAAGAGGCGGGACACTTGCTTGAGGAGATCGCGGAGCAGGGCCTGCTTGGAGGTCTCTATACTCGTAGCCACACCTATCGCACTTCCAAGGTCCCTTCCATCCCTTTGTCGCGATGGCTGGGCAACGGCCAGAGCCGTTTGTCGCAGTAGATGGGAAATATGCCAGGCTGAGTCGGCGTAAATGTTATGGTGACCGTCTTGCCGGCACTGACATCCTGTTCGACGGAGAGTCTTCCTGCTGGGTCCTTGATGACAAAGTTGTGAGGGATTATCGTCGTGACACTGGTCAGCGTCAGCTCAACCAGTTTTCCAGCTTCGACAATTAAATGGTGAGGGGTATACGAGTAGCTATCGAGCGTGACCGTGGCTCGCTGTACTCCGTCTGCCGCTACCGGGATTACCACAGGAGGGCCGGATTGGGAGGGTATTGCTGCATGCGCGATTGTCACACCGGAAGATGTCAGCAAGCAGACAGTCACAAACATGCGGATCAATTGCATATGCACCCCATCGATGAGCCATTTCTAACAGGAAGAGTGGGAACCGGTCAACTTTGTCTAAGGGTTTCAGGTACTTGAGGTGTCTTGACCTTGATATTTCTTGAGTTATCTCTTGGAACACATCGTCGTCGCAGTTTTAAGTGAGATGCATTTCCCCGAATCGGTTAGTATAATCACTCTCACTGGTGACTCGCCCAAATAACGGGGCGGGAACATGGTCGTGAAGGAGGATCTCGATGAAGTGGATGAAAGGCATGTTTCTACTGTTAGCTGCCAACGTGCTGATTATGGTGACGCTCTCGCTCACCGTGCCGGTGCTTATTAATGTCATTCTTCCCATGTTCGGGATTGATCTGCAAGGAATGGTGGACCTCAGTTCGTTAGTCTGGGCCCTTGCCCTCGGCTTTGGTGGCGCCTTTATCAGTTTGGCATTCTCCAAACAAATGGCTCGGGCCATGTTGAATTGCCGTCAGATTACCGAACCCCGGTCGCATGCCGAACAGGTTATTTACGGTTGTGTCCAGGAGATTTCGCAACGGCTCAACATTACAATGCCGGAGGTGTGGATCTACGAATCTCCCGATCCCAACGCCTTCGCGACCGGCCCCAGCAAGAACAATTCTATGGTGGCTGTCTCGACTGGATTGTTGAGCAATCTGCAAGAGCAGGAAGTGCGAGCCGTCCTTGCCCATGAAATGGGACATGTCTACAACGGGGATATGTTCGCGACCACTGTGCTGGCAGGGCTGATGAATACCTTTGTGTACTACATTGCGATGTGGGTACGCAGAATTTTCGCAGAACGCGGTCAAGCTATGCTCGGCTTTGGATTGTCGATCGTGCTCCAGATCGTCGTCAGCATCCTGGCCTCGGTCCTGATCTGCTGGTTTTCGCGGAAACGTGAGTTTGGCGCGGATGCCTTTTCTGCCAAGGTATACGGCAAGGAGTCGATGATCTCAGCCCTTCGCGCGATCGATCGCTGGGTCACCCGCTCACAGGTCGAGTACTCTGGACAGGATGCGCTCGCAACAATGAAGATCTCCGGTAATTCCTCAGGAGTCATGCGTCTCTTTGCCACGCATCCGCCGATGGAAGCTCGAATTGATGCCCTAGAACGACTCTAACTACGAGGCGCTCTATGAGTGGGTTGCGTCATACCTTGGTGGGATTGTTCGCAGGAATTGGCTTGATCGCCGGTGGTGGATCGAGCGGTTTATTTGAGATGAGCTCCGCACAGGCGAAACAAGAAGGGACCATACTACTCATGGCAGCACAGACGCCCATGGTCTATGACTTTACGCTGAACGATATCGACGGGAAGCCGGTCTCACTGAGCAAGTTCCGCGGCAAAGTGCTGTTGTTGGTCAACACGGCCAGCTTTTGCGGTAATACGCCGCAGTATACCGACCTCGAAAATATGTATGAACAGTATCGAGAAAAGGGCCTCGAAATCTTGGCGTTCCCTGCAAACAACTTCGGGCAGCAGGAGCCAGGGACGGATGCAGAAATCAAAACATTCTGCCACACAAAGTACAGCCTGTCGTTTCCGCTCTTCAGCAAGATCAGCGTGAAGGGTGAGGACAAACATCCGCTCTACCGGTATTTGACCGAACAGGGCCCGATCCCCGGCGAGGTGGAGTGGAATTTCCAGAAGTATTTAGTCGATCGTTCCGGGAAGGTCGTTGCCCGATACCATCACCGCACGAAGCCGTTGGCGCCAGAGATCGTGCAGGATGTCGAACGAGTGCTTGCGGCCCGCTGACCCTCTCAGACTTTTCGATAAAACGAAATGTGTGTTCGATATTCCTGAATCGCGGCAGCCAGAGCCTGGCTGCCGCGAGGGATATTCGCATCCAAGGCGTCTTCGATCGCGGGGTCATCGATTTCCACGTCATAGCGATCTTGCATGTTCGTTCGGACAGGCCCTTGCGTCACATCTCTCGGCATAAAGATCTCTTTCCAGACTTCTTTCTCGACCAGGCAGATGTCTCTGAATCGCTCATAGAGCAGCGTCAGCTTCTCTTGATCCGTGACTTTAATGCGCTCTCTCATCCTGCTCCTTTTTCTGCTTGTCCTGGATATTCATGCGCGGGTCTGTTGCAATCACCGATAGGTGAATAAGAGACGCAGGGCTATCGCGGACCTTTCCCTGCAGGGGCAGTGCCCTCGACAATCGTGAATCGCATGGTGCCCACTTGATTGGCCGCATGAAAGGACTGTTGTCCGAGCGGGGTGATGAACAGTTTCACCAGATACGTTCCCACGTCCCAGAAGTCTCCCCCCTTCTTGAGTTCCAGGAATCCGTAGCGTTCATGCCCCGGCACTTCCAACGTATCTTTGCCCAGCGGCACGGATGAGAGGACGCCCTTCTCTCCCTCCAGAAACCACTGAGCGCTGAACTGGGCAGGATCTTCCAGTGGGGCTGACTCGAATACAATATAGATCGCGGGAGTATTCCGAGGAAACACCGACCCTGGCTCGACGGGCCTCAGCCGAGGATCTTGCGTATACCAACCTTTTCGTCCGAACGTATCCCACTCGACCTCATACCCTTTAGCCATCTTGATCCAGGTGAAAAGGGATTGAGGGATGCCCTTCTTCTGCTCGTCAAACGACGGACTTTGTGTGGGATCAATCTCGGTCGTTGCCTGCTCTTTCGGGGCGAACAGATCTCGTGCCTGAATGTCCTGACATACACCCACGACGATGCTCAGGCCGACAAGCATCCCTGCTAGAACCTCCGTCCCTCTCTTTCTGGTCTCTTTCATTGCCGACACCACGGTCCTCTGTCCACTCGTACTGTTATGGTATAGAGAGATCGGTAGGGGGGTCAATCACCGACTGATCGAATGGATCGTCTCATTCCGCTCCATCTCCCCACCTTCTGTGCTACGCTCAACCAGAACTCTCTTGGATATGAGGATCAGGTGTTGATGGCATCCCCTGGACGTATACAAGAGACCACAGCAACCATTTCCCAATCGCAGAGTGCAGGCGAGCGAGGCCGTCGCTACGGTCTCCGAGACGGCGCCTGCCAAGCCGTTACGCAAGGAAGCGGCGAACAGTATCTCTCTGCCTTCGCCCTGCTCCTTCATGCAAGCCCGTTCCAACTGAGTATCTTGTCTGCATTACCCCAACTCATCGGGACAGGGGCTCAACTCGTCTCTGTGAAGTTATTACAGTGGTTCCCCAATCGAAAAGCTCTCATCTCTGCCGGCACCGTCGGGCAAGCCGTCGCGTGGATTCCTATCGTGCTCCTGCCGCTGCTGATTCCGCAGTGGGGTCCTTGGCTTGTCGTGTGTGGAGCCGCCGCCTATTTTGCTTGCGCCCACTTCACCGCGCCGGCTTGGAATAGCTTGATTGCCGATTGGCTCAATCAGCACGAACGAGGCGCCTATTTCGCACGCCGAGCCCAAATCATCGCCAGTCTCAGCTTCTTTTCGCTTTGTGGAGCCGGATGGGTACTGAGCGTCTGGGAGGATTCCACCGCCGCCTGGTGGGGATTCGTGCTGATCTTCGCGTTAGCCGGAAGTGCTCGCATCCTCTCGGCTTTGGCCTTGTCTCCCGTTCAAGATATACATCCGACCGCTCACCAGGAGGCACAGCAAGGATTTCGCGGCTTCTTCCGGCTGAGTGCGACGAAGGACTTTCGTTACTTCCTCCTTTTTTCAGGCTTGATGCACGCCTCTGTGTTGATCGCCGGTCCATTTTTCGTTCTCTACATGTTACAGGATCTTCATCTGTCCTACATTGGTTACGGAGGATGGTTAGCTGCCGGCCTCCTCGGTCAACTTCTCACCTTGCAGGCCTGGGGTCGATTCGGGGATCGCTTCGGAAACAAAGCCTTGTTGTCCTTTACCGGCTTCACGGTGCCAATCTTGCCGATGCTGTACCTTGTAAGCACGGATTTAGCCTTTCTCCTGGCAGTCAATTTTTTGGGTGGCGTCATTTGGGCCGGGTTGGCTTTGGGACTGCAGAACTATGTGTTTGATTCGGTCAGGCCTGAGGAACGCGCAAAAGCCATTGCGCTGTACAGCACGGTCAATGCCGTGGGATGGTCGGTGGGAGCTTTGCTGGGGAGCTGGCTGGTCGAAAGTCTTCCCGTACGCATCGAGTGGGCGGGGGTCATCCTCCAGCCTGCTTCCAATTTGCCCTTTGTCTTCTTTCTCTCGGGCGTCTTGCGGCTGATGGTCTCATTCAGTCTTCTTGGCACCTTTCATGAAACGCGACAAGTGGAGCGAGTACCTCGCCAACAACTCCTCTGGGAATTGCCGCTCGTAAAACCCGTTGCCCGGTTTGCGATTTGGACCCTGTCTAAATCGAATCGGTAGGGCTCCGCGTCTAACGAGGTATCGGAGGCCGGGCAGCCCGCTCTTGTTCCTCTTGCTTGAGCGTATCGAATGTCCGATCGGCATGACCCCGTACTTGGTCCGGAGTCGGCTGCGGAAGAGGTTTTGGTTGGTCACTGGTGCAAGCCGTGATCAGCGAGAGGGCCAACAAACTCACGATCATGGCCATCCCACGTTGCACGCGACTCTGTCGATGAATCATTCGCATCCTCCTGGTACGCAACTATTAATTAATCAAATGCACGATGTAAATCATAGACCGTCTGCATGATGCCCCGATCTAATGCCTCACGGCTCCAGCGTTGATAGTCGACATTGTCAGATAGTGACCATCCGGACTCCTCAGTCTCATCCACACGCGCCGTTACCACATTGTGATAGACGACTTCCCCACTCTCGACTCGAATGATTTTACTCGTGATGGTTACCGGTGGAATGTCGTGATGCTCACGCGCAAAGAATCGGTCACGCAACGTCGGTCCATCGATCCGATAGATCAACACGCTGTCTACACCCAACATCTTTCCAATACGGACGGCACTGTCCTCAGAGACAAGCCCTCCGGCCTGAAAGCGCTGCTCCGAGACGATCGCCTGCATATGGGACCGATCGATGATCCTTAGATTTGGGCGGAATGTCTTAAGCTGGAATGCCGCCCCCTCCAAGCGACCATAGGCACTGGACCAATCGGAAGTCTCTCCACGCGGATACAGCACCGCCATTTGCTGGACATCAACAGGGATCGGTGACGCCGAAGGCATGGAACGCAAACCGAACGTGGGAGTCGTCTGCGTGGCGACACTTGCACAACCGGACACGAGAACCGCCATCGTCAGAACGCTCATTAGTTGGACCGTCGAGTGTTGCCTCGCCATGGCCAGTCCTCCCGACGTTCTCCAGTCTTTCTTCGAGCCGCAGCCGGATCTTCCTACTATCATACTACCCACGCGATATGAAAACCATGCGGGCAAACTGCTGTACGAGCGAGGGATGTACGTTGACTGACGTCGAATGAAGGGGTATTCTCCAATCCCAGGTAAGCCCACTTATCCGGGATATTCCATGTCTTTGCGCGACCGTCTGACCGAAGATCTGAAGCTCGCCATGAAGGCTCGCGACCAATTGCGGATGGACGTGATTCGCATGATCAAGGCGGCCGTCATGAACAAAGAAATCGAGATCAAGAAGGATCTCGACGATGCCGAAATGAGCCGCGTGATGACGACCATGATCAAGCAACGCCGGGAGTCGGTTGAGCAGTTTGAGAAAGGTAACCGGGCAGAGCTTGCCGCAAAAGAACGAATGGAAATCACCGTTCTCGAATCCTATTTCCCTCAAGCCCTCTCTTCTGAACAGCTCTCCACCGTCGTGGACGCGGTTATTCAGGAAACCGGTGCTCGATCTCTGAAAGAAATGGGCGCGGTGATGAAAGCCGTGATGGTTCGTGTGGCCGGCCAGCCGGTAGACGGCAAGCAGATCAGCGAACTCGTCCGTGCCAAGCTCCAGTAGCCCAATCGGCACCTGCTATACTAAAAGGTAATTGCTCGCACCGCATGTGCGAGCGCCTGGCAGGAATCAGCATGGGCATTCTTATCATCGACGACTCTCCAGACCAACAGGCACTCCTTCGCGCAATCCTTGGGAAGGCCGGCCATACGGATCTCCTGAGCGCCGACTCGGCAAAGACGGCATTTCCCATGCTCGACATGGACGGCCAGGACCCGCCTTTCCAGATCGACTTGATTCTAATGGACGTACTCATGCCGGAGCTGGATGGAGTTGAAGCCTGTCGCCAGATCAAGAGCCGACCACATCTGTGCGACATTCCCATCATCATGGTCACGGCCAAAAACGATCGCTCAAACCTCCAAGCCGCCTTTGCAGCGGGAGCGAATGATTACATCACCAAACCGGTGAACGATGTGGAACTTCTGGCACGCGCTTCCTCGGCGCTGGTGTTGAAAAAGGAAATGGACTGTCGCAAAGCGCGAGAAGGGGAACTCCGTCGAAGCAATGAGGAGCTGCAGAAAGCGCTGCGAGATGTCAAAGTCCTCAGAGGACTCATTCCCATCTGCGCATCCTGCAAAAAAATCCGCAATGACGGCGGATTCTGGCAACAGTTGGAGGAATATATCGGCGAACATTCCGAGGCCGAATTCAGCCACGGTATCTGTCAGCCCTGCGTCAAGAAGCTTTATCCTGGAGTTTACCAGGACTAGCTGCTAGGATTTCTCAGGCATATCACTGATATTCACTGGATTCAGAGCACATGGGCATCTTGATCGTTGATGATTCGGCGGACGACCGCCTCTTGCTTCAGTCGATCCTCTCGGCTGCCGGCTACGACCATCTCTTGGTCGCCGACTCGGCTGCCTCCGCATTCCGTTTGCTGGGGCTCGATGACGGGAAACACGGCGCCGCAACTCGAGTCGACCTGATCCTTATGGACATCGTCATGCCGGAGATGAGCGGCATCGAAGCCTGCCGCCAGATCAAGGCGGTTGAACGATTCCGTGACACACCCATCATGATGGTGACGGTGAAGACTGATCCCGTCGATCTCCAACTTGCCTTTGCCGCAGGCGCACTTGACTACATTGGGAAACCCGTCAACAAGATCGAGCTCTTGACTCGTGTCCGGTCGGTTTTGCGGTTGGTTCACGAAATTGACCGGCGACGGGCCCGGGAGCAGGAGCTCCTTGAGGTTATGCGCCAACTCCAGGAAGCGAATCAGATGTTGCTGCGCCTGTCCTGTCTTGACGGCCTCACCGGCATTACCAACCGACGGCAATTTGACGATTTCTTAGACCAAGAATGGCGCCGGGCCGTTCGCGAATTGACGCCGCTTTCTCTGATCATGCTCGACATCGATCGTTTCAAATCCTACAACGACACCCTCGGCCATACGTCGGGCGACGAATGTCTCCGGCAGGTGGCCGCCGCTATTTCGGGAGCCGTCAACAGGCCAGGAGACCTCGTCGCTCGATATGGCGGCGACGAATTCGTGGTCGTGCTTCCCGGTACCCGTACGGATGGGGCGGCACAGGTAGCGGAAACACTTCGGCAACGAATCGAGGCGCTCGGCATTACGCACTCCGACGGTGGAAATACTACCATCAGCGCAGGCTTCGCCAGTACGATCCCCAGCCGGAACACTTCCCCGACCGATTTGATCAAGGCGGCGGATCAAGCGCTCTATCAGGCCAAGCAGGAAGGCCGCAATCGGGCCAAGCAAGCCGGCATACTCTCTCTCGTCCCGCACTCTCACGAGGACTAACCTTCTCCTCACCATGACCAAGTCAAAGCCTCGACGAGATGTGCTGATGGCGATCGGCGCGACGCTCTCCGCGGCACTCTCCCCACACGTGGCATCATTTTCACTCATGGATTCTCCACACGACGTACATGCCGTCGTTAGTGAGGGAGTACATGGCCATGGCTAAGAAAGCGGCACCGGTTCGAGCCAATCGCACGGCAAAGGGACAATCTAAGCCCTCGATCGCCCGTCGTTCACAGACCACACAGCCACAATATCTGCCGGGTGCGTTCAAGAACATCACCAAATCCAAACAGGCGGAGGAGGCGTGGGAGCTGTTTCGAGTGTTGCTCGATCAGGCCGACGACTCCATCGAGATCATTGATCCCGCCACGGGTCGCTTCTTAGACTCCAATGAGAAGGCCTTCTCAAGTCTAGGCTATACCCGCCAAGAACACCGTTCGCTGACCGTTCCTGACATTGATCCGATCGTCACGGCGCCGATCTTCGCGCAATACCTGGCGCGGATACGAGAAAGTGGGCCGTTGACGTTGGAAACCGTTCATCGTCGGAAAGACGGCTCGACCTTTCCAGTCGAGGTGAATGCTCGCCTGGTCCAGTTTGATCGAGAATACCTTCTGGCCATCGTGCGCGACATCACCGAGCGCAAGCAGGCAGAGGAGGCGCTGCGTCTTTCCGAGCAGCGGTATGTCTCGTTGCTCAATTCCATTATCGGGATTGTCTGGGAAGCGGACCCGGCCACGTTTTGCTTTACTTTTGTGAGCATCCAAGCCGAGCATATTCTCGGCTATCCTGTTCACCAATGGCTCAACAATCCGACGTTCTGGCCCGATCATATACATCCCGAGGACCGTGAACGAACCGTGGCATATTGCGTGGAGCAAACAAAGTTGGGCTTGCCCCATGATTTCGAATACCGGATGCTCGCCGCGGACGGCCGGACTGTCTGGATCAGAGACATCGTTAGCGTGCTTGTCGAAGAGGGGGGGGCAGTCAGAGCCCGTGGCATCATGGTCGACGTTACCGAGCAGAAACGCCAGCACGAGACGTTGGTTCAACTCCAGCATGCCGTGGATCACGGCATGGAGGGTCTTGCCATTCTGAATGCCGAGGGATTGTACACCTACATGAATCCGGCCCATGCCGCCACGTACGGCTACGAAGTCGAAGAATTGATTGGAACGTCGTGGAAGGATCTTTATGGTCCTGAGCAACAGGCCATGATCGAGCAACACCATTTCCCCTTCATGGCACGTGTCGGATATTGGCGCGGCGAATTAGTTGGCAGGAAGAAGACCGGAGAGCCATTCGACGTCGAAGTTGTATTGCAGCAATTCAGCCGCAGCGAGGGACATAAACTCGACGTCATCTGCACCTGCCGTAACATCACAGAGAGCAAGCGAGCAGCCAGGCAGGAAAAGCGGCGCTTCAGTTTGCTCCAAGATCATCAGGCCGGGCTGCTCGAATTGACACAGAGCCAGGCGATCATCTCCGGAGACCTTCACCAGGCGTTTCAGGCCATCACCGAGGCGGCGAGTCGCGTGCTGGCGGTCGAGCGCACCAGCATCTGGCTGTTCCAGGAAGACCGCTCTGCTATCCGGCTGCAAGATCTGTATGAGGCCACCACTCGTCAGCACAGCGCAGGAACCATTCTCCAGGCCAGCCAATTTCCGGCGTATTTCCAGGCGTTGGAACGGGAAGAGCATACTCTCGCCGCTCACGATGCCCATGTCGACCCCCGCACCTGTGAATTTTCATCGTCGTATCTCACGCCGCTTGGAATCGGCGCGATGCTCGATGCGCCGATCAGACACAGAGGGAAGACGGTAGGCGTCTTATGCCATGAATATCTCGGCACGTATCGCACATGGACCACCGATGAAATGACCGTTGCCTCATCATTCGCCACGATGGTGACCCTCGCGATGGAATCCATGGAGCGAGAGGAATCAGAGAAAGCCCTTCGCCAGGCAAAGGAAAGAGCCGAAGTTGCGAGCGCCGCCAAAAGTGAATTCCTTGCCAGTGTGAGCCATGAGATTCGGACGCCGATGAATGCGATCATCGGAATGGCGGATCTGCTATGGGAAACGGATCTGACCCCCGATCAACGAAAATACTTGCGCATTTTCCGCCGCGCCGGCAGCAATCTCTTGAGTCTGATCAACGACATTCTCGACCTGTCGAAAGTCGAAGTCGGTCATCTTGAACTGGAATCAACCGACTTTGATTTGGGCGATTTGGTTGAAAAAGCCATCGAGATTCTCGCCATGCGAGCCAATGAAAAAGGACTCGAACTGGCCTGCCATCTTTCATCTGACGTCCCTCGCGCCGTAATCGGAGACCCGAACCGACTACATCAGATCCTCATCAACCTCATCAGCAACGCGATCAAATTCACCGACAGCGGGTCCGTCACGGTGCGGGTCATGCAGGATCCGGAACGCTCCACGCCTGGAGCCATTCGATTTTCTATCAGCGACACAGGGATCGGCATTCCGCCCGACAAGCTTACGGCCATCTTTGAAAGCTTCACGCAAGCCCACGCTTCAATGACGCGCAAGTATGGCGGGACCGGACTAGGCCTGACCATTTCGAGGCAATTAGCCGAACTCATGAACGGACGAGTCTGGGTGGAGAGTGCTCTCGGAGCGGGCAGCACGTTTCATTGTTGTGTGCAACTAGCGGTGCAATCCAGCCCGGCGTCCACACAGGACAATGTTCGGGTCAACCTTCAAGGGGTCAAAGCCCTCGTGGTCGATGACCATGCCACCAATCGCCTGATTCTTCGTGAAACCTTGACCGCTTTGGGGGCCGAGGTGATGGATACGGCGTCGGGTCACGAGGCCATCGAAGAATGGCAGCGAGCCTCTACGTCGGCACGACCGTACCAGCTCTTGCTCCTCGACTGTCGCATGCCGGACATGGACGGATTTCAGGTCGCTGAAGAGATCAGGCGCGCCAATCCTCCTCAGAGTCCGACGATTGTGATGTTGGCCTCTGACCAGTGGGCTGACGATATCGCCCGCACCTATGACATGGGGTTGGGCGGGTATTTGATCAAACCCATCAGGGCATCGAATGTGCTCGAGACCATCAGCATCGCCTTTGACCGCTCCAAAGGCATCCACCGCACGATGGGCTCAGCACCAGTTGCTTCCACATTTCCTACCGAAGTCAGGGCACTTCGCATCTTATTAGTGGAAGATTCCCCGGATAATCAGGTGCTGGTCCGATCCTATTTGAAGCAGACGCCCTATCGTCTCGATATCGCGGATCACGGAGGCATCGCGTTGGAACTATTCAAGAACGGCTACTATGACCTCATCTTGATGGACATGCAGATGCCGGTGATGGATGGCTATGAGGCGACAAAAGCGATCCGTGCCTGGGAGCGGGAGCATGACCTCCCCCCTACACAGGTCATTGCTTTGACCGCGCTGGCGCTTAAAGCAGACGGAGTCAAGATTCTCGAAGCCGGCTGCGATGCTCATATGACCAAACCTATCAAAAAGCACACCCTCTTGGAAGTTCTCCAGGCTTGTAAAGGACGGCGTATCTTATGAGCACAGGACCGAGCAGAAATGCCGAAACACGCATCACCTTGCATATCGACCAAGGCCTTGAAGAGATTGTTCCAGGATTTCTAGAGAATCGTCGCCGTGACGTACAGACAATAGAAACTGCGTTACAAGAAAACAATTTTGCACCGATTCAAGTCATTGGTCATCGCATGAAGGGGGACGGAGGAGGGTATGGGTTCGACGCTATCAGCATGATGGGAGCCGCCTTGGAGCAAGCAGCGGCACGAGAAGACCGCGACGCAATCCGACGACATACTGCCGAACTTACCGACTTTCTCGCCCGGGTCACCGTGGTGTATCGGAGATGAAAAGAGAACTGCTATCGGCACGAGCAAGCGTAATTTTGAAAAGATTATTTGAATGGTTTATCCGGTGGCACCAATAGAGAGAGACTTCGCCTGGTGAGCCGCCGGCTACGCAGGCGAAGCCAACACCAAGAAATAAGCCTGCCGCTAACACGATTTCCTCACATGGCAGCACATGCTGCGGATCTGCCCTCAAGCCTGTCTGACCCTCTCGTGCTTCCTTTTCCAGCCTTTCCTGCACTGTATTCCTCGGCGCATACTTCCAATATCATCAGCCATCTTTGACGAGCGAGTGGTTGACGTTGGTGCCATCTATCAAGTAAGGTCTCCGCCCAGAATCAGGGTCCTCGAATTCCTCTACCCAGAGGCTTGTTCTATCGAGAGGTACGTCATGCTGGCTGTTCGGTTGGTGCGGCTTATCGAGAATCACATCGAAGAGCTTTCCCGCGATCTCAGCGAGAAGGTTTGGAACTCTCCCCGGTGCAGCGATCTGAACAAAGTCCCGGCGAGCGAACTCCAAGCCCGCACCCGCGAGATCTACCGCAACATGAGTGACTGGCTGCTGGACAACGCCGAGACTCAGGTGGAGCGGCGTTACACCGAGCTTGGCGCGGCGCGCGCCCAGCAGGGCGTGGCCTACAGCCACTTCGTCTGGGCCATTATCTCCACCAAGGAACACGTGCGCACCTTCGTTCAGCGCGAAGGTCTGTCCGAGAGCGCCATGGAACTGCACGGGGAGATGGAGCTACAGCTCCTGCTCGGCCATTTCTTCGATCTCGTGCTGTACTACGCCGCCGTGGGCTACGAGCAAGAGCGTGATCGCATAGGAGGGAAACATAGTAGGCGCAAAGGAGATGATCAAAGAAAATCCGCGTAGCGTCTCAATGGGAGCGGATTCGTGCTTTGCGCAATACCCCGGGGATTTTCACCTCTTGCACTCGTGCTCTAACCCTTCCAGCACCGTCCACCCGGCACATATTATTGATACCACCAGCACCAGTTTTGCTTGACGTTGATGCCATCGAGTAGAAACACTTCTTATATTTGGATGACTGCGGTGAGTTGTGTAAAAAAATGAATATGGTGGAGGGCAGCCGATCCAACCGTCGTTGGCAGCTCTACTCCGCTTTGAAATTCAAGGGGTTGCTCTGGCAGCCTAAACACCCGACAAGCGGTTTAGGAAACCGTTTCCATGACCCTGCTCCAACCTACTGGATACTTGTTGAGGATGTGCATACATTCAACGAGGCGGAATCCCTCTTCATAGAAAACCATCTTCAAACCTTAGAGATGGCCCACCTTTGGTGGAAACGCAAGCAAGGGCGTGTGCATGCGCCAAACTCACAAGAAAGCATGGATCGCTCATTCACAGGCACTTGACAGCCGTTCAATTCCTAGCGATTCTATCTTCCCTTCCTCCACTCCCACGGCGGCACCGGCTGCGGATCAGCCCACAAGTCTTTCTTCGCGTCTCGTGCATCCTTCGGCGTGCAACTGCAACACGAGTTCCAGGAGTGTCAGCGCCTCATCGCCATTGTGCTCAACCCTTGGCATACTCAGTACGTCGTCCCCTTCGCCACCGGCTGCCCCGTCTCGATGATCCTGTTTTTAAGATATGGGGCAGTCACTGCTCATTTGCGTTTCGGCCTCCACTCCCGTGCGAGCCGCTGCGCTTCGGCGATCTGGGCTGTGGTCATCTGTTTGGTGAGAGCATCACGAGCGGCTGCTGCTCTCGGCTCTCCTCCTACTGCCGCGAGGTTGTACCACATATGGGCCCGGACAAAGTCCTGGAGCACTCCTAGCCCTCGTTCATACATCCACCCAAGTTTCGCAGAGGCCAGCGGATCTCCTTGCCCTGCCGCCTGTTCAAACCAGAACGACGCCATCTGGTAGCTTTGCGGAGCCCCTTCTCCTTGGTAATACACGGTCCCGAGGTTGACTTGGGCTCCTACGTGCCCCTGATTCGCGGACTTTTCAAACCACTCTTTCGCTTGTCGAGAGTTTTGCGGTACACCCACGCCTTCGTCGTACAGCAGGCCGAGTCTGTTTTGAGCGGATGCGTCTCCTGCTTCGGCTGACTTGCGGAGTTCTGTCGCAGTTGCCTCGAGTTTCGCGCGGTCAGTATTAGATGGTTCCATGACAGGCGTAGTGTTGGCACAAGCGGAACTGATGAGGCACACGAGCGAGAGGATAGGGACACTGTTGAATCGAGGCAATATGGACAGTTCTCTACTCATTGATCAATCTCCGTTGGTTCCGCACTAGACCGATAGACGGAACGGCTTGGAGTAGGTCCCGCGTTGTAAGAGATGACACCTTGCACAGGGAAAACGGCGGAAGAGGTGAATCGAGAAGGGCATGAGGGCCTCGCATGGAGACGTATTGTAGGAGGTGCGAAGGGAGGGCGCAAGGGTGAGACGAAAGGAAATAGTTTAGCGAAAATAGAGCCCGTCAGCAGCCGACATAATCGAGACACAGATGAAACAAACGCACGTATCTTAGAGACGCAGATCCACCCAAACGCAATGATGATCGGATGCTTGCTCACGTGTGGGCAGTGTGGGCACAAGTTTGTGATTCTGGATTCCACACGCTACGGGTGTTCAGGCTGGAAGTATCGAGGCTTGTCCGTCTGCTCGAATACGACGATGGCACCAAGGAAATTAGTTGAGGAGCTCCTCCTGGACGCGATCCAGCGCGACTTGTTCACCGAGGAAGGCCAGGCGCTGTTCATTCAGGAAACGACGAAGCTCTTGGCTGCGCAGCGACGGGGACAGCAACCGGATCACCAGAAGGCTACGCAGCGGTTGCGCGAAGTCGAGCAGGAGATTGACCACCTCATGACAGCGATCAAAGCAGGTATTCTGACGCAGAGCACGAAGGCGGCACTGGAACGAGCTGAAGCCGAACACGTGACACTCCTCAAGACAGTCCAAGGCCAGTATACGCAGCAGGCGAAGGTGACGGCCTTCCTGCCGAACGCGATCGGACGCTTCAAGACGTTGCTCGACGACCTCTCGACTGTGACGCAACTCCAAGTCGATCGGGCTCGCGGCCTGCTGCGTGTCCTGCTAGGGCACGCGATCACCTTGCACCCCTGCTCAGACGGCCAGGGGCGCTATTTAACGGCGGAGGTCACTGGGGATTATGCTGGATTGCTGCGGCTGTCGACGGGTCAAAATAAGTTTGGTGGAGGGCAGCCGATCAAACCGTCGTTGGCAGCTCTACTCCGCTTTGAAATTCAAGGGGTTGCTTTGGCGGCCTAGATGCCCAACCACCGTTTAAGAAACCCTTTCCGCGACCCTACCACAGCCTACTCAGAAAAGCTTCGGTTCTGTTACTCAACTTCCACTAAGCATGTCGGGCGCACCAGTACTAATCTCGCGGCCCATGTTGTAGGTGTTCCAACTCACCGTTCCATGGAAAAGTGAGCTGCAGACGGTTCTCAAAAATCACTTTCGCCAAGTTCAGGAACTCGACAGCCTTGGCCTCCTGCCCAAGATTCTTATAAGCAACCCCTAAGCCAGCCAATGCACCTCCCTCAAGATGCAAATTGAAACTCGTCCGGCTGTGGCGAACTGCTTGCTCAAGTTGGAGGATGGCGTCTTGTGCACCGCCTGAGCGAATTAGGAACCATCCGTAATGATACCGATAGAAGGCATTCGAGGGAGCGAGTTGCACAGCCTGAGAGTAGTAGGAGTTAGCCTGAACCGCCTGAAAGTACAAGTCATGGATCTCGCCTTGCGCAAATCGATGCCGAGCGAAGTCTTTGACCAATTGACTTTCTTGCGGTTCGTTTTCAGCGAGCACCGCCAGCGCCGCTTGAAACTCACCGGCCATCACGTGGGTCTTGACCTTCTCGAACTCGGTGCCTGCTAGAGTGTGTAACCCTTCTAATAGTTCAACGGTGCGGGGAAGTTGCTGCGGGACGTTTGATGCAGGGAGCAGTTCTTGTTCGACCATGCCATTGAGAAGCTGCATCGCGGTCTTTTCCAGTGATTCTCCAAGCTTGGCTTTGACCCATCGGTACAGCACATCATCTCGTGTTGCGGGCTTCGCGATGCTGAGATGATCCTGCTGAAATCCCATCGACTCATTGGCATACGGACTAGCAGAAGACAACGTAACACTGTGTCTGAGCCCCGGCATGACTCGCTCTTCATACCCCGCATACATCAGCACATGGCGGGGATGCCCTTCGGCTTGGAATGCTTGGTTCCATCCCTTATTGAGGAGCTCCAAATAGCTAGTGCCCCGATCGATGTAACGTAGGTCCAAGATCTGTCCGTTGCCTGAAAAGAACTGTCCGAACTCTGTCAACTCATTCTCATTGTTTGGAGTAGCCAACAGTACAACGTTGGTCACTGTTAGCTGAGGATGGGTACGAGGCTGGCGCTCCAAAATATAGTCGCGAGCAACTAGACCTCCGTAACTGTGGGCGACAATCCGAAGCGTGCGATAGGGGTGCTTCTTAAGCAGTTCGTCAATTCCAAACGCCAAGTGCTGCCCAATACTCGCAATGCTCGACCATCGTTGGAGGGGCTCCACATAGTTAAAGGCGACGACGTAGGCCGGTTGTCTCTCTTCGGCGAAATCCCTGGCAAGTTCTTTTGGGAAGACGAAGTGTGTGGTGGTGTTCGTCCAGGTGGTTTTCGCATCACCGCACAGACCATGAATAAAGACCACCAAGTCGTTAGCGTCCACCGGTCCGAAAGACTGATGAGAGATGTCAGTACTCGAAGGGCACAGATCGGAAGTCGATTTGAATAGATTGAGAACGGACGAACACCCAGTCAGGAGCAGTCCCAGGGCCAGGAGACATGTCAGGCGAGCAACCATCAACTATCCTCATAACGTTTGTTTTTAAACAGGCCAGAGGATAGTTCAAATCATTCTGAAAATCGACCCACATTCTTTACGATTTCAGAGAGAGGTTTTTGAAGCAGACAAGGAATTGACGGGTCAAAATAAGTTTGGTGGAGGGCAGGGGAGTTGAACCCCCGACCCCTACGTTGCGAACGTAGTGCTCTCCCAACTGAGCTAGCCCCCCACTCGACCGGTCTTCCGGTGCATTATACACAACCGTTTCTCGAGTCTCTACCGGAAGCTCGATTGGCCCCAGCGTTATGACGGGCTGATTATTGATTCACCTTCCGGTTCTCCGGCCTCGATGAACACGCGACGCTCCTCAACCCGCAACCGCTCCTCTGTAAAGAGCTGAACTGCTCGCGGGTAGATCTTGTGTTCCTGCTCAAGAATCCTGGCGGCCAGTGTATCTGGAGTATCGCCATCGAGAATCGGAACCGCCGCTTGAAGAATGATGGGTCCTTCATCGACGCCTTCCGTCACAAAGTGGACCGTACATCCGGCAAGTTTGCAGCCCCATTCGATCGCCATTTTTTGCACATCCAATCCTGGAAACGAGGGCAGCAGGGACGGATGAATATTCATCATGCGATTCGCAAAGGCCTCAACCAGGATACTGGTCACGATCTTCATGTACCCGGCCAGTAATACTAACTCCACATCGTACTGCCGAAGTACTTCAAGGAGCTCGCGATCGTAGGCCTCACGACTATCCGGCCTGCCTGCATAGGGCTTGGGATCGATGAAGAAACTGGAGAGTCCGTGTCGGCGGGCCCGCTCTAACGCCAGGGCCTCTTTCTTGTTGCTGATGACGGCGACAATCTTCGCGTGAACCGTCCCTGCTTCGATCGCGTCGATGAGCGCCTGAAGATTGGACCCGCGCCCGGATGCCAAGACAGCGACTCGCAGCGTATCCTGGCGCTTAGTCGACATACTCCACCAATGGTCCTTCTCCGGACGACGACACGATGGTCCCGATCCGGCAAGCTGGATCGCCCAACGCTGTGGCCCGCGCGATGACTGACTGGGCAGCCGACTCCGGCACCACGAGAATCAAGCCGATCCCCATGTTGAAGACGCGATACATTTCTTCACGTTCGACCTGTCCCAGCCGGGCAATTGTCTGGAAAATAGGGGGAACTGACCAGGCGCTCCGCCGCACCTGGGCCCGCACGCCAGAAGGAAACACCCGAGGAAGGTTCTCGGTGATGCCGCCGCCGGTGATATGGGCGATGCCGTTGATGGGATACTCCTGGATCAATGTGAGGACCTGCTTGGCATAGATTCTTGTCGGCGTCAGTAACGCATCCCCAAGCGGCTGATCGAGGTCAGGAAGGCGACTGGTGACGCTGAGCTTCGCCTGATCCAGCAGGACGCGACGCGCCAGTGAATAGCCGTTGCTATGAAGCCCGCTCGAAGCCAATCCAATCAGGGCATCACCCGGCACGATATTGCGGCCATCGATGATCTTCGGACGATCGACCACTCCGACGGCGAATCCTGCCAGGTCATACTCGCCTTCCGCATAGAAGGACGGCATCTCAGCGGTTTCCCCTCCGATCAAAGCGCAGCCGGCCTGACGACAGCCTTCGGCGATCCCCTTGACCACAGACTGAGCTTTGGGAACAGCAAGCTTTCCCGTTGCGAAATAATCTAGGAAGAACAGCGGTTCAGCTCCGCTGACTACAATGTCGTTCACACACATGGCCACCAGGTCAATCCCGACGGTATCATGGCGATCCGTGAGAAAAGCGATCTTCAGTTTCGTCCCGACTCCATCGGTACCGGAGACAAGGACCGGTTCGGCATAGCGATGGGCCTGTAACTGAAACAATCCACCGAACCCGCCAAGGTCCGTCAGGACTTCCGGGCGGAACGTGGATCGCACCAGTGGTGAAATACGGTCGACGAACTCGTCACCCGCATCGATATCGACTCCAGCATCTCGATAGGTTGTCATAGGCTGCGCATCTTAGCGGAGCGCTGGCAGGTCGGTCAACGAAGAGAATCAACTGAGCTTTTTCTTGCAAACTACCGTGTGTCCCGTATCATTGGAGAAGCCGCATGACGTTATACATTAAGAGAATTGCGGAGGACAGGCAGTCATGATTTTCTGCGTAGGCACGTAACTCGTGCGGCAGTGACCGGCGCGTCACAAGAGAGACCTCATGAAAATTCTCCTGGTTGACGATTCCCCCGACGCACGATTGCTTCTCCATAAGATTCTGAGAGACGCAGGATATCGCGATACCCACTCCGCCTCCTCAGCCCACGACGCGTTCAAATGCCTTGACATGGAACATGGCGGCGCTGGCGTGAACGAGATCGACTTGATCGTGATGGACGTGAGGATGCCGGAGATCGACGGAATCGAGGCCTGCCGTCGCATCAAGACGGTCGAGGCCTTGCGCGACATCCCGATCATCATGATGGCTGCCCGCAGCGAACCGGAGGTTTTGCGGGCCGCGTTCGACGCCGGTGCGACGGATTACATCAAGAAACCGTTTGAGGAAGTGGAACTGCTCGCACGGATCAAGGCGGCATTGAAGCTGAAGAAAGAAATTGAGGCGAGGAAGAATTGGGAACAGGAACTGACCAACACGATTAGTGAGCTAGACGCTGCCTTCCACGAGGCGGTGACTCTGCAGCAATTCATTCCAGTCTGTCCCGCTTGCAAGAAAGCGCTGGCAGACCAGACCTCACAGTCCGCTCTCGAAGCCTATCTTCAGACCCATCCCGATGCCAAGTTCCACTACACGGTGTGTTCCAGCTGTTCGACCAGCCAGACGTAGCGCTCCATGATTCAGAATCGAGGAAACGTGCCGAAGTCCCTCCCGATGCCATTCACCGCGCGCAGGGTGCGGGGGGTGCCGAAGTGTTGTTCTTATCCTTCCGGACGCATCTCTACGTCCAGCAGTTTGATTTTCCGATGGAGATGACTTCGTTCGATTTTCAGATCTTCAGCCGTACGAGAGATGTTCCAGTGATGTTCACGCAACTTTCGCGCGATGTACTCCTTTTCAAACGCGTTGCGGGCGTCCCTGAGCGAGTCATACGGCTGTGTGAAGAGTGGACTGACCGTGGGAGCTGTAGACTGGGATGCGGACCCAACCGGGCGCGCTTGCAACGAGAGTCCCGCTTGTGCCGGATCAATGACGGGTCCCGGAACCATGATCATCAATCGTTCGATCAGGTTCCGCAATTCTCGAATGTTCCCCGGCCAGTCGTATTGTTGAAATACCGCCATCGCCTCAGGCGAGACCTCTTTCATCCGCAATCCCTGCTCTTCCGCATGGACCTTCATGAAGTGGCGAATAAGAAGCGGGAGGTCTTCCCGACGTTCCCTGAGCGGCGGTACGATGATCGGCACCACGTTGAGCCGATAAAAGAGGTCTTCGCGAAACGTGCCTTTCTCGATTTCCTTGATCAAGTCCTTGTTGGACGCGGCTAAGACCCGAACGTCCACTTTGAGCAGCTTCGTCCCGCCGACACGAGTGAATTGCTGTTCCTGTAACGCCCGCAACACCTTCGCCTGGGTGCTCAAGCTCATGTCGGCGATTTCGTCCAGGAACAGGGTGCCGCTGTCCGCCTGCTCGAACTGCCCGCGTTTCATCGAGGTCGCACCGGTGAAGGAGCCCTTTTCGTGTCCGAACAGTTCACTCTCGATCAAGGTCTCCGGGATGGCCGCACAGTTTACCGCCACAAACGGCCGGTTGGCCCGCGCGCTATGTGAATGGATCGCCCGCGCGACCAGCTCTTTTCCCGTTCCGTTCTCCCCTCCGATCAATACGCGGCTATTCGTCGGTCCGGCGGTCTCGATCAACTGCCGCAACTGTTGCATCACAGGCGACTGTCCCACCAGCTCGAACTTCCGCTGAACGGTGGTCCGGAGTGTCCGATTCTCTTGTTCCAACCGGTATTGGTCCAAGGCATGCTTGACGCGTAGCGTGACATTTTCGAGCGACAAGGGTTTTTCAATGTAGTCATACGCTCCCAGCTTGATGGCCTTGACCGCTGTTTCGATCGAGCCGTGCCCGGACATCATCATCACTTGAGCCGTCGGCACCAGCTCACGAACCCGGCGCAAGGTTTCCATACCATCCATTTCCGGCATCCAGATATCGAGGAGCATAAGATCGGGCGGATCCATCGTGTAGACGCGCAACGCCTCAGCGCCGTTCTTGGCCACCGTCACTTCATATCCTTCATCCTGCAGAATGCTGCTCAAGGAGGTGAGAATCGCCTCTTCGTCGTCTACTATTAAGATCGATGCAGACATGAATCCCCCATAAAACGTGATCTGTGATCGGTGGGCGGTACGAATCCTACCGCTCGGCACGCAGCACTCAACTCTCAGCACGTCTTCTTAGACCGGCAATTCAAACGTGAATATGGTCCCTTTCGGCTGATTGTGGCTGGCCTGAATCTGGCCTTCGTGATCGGTAATGATGCGCCGCACGATCGCCAGTCCCAGCCCCGTTCCCGTCTTCTTCCGCGTAAAGTATGGCACAAACAGTTTATCCTGATCTTCCGGCGCGATGCCCACCCCTTCATCCGCCACACTCACCACGGCCCGCCGACGCTTCGTATCATACTTCGTTGAAAGCCACACACGCCCTTTCTGGTGCATCGCCTGAATCGCGTTGTCCAGCAGGTTGACCATGACCCGTTTGAGCTGCTCTCGGTCAAAATTGAGCGACGGGAGGTCTTCGTCCAGTTCGACGATCAGTTCCACATCCTTATGGGCTCCCCGATAGAGCGCCGTGACCTCGTTGATCACATCATGGAGCGACTGATGCGCCATTTGCGGAGTCGGCAGCCGCGCAAACTTCGAAAATTCGTCGACCATATGTTTGAGACTGGTCACCTCGTTCACGATCACGTTGGTGGCTTCATCGAAGATCGTCTCGAAATCCGGCGACTTATCGAAAAACTTCTTCCGCAAACGCTGCGCGGACAATTGGATGGGCGTCAACGGGTTCTTAATCTCGTGCGCGACCCTCCGCGCGACCTCTTGCCACGCCGCAACTTTTTGCGCCTTGATCAACTCCGAAAGATCTTCGAACACCAGCACGATACCAAGGTCCTTGTTTGCTTCATCCTTCATACGAGACCCATGAAGTCCGATGGTCAAGAATCTGCCGTCGATCTCCATCGGGCCCTCCAGCGTCAACGTATCACGCTGATCGGCCAACATCCGATCGTAGACGGTTTGGAACAGATCGAGTTTGAACTCTTTGAACACCTCATTGGCCGGTCTGCCACGAAATCGATCCGCCGCAAGTCCGAGGATTCGTTCACCGGACGGATTGAAGTTCGTGATCAGTCCATTCTTATCGATGGAGAGCAACCCTGCGGCGATCGTCTCAACCACCGTCTCGATGTAGGCACGGCGGCGATCGAGTTCAAGATTGCTGTGGCGCAACGAGATATTGGCTTCTTCGATCTCGGACTTACTCCCTTGCAGATCCGACGTCATACGGTTGAACGAATCGATGAGTGTGCCGATTTCATCGGTGGCCTTGGCCTCGATTCGGACCGAGAGATCTCCTTGGGCAATCGCCTCTGTTGCTTCGGCCAACCGTTGAATCGGCACCGTGATGCTTCCCGCGACATAAAACCCGAACCAGGTCGCCCCGAACAGGATGAGTACCGTAATGACGCCCACGAAGAGATAGACCCCGGCCTTGATGGGATTTTTCATCGCCTTGGTCTGCTTATACTCGTCGTACTGATGGCCGATCCCTTCCATTTTCGCCAGCAACGATTCAGGCACATAGGCTTCCACCACCACGACGCCCCCGATCTCGCCGCCTCGCCCGCTTGCTGCGATAGGGGCGGCAGCCCGGACCAAGCGCCCGGTTTCGGCCTCCTGTACCGCGTTGACTTCCTGCTTTCCGTTGATCACTTGGAGCACCAGCTGGCCGATCGGCAGATCGAGAGCCGATGAGGGCACGTCGAGATCCAGCGCCTTGGTCAGGGTTTCCATTTTGGCTGAAAATACCTCAATTCCTGCTACGCCGAATTCCGCTCGCTTGCGCGCCATGGCGGCCACCAGCAGATCGCGCTGTTCTGCCAGCAGCATGTCTTCCCGATAGATCTCATGGCTGATGGCTCTGGCGCTGTTGACCGCCAGGGTAATGTGGCCGGCGTGCTGCATCCGCGCCACGTCATACGAGTCCCGCATGACCTGCTCGATCTGATCGCTGAACCACACATCGACGGCCTTGTTCACCAGCCCACTGGCGACCAGCGCAAGGAGCACCGTCGGGATGAGCGAAAACCCGATGAAGGCCGCCACCAACTTGGTCCGAAATCCCGACCCGAACAGTCGATGTCGCCGCTCGAAATACGCTTTGATGAGGTTGCGGGAGAGCAGGAGCAGTAGGACCACAAACCCCATCAGATCGAGGTTGAGCAGAAGGAGCACAAATGCGTAGCCGGTCGTCGGCAGAAGGGAGTCTGAGTCTTCGGCGCCGGGCGCCACGACCTGGGAGTAATAGAAGGTCAGCGCGAGACAGGGGAGCAGCAGAATGAGGACGATCCAGACCGGCCGAAAATGCATCGTCCGGCGTTCCGGCTCCAGGGTGGGTTCGGATAGCCGTGAAGACCGGCCGGCCCCAGCGAGAGGGCGCGCGACGGAAAAGGAGCCCGTGTTCTTCTTGATATCATTCACAGCCGGCATCCCTGTTTGTCGGTGTTACGAGACATGAAGAACAGAATACTCACTTTCACAGAATCAGGGTAGTGTCTCCCCATATCCCATCAACCATGGCGGCGGATAGACAGGTCTGGAGTCGATAGGCGGCAGGGGGTACGACTACTTGGCAGCCAAACTCACGTACTTCATCCGAAGAGCGTAGAGCATATCCCGCAGCACCGCTTGTTCTTCCGTCGTGAGATTGCCTGTCGTCTTGTTTTCCAAGACCGAGAGCAAGTCGATAATGTCTTTCGCCTGCGGTAGATTCAGCGGCATCGGAGGCTGGTGGGGATCCAATTGTTCCCCCATCAACATCATCGAGGAGCTGCCCAGTGAAATGACGAAGGATGAAAAGGTGACGGGAATTCCTGAACCCTGGTGCTGATCGGAGGGCGCCGCCGCCTGGTGAGGTTCTATCCCCGACGCAGTAGGCGAAGTGACGGAGGGACGGTCGGGTCCACTCCCACCCCGCCGATCCCGAACGACAAATCCTTCTTCCTGTTCTGCGGCCACAGGCCTTTCCCCCGCTCCAGATGCAGCGATGGTACCCTACCATAGGCTCTGAACCGGCGCAAGCCGCACTATCAGGATGCTGAAAAAGTCCGCCAGCGGCGTTCTCGACTCATCGAAATCCTCAACGGGGACCCGGCCGCCTCACCACTCGGCGGCGCGCACAGACGTGGTGCTCCTTATTCGTCGCACCGTGCGCCCCAGAGGGTACGCCTCCGGTTTCGATTCGCCTGCGGCCTTGCTGAACGGCATTTTTAAGCATCCTGCGTGGTGTTTTGCTGTTGTGCTATACGTGTGGGGGCATTGAGTTTCCACCGTGCCACAATAGTTTTTCTACAGCCCGCACAGCTGATTGAAGCCTGCCGAGAACCAGGTATAATGAGCGCCCAACTCGGGTTGACCATGAGCAGAACGATGTCGGAACGATTCCATGCACTCGTGAATTTGATGGCCGCGTTGCGCGCGCCGGACGGATGTCCCTGGGACCGCAAGCAAACGCATGAGTCGCTGAAACCCTACCTTCTCGAAGAAACCTACGAAGTATTAGAAATCCTTGATCGGCAGGACCGAGCCAAACTCCCCGAGGAACTGGGCGACGTGCTGTTGCAAGTGCTTTTTCATAGTCAGATCGCTTCAGAGGCCGGCAGCTTTACCATTGAGGACGTGCTTGAGCAACTCGCCGACAAACTAATTCGCCGACACCCCCACGTATTCGGAAATGGAGCGGCGGACCCGACTCCGATGAATGCCGACCAAGTAGTCGCGCGATGGGAAGATATCAAACGTACGGAGCGCCGGGCTTCCGGCCGATCGGACTCGGCACTCGACGGGGTGCCGCAGACGCTGCCCGCGCTCCTGAGAGCCTATCAAATCCAAGCCCGCGCTTCACGCGTCGGTTTCGATTGGACCCACGACGCGCAAGGTTTCGATCAGGTTCTCGGCAAGATCGAGGAAGAAATCCAAGAACTCCGCGTGGCGATCCGAGCCCCCGCGTCGAACCAGTCAGAGCCCGATGCCGGCGCTGCAACAGCGCGACAAGAGCGGATCGTTGCGGAGTTCGGCGACGTGGTGTTTTCACTTGTGAATCTCGCCCGCTTCATCAAAGTGAACCCGGAGGACGCTCTGCGCCAGGCCGCCAACCGATTCGTCGAACGATTCCATTTCATCGAAGCCCAAGCGAGTGCGTCGGGCCGTACGGTAGGAGCGCTTTCGTTTGAAGAAATGGATCGACTGTGGGACGAAGCCAAGAAGCAGGATCCTGCCACACTCAACAAGGAACGCCGCCATGAGTGATGAGCCCAACCCTTACCAAGAAGGCAAACGTGCCGGAATTCATCCCCTGATCGTCATCTTCGTCGTGCTGATAGGACTCTGGCTTTTTGTATTTCTCATCGTGCCCAGCTCGAAGAACAAACAAGCCGCCGGAACGGAAGGACCGACCGGACCAACCATCGAAGATCCCGAGGCGGCGCCTGTACTCTTCAAAGTTCAGGCAACCATCCTGGACATGAATGCCATCAGTCTCACGGTCCCTCCAGAAGCGACCGACAGTCAAGTCGCCGGACTCCTGAAGCGGTTTAAACATGATCGGCTTGCCGGTACCCTGACCGAACTCCTGCCTGCCACCACGCCAGGCCACAAACTGGGGGACCATGCCGTCGCCGACATTTACATTGTGTCCGATGCCCAGTACGCGCAATCCGACGTGATCCGCATCCTGACACGCGGCGCGCATGCACCGGGCAACCTGTATCCCCAGGCCGTTCCCTTCGAAACGGCGATGGAAGCCATCCGCGGGCACTATCGAATCGATCTCAACGACACCGGTAATCCCGATAGTGCGTCTCTCGGCTTTGGCGACGAGTCGGGGGTGCATTCGAAGCATTATCGAAAAATCTTCTAGCAGGCTGCTGAAAAATTCATTCTTCTCACCCGCCCGACCCTGGCGCGCCAAGACGCGCCCTTTCCCATGCATCGTTCTCGGTTCGACAAAATCCTCAACGGGGACCCGGCCGCCTCACCACTCGGCGGCGCGCACAGACGTGGTGCTCCTTATTCGTCGCACCGTGCGCCCCAGAGGGTACGTCTCCGGTTTCGATTCGCCTGCAGCCTTGCTGAACGGCCTTTTTGAGCAGCCTGCCGCGACAACCGCACGAGAGGAGTCACGCAAGACAAGGATCCAATCCGTCCACCTCACGCCGAATTTTGTTCGGCCTGTCGTGTCCTCTACTCCGACGCTCTGAATGATCGATGCGGCATTCTCGTTGCCTCCGGTGCGGATATCTGTAGAATCTACTATTGAGTGGCTATGCATCACCAACACCAGGGAGCATGCGTGATGCAAGACCTGATACTGTTAATCTCGCGCATTACTACATTCCCGGAAACAATACTTGTTTTCTTCAGTGCGTAATTCCTCCTAAAGATTTGTGTCCAAGAAGCGACGACCAATGACAACTAGCTTCCTCAAGGACAAGGTCCAACTGATCACATTTTGCGCGCTAGTGATTTGTGGATTGTCGCTCGCGGTCGGTCTCTTTACCAGTTATCAGAAGTGGTTTAATTTTGCTGCAGTGTTAGGACCATGGTTAATGCTAATTACCGGAGGCATGTACCTTATTAAGCTCGTTTCAGCCATCTACCGGAATGCCGCACGCGATTTTTGGTCCGATTTGTGGGTACTGAATCAGGGCATGGTGCTGGGCGGGATCGAAATGTTTGATCCAAGGCGAGGAGGCGAAGAATTTTTGAGCATGCTCGCATTGGCGAGCGTGATCGGACTAATCCTCGCCTGGACACTGTACAGATCTGGCGCAGTCAGCTCCCGCTATGTCTTAATTATTTTTCATGTGCTTGTTTTTCTGCTATCCGTGCGGGGTTGGAACTTGCTGTCAGAGCCCCTTCCTTCCGTCTATCTGTCTTATGAAGGACTGGTGTTCCTTTGTATTGCAGCAATACTGATATGGCTGCCTCTCTTATATGCAGCGACAGCTGTCCGTGCCTCAAAAGTCACTGATGTCATTGCTTGAGCTTGTACCGGTTCCCGCCCTCACGGACCCGCTAATCACACGACCACACTTGTCTTGCATTCTACGCAGCCATGGGGCAACTACAGTCCCACCAGCGTTTTGATTTCTGCCCGCAACGTCTCTTGTTGTTCAGCCGCCCAGGCATCGAGTCGTGGAAACAAATGAGCCAGGGGGCCCGTGAAGGGAGCCACGACGGTATCGCGACGCTCCGACAACATGCCGTCAGCTTCGGCGATGCGGATTTTTTCGTCTGCGATATGCCGCGACAGGAATTTCGAAATCATGAGTTGCTGACCTGGCGTCCCTGTGGTCGCCCCAAGAATTTTGTTGCGGAGCACATCCAACTCTTCTGGAATGGCCACCTTCACGCGAATGGCTTGGGCGGTCGGCCAAGACACCCGTTGGATTGAGTAGTCGTAGGAAAACACCTGTTCGCGAGGTTCGCGGTAGGGTCCGGTCACATCCGTAATTTTCATCCGGTTATCCATCGTAATTCCTCGCCTCGAATTATGCGCGCTCGCCCGACAGATAGCGCACGACCCGTTCGGCCGCGAGCGCCCCGTCACGGATGCAGTCAGGAATCCCGACGCCGCGATAGCCAGCGCCGGTGAGGATCAGTCCCCCATAGCGACTGAGTGCCGCCTCAATCTGGCTCAGCCGTTCGAGATGTCCCAATGTATACTGCGGCATGGCCCTTATCCAACGGTTCACTTCCACAAACCCGGGCTCTGCGGTCACACCGCACATGCTGGCCAATTCTGCCCTGACCCGTGCCGCCAATGCCTGGTCATCCAATTGAAGAATGGCCTCTCGCCCGACTCCGCCGACGTAACAACGGACCAGTAGCTGATCCGGCGGAGCGCGATGTGGCAACTTGAGCGATGTCCAGGTCGCCGCAATGAGATCGCGCCCTTCTACCCGCGGGACGACAAACCCGAAACCTTCAGCCGCGCCGATCACCGATGCACGCGGATAGGCCATCGCAATCGTGGCCGTAGAGGCATAGGGAATTAATCCCAATAGTCCGCCGGCAATAGGCGTCAAAGGACGAACCAGCTCTGCCGATACATAGGCCGGGGTTGCTAGCACGAGACTATCCACGGACAAGGCTGAGCCGTCATTGAGAATGACATCGTACATCCAGCGACCGAGCTGATGGGATCGTACACGCAGGGCGTCGACCGCACAGCCTCCCTTGAGCACGACATCGTGGTCTGTCAATCGCTGGACGAGCGCGGCGACCAAATCCGATAGTCCGTTCTTCAGACTGACGAATATCGTACGCTTTGCACCGGAGTGCGTGGCGGAAGGACCGGCCTTCCGGGACGCCATCATTCCGCGAATCACGCTCCCGTATTGTTGCTCCAATTCGACAAACCGCGGGAAGGTCGCCTGCACGCTCATCTGCTCCGCGTCTCCCGCATAGATGCCGGCCATCAAGGGCTCCAGCATCCGCTCGAACGCCTGTTGACCCAGGCGCCGCCGGAAGAACGATGCCAACGATTCGTCTTCCGGTGACCGTTTCACCGGCACGGCGAGATCCAGGCCCATCCGCGCGAGCCCTGCCCAACTCAAGAGTCCACTTCGGAGGAATGGCCCCAGTTGACTGGGAACAATGACGACGAGTCCTTCTGGCAGTTCATGCAATTGTCCACGCGAGTAGACGCAGGCTCTTTTCCCAGTTTCGTTGGTGTTGATGAGCTGATCCGTCAGTCCCAATTTGGCGCAGAGTTCGAGGCCTGCCGGTTTCTGGGACAGGAAGGAATCGGGTCCGGCCTCCGTCACGAAGTCGCCGATCCGATGGGTGACGATTTTACCTCCCCAGTCGGGAGCGCTGTCGACCACGGTACAGCGGATCGGGATACCGGCCGCCGCGGCGTGCTCGTGAAGGGCATAGGCAGTCGAGAGACCTGAGATCCCTCCACCGATAACGGCAACAGTGCGGAGGTTGCTCACGATCTAGCCCGCATTATTCATGACGGTTCGTGGCGAAATCGCGCAGTCGCGTTGCGAGACGGGCATGCGGAGCCGCGAGACCCCGACGCGTACTCGTGCAGTACGTTGAGGGGCCGAGCGGCGAGCCTGCCCGCCGAAGGCTTGTCGCAGCAGCGAATCCGCGATTGCAGCAGAAGTGTTCATGAATAATGCGGGCTAAGACAGAGGGAGGGTTCGTGTGCAGTGAGTACGGAGGCCAGCGTGTCGATGAGTGCAGCCGAATCGTTCAGCATCGTGATTCGTTCGAGTTGGAGGCCCCGACCAGCCGCGAATCGTTTCAGTTCGATATCGATGTCGTAGAGCGTTTCCACATGGTCGCAGAGAAAGCCGATCGGCGCAACCAGCACCTGCCGATGCCTTTCTCGAGCCAGCTCTTCCACTGCCGACTCCACCGTTGGCCCCAGCCATTTTTCTCCCGATCGGCCCTGGCTTTGATAGGCGAAGAGCGTGGGCCTGCCGCCCAGTAGCGCCTTTACAGCCTCAACTGTGCCTCTCACCTCGTCGGGGTAAGGATCGTTCATCGCAACGATACGCTCCGGAAGGCTGTGGGCTGTAAAGAGCACCGGCACCGTCGTCCGCATGTCGGCAGGAAACTTCAGTAGCGCCTGGTGGATATTCTCGGTGATCGCGGCAATCAGACCGGGATGCCGATGCCAACTGCCGACGTAGCTGACCGGGCAGGTACTCTGTAGCGCAGACCGTGCCTCTTCAACTTTCTTCCGGTAGGCTCCGGTGCTCAGGGAAGACTGTTGCGGGGCCAGGCAGAGCCCGATGACCTGTTCGGGAGAGTCGCCCAGCAATTCGGCATAGGTCTCCTTGATAAATGGATGCCAATGCCGTAACCCGACGTAGACCCGGTGTTGCCCGCCACCAGCCTCATTCAACCGTTGCTGGAGCTTC
>CBDDRH010000217.1:0-15467 GCA_965233025.1 uncultured bacterium
CGTCAGGCGGTAAACCCGGTAGTGTCGGAGCAGCGACTACGGAGTTTGCTTGGTCGCTCGATGCGAAGGAAAAGCTCGACCGCCTCCCCTCATTTGTGAAACCGATGGTGCAGAGCAGTGTTGAAGCCTTTGCCCGCAAGCAGGGGTACCAGACGATCACGTTGCAAGTGATGGACGATTCTAAGAGTGACTCAAGCAATGGAATGACATGGACGCCTGAGGCTGAGAAGCGGCTTGAGAATATTCCCGACTTCATCCGTCCCATGGCCCGTAAAGAGGTCGAGCGTGTGGCGAAGGAGCGAGGGATGGCGACCATTACAGCTCAAGTGATGGATGACGTGAAAGATAAGTTCATGAAGTTCATGTAAGGATTGCACACGTGCGAGTGCGCCAACAAAGGCTCATCCAGATTTCTGGATGAGCCTTTCGACTACAGCGACCAATTCCATCGTGGATGGAACTCCGCACAGCAAATGTGTCAGCCTCGATCGTCCTGGCCGTGCTCTGTACGATGTTGTTCGTCAATGCAACACCGATCTATGCCCAGCTTGGCGCAGACGGCCCTCTATCCGGTCACGATCATTATCGGGCTAGCCTTGATAGGTGGGAGGGCTCGGCCCAAGGCGTAGCCTACTCGGAGTTTAGCCATCACCTCGCCGGGTTCTTTGTCCTGTTAATAGGTTGTGCCGAGCTCAGTCAAGCCTTGCATCTGCCGTCCCTGCTTTGGGCCAGGTTCCTGCTGCCGGTGGCCATGTTATTGGGCAGCGGCATCCTATTGATTGGGAGCGACCACGAAGCTTGGCCGATCGGATCGCTCAGCTTTGCACAAACGTTCTCCGGGCATGATCCTGAAATTACCCAACACAAGATCTATGGCCTTTTGCTGTTCTTGGTAGGCACGGTCGAGGCTTTACGAAGGGCTAGACGTATTTCAGCTGGGCCATGGAGCGTTCTTTTACCGTTGTTTGCCATCGTCGGAGGCCTGATGTTGTTCGGACATTCGCACGGTGTCCACCCCTCGGCCCAGAAGATTGCAACACACCATGCCATGATGGGAACAATGGCGGCCACTGCCGGCTCGTCCAAACTGCTATCGAACTGGTTCTGTTCCTCTTCGCACACGCGGTCTCGCACATGGGAGTGGTTCTGGGGCGGTCTGATTGTCTTTATCGGCATACAGTTACTGATATATTCCGAGTAATTGATCCTGTTGCGGTGCACGATTCAGCATAATTGACACCTTTCCAAACCCTGTGCTACGAGTACCAAATCATAGCGCCGGGCTTGACGTTATTGCGCAGCCGGTTTTCTCGAGTCCGGCTGCATGGAGCGAGCATGGGTGGACATAGTCATTGGGCGACGGTTAAACGGCACAAAGGGGCCCAGGACGCCAAGCGCGGGAAGATCTTCACCAGAATCATTCGCGAAGTGGCGATTGCGGCTCGATCAGGCGCCGACCCGGATGGCAATCCGCGGCTTCGGCTGGCCATCTTGAAGGCAAAAGAGGCCAACATGCCTGGCGATACGCTGAAGAAAGCCATTCAGCGCGGTACGGGAGAATTGCCCGGCTTGGTGTATGAAGAGTTCAGTTTGGAGGCCTATGGGCCTGGTGGGACCGGCATATTGATGGAAATCACGAGCGACAACCGCAATCGTTCCGTTGCCGAGCTACGAAATCTCCTCACGAAGCATCACGGCAATATGGCGGAAGCCGGCGCTGTCTCCTGGCAGTTTCACAAGAAGGGATTACTCACGATTGAGAAGGGCAGAGTCGACGAAGATACGCTGCTGTCTCTCGCGCTCGATGCGGGGGCGGAGGATGTGAAGGTGGGCGAGAAAAGCTTTGAGGTCATCACGGATCCGCACCAGTTTGAAGCAGTGAAGAAAGCCCTCGCCGATGCCAAGATCGATACCGTATTTGCAGAAGTCACGTCTATTCCGCAGAACACGATCAGGCTGGAGGAAAAGGCGGCCGAACAAATGCTCAAGTTGATGGAAGTTTTGGACGAGCATGACGATGTGCAGAAGATTCACGCGAATTTTGATATTTCAGACGAGGTGATGGAGAAAGTGGCCGCCGCTGGATGAACACTAGCAGTAGCTACTCAGGTGTTCGGCCTGAAGGTATTCAGGCTGAAGGTCGGAGTTTGGAACACTTCAGCCTTCAGCCTGAACACCTTCAGCCTATGTTGCCTCTTAGTATATGATCGCCTCACTGACAGGCCGATTGGCCTTCAAGGCGCCGACCACTCTAGTCCTCGACGTCCACGGGGTCGGGTACGAAGTATTTATTCCTCTCAGCACCTACTATGGGTTGCCCAATCTCAGCGACGGTATCTCGCTGAGCGTTCACACGCATGTCCGCGAAGACGCGATTCAGCTCTTCGGTTTTCTGACATCGCAGGAAAAAGATGCATTCGTGCTGCTGACCAGCGTGTCCGGCGTTGGGCCCAAACTGGCTCTCAGTGTCTTGTCGGCTCTTCCGGTGTCCGATCTGGTCTCGGCGATTCAGTCCGGAGATGTCGAGAAGCTCACGACTGTTCCAGGGATCGGACACAAGTCAGCCAGCCGTCTTGTGTTGGAGCTCAAGGATAAAGTTGGAAAACTCCACCCAGGCCTCGCGCAGGCAAGCGATGTACCCAGGCAGGGGCAGGACGCAACCTTTGACGACGCGCTGTCAGCACTCGTGAATTTGGGCTATCGCCCACAAGACGCCAGAGATGTGTTGAAACACGTGAAGAAGTCCAATGCTGAGTCCATCGCGCTCAAAGATATGATTCGTGAATCCTTGAAGGAGCTTGCAAGGGGGTGAAAATGATGACGAGATTGATTCAACGAAGAGTCCAGACTCGATTATCTATCGGGCTTGTGGTGCTTCTATTGGGGCTGGGGGCCATGCCTGTGCTAGCCGAAGAGTCGAGTGAGCCCAAAAGCATTCGCAAGACTTGCGGTCAATGTCCTGAAGGCTATGCGACCACGGGTGTAACCGAATCCAAAGAGATTTGTAAGGACGGTGATCCCACACTTGTTCAGTGCGTCCCACTGGGGGCTAATTTGCTGTCCGTCTGCGGTTCCTGTCCCGAGGGCTATCGTGAAATCGGCAACTCGAATGTTCCGGCTCGCTGTGGAAATAAGGATGGAGGGCGGCTCACACAATGTCAGCTGGAAAAGATGGAATCGAACCTTCCGAATCCAACTGAAGGCCTCAAGACCTGCCCGCCGGACTGCGGGAGTACAGCCACGCCGGGGCAGGGCGCCTTGCCGCCTCCACCCAAGTACCTCCCAACGCCGGAGAAGAAGTAAAACCGCAGCGAGGGAGTTCCCTTCACGATGGCTGAACGAATTGTCAGCACACAGATCACGGACGAAGAGCGAAGTATCGAGACGGTGCTGCGGCCGCAGACTTTGGAAGAGTATGTCGGCCAGGAGCGGATGAAAGAGTCCCTGCGGATCTGCATCGAGGCGGCGAAGCAGCGAAACGAAGCGCTCGATCACACAATCTTTTATGGTCCCCCTGGGTTGGGGAAGACCACCATTGCCCACATCATTGCTCGTGAGATGGGGGCAGCGCTCCGCTCGACCTCAGGTCTCGTGTTGGCCCATGCGGGTGATTTAGCCGCTATCCTGACGAATCTTCAAGAGCACGACGTGCTGTTTATCGACGAGATTCACCGCCTCCCTGCCTCAGTCGAAGAGGCGCTCTATCCTGCGATGGAAGACTACCAGCTCGATCTCGTCATCGGCCAGGGGCCTGCAGCCAGAACGGTTAAATTGGATCTCCCCCGGTTTACCCTGGTCGGGGCCACGACTAGGGCCGGCGCCCTGACCTCCCCACTCCGGGACAGATTTGGCCTCGTCCACCGCTTGGAGTTCTATTCTCCAGCGGAATTGCAGACCATCGTGACCCGTTCAGCGGGGGTGCTCGGGATCCCGATCGATTCCGAAGGAGCCCAGGAAATTGCCGGTCGCGCTCGAGGAACCCCTCGCATCGTCAACCGGCTGATTAAACGGGTGCGGGACTATGCTCAAGTCAAGGCGGAAGGGCGAGTGAGCCAGATTGTAGCCCAGGATGCGCTTGCATGGCTGGGTATCGACACGGCAGGGTTTGATGAGATGGATCGCCAGATTCTTTTGACCATCATCGACAAGTTCGCTGGAGGACCGGTTGGGGTGGAATCCCTGGCGGCTGCGGTCCAAGAAGACAAGGGCACCCTCGAAGATGTACATGAGCCCTATCTGATTCAGGCTGGCTTCCTCGAACGAACCGGCCGTGGTCGCCAAGCCACGAAGCTGGCCTTCGATCATTTCAAAAGGCCAACCTCCCTCCTTTTTTCGTGATGCGCCGGGCCCCTCTGTCACGTCTTTCTGATAGCAGACTTAAATGGACGGGGTGTCACGCAAGCGCGTGAAACGTCGAGGGTCTCCTTGCATTGCCAGGAACGGTTCCTGTATCATTTCCGACTTAGCTTGTGCCATTCCAGCCGACGGACGGGTGCCCGCCTCCTGGGCTGGGAAGAGGAGGGGTAGCTATGTCCGGAGACTTTTCCGAGTACCGGAACGCGATCGATCGCATCGATGACGAGATTTTACGCCTGCTGAACGAGCGGTCCAAAAGCGTCATCGAGATCGGCAAGCTGAAGAAACAGCGGGATGCGGATGCCAATCTGCATACTTCGGCGCGTGAGGCGGCGATTATCGAGCGCCTCATGCGACAGAATTCCGGGCCATTCCCATCAGAGGCAATTCGATCGGTCTATCGAGAAATCATGTCCGCCTCTCTCTCTCTTGAGGGCCCTCAGAAGGTGGCCTATCTCGGTCCCAGAGCGACGTTTACTCACATGGCCTGCATGCAGAAATTCGGGTCGTCTGCCCAATATGTTCCGGTCAATAGCATTAAGGACGTGTTCAGCGAAGTCGAGCGGGGGCGAGCCAATTTTGGCGTGGTCCCGATCGAGAACACGACAGAAGGCGTGGTCAACCACACCCTCGATATGTTCATTGATTCTAATCTCCTGATTTATGGCGAAATTCTCCAGGAAGTGTCCCATCATTTGATGTCGAAGTCCGGCGTGATGGAAGAGGTGAAAAAAATCCATTCTCATCCCCATGCCATTGCCCAATGCCGAAATTGGCTGGAAACCAACTTGCCTGATGTGCCCGTATTGGAGGTGGCAAGCACGGCGCGGGCAGCGGAACTGTGCGTGGAAGCTCCCTCTGTCGCTGCTATTGCATCAGAGTTGGCGGCCCAGTTGTATGGCTTGAAGGTCATCAAGGCCCGCATTGAAGATAATATCAACAACGTGACTCGCTTTCTCGTCTTGTCTCAGAAGCCGCCCGAGCGTACGGGAAAAGATAAGACTTCATTAATGCTCTCAGTGAAAGACAAAGTCGGCGCCCTGTACGATCTCCTCCGGCCTTTTGCCTCCCATGGCCTCAGCATGACCAAGATTGAATCGCGTCCTTCCAGGCGGAAAGCTTGGGAGTACATTTTCTTCGTCGATATCGAAGGGCATATGGAGGAAGAGCGGGTGAAGAAAGCCATTGAAGAAATCACCGGTCGCTGTCTTTTCATGAAAGTGTTGGGCTCCTATCCAGCCCACAGTTGATGCCATGCCGTTGAAGGTCCATCCAGATATTGCTTCGCTCAGTCCCTATGTTCCTGGGAAGCCGATTGAGGAACTCCAACGGGAATTGGGTCTTGCACGCGTCATTAAACTGGCGTCCAACGAAAATCCATTGGGTTCTTCCCCGAAGGCGCTCGCCGCGTTGAGCGAGGGAACTGCAACCCTGCATCGCTATCCTGACGGCGGCGCGTTTCGCTTGCGAGAAGCCCTGGCGGATCGTTGGAAGGTGACTCCTGATCAGGTCATTCTCGGAAATGGATCAGATGAAATCTTGGGCTTGCTCGCCCGTACGATGTTGGCTCCAGGCGATGAAGCGGTGATGGCGGATCAGACCTTCGTCATTTACAAAATGGAGGTTACGGCCGCTCATGGAACGCCTATCGTCGTCCCATTGAAGCAGTGGCGGCACGATCTTCAGGCGATGGCGGACGCCATCACCGATCGGACACGACTCCTGTTCGTCTGCAACCCCAACAATCCGACCGGAACGATGGTGTCAGCGGATGCAGTCGAAGGTCTGCTCTCGCGCGTCCCGGCACATGTCGTTGTGGTGTTCGACGAAGCCTATTTCGAGTATGTCAGGAGCCAGCAGTTTCCGGATTCCATGGCCTCTGTGCGGCAGGGACGGAACGTGATGGTGCTGCGGACATTCTCGAAGATCTATGGCCTCGCTGGATTACGAATCGGGTACGGCGTGGCGACGGCAGAGATCATCAGTATCTTGAACCGAGTCCGCCCGCCTTTCAACGCCAATAGCCTGGCGCAGCGTGCCGCGCTCGCCGCTCTCGGCGACGACGAGCATGTGGCGCGGAGTCGGGCGGTGAATGCAGCCGGAATGGAACAGATGGTCAAGGGATTGACCACGCTCGGGCTTGCGCCGATCCCGAGCGAAGCGAATTTTGTCTATGTTGATGTTGGACGAGACGGCCGCATGGTGTTTGAGGCTCTGCTGAGGGAGGGCATCATTGTTCGTCACATCGAGGGGCGTATGGTTCGGGTGACCATCGGCACGGAAGAAGAAAACAGGGAATTTTTGGCTGCACTCAAGCGGGTGATCCATCCGAATTGAGCGCAGGGTGAGGGTAATATGATCATTGTATTGAAGCCAGAGGCAAGCGAACGGGAAGTCGACCATATTATCGATCGGCTTCGCGAGTTGGGATTGAAGTCGCAACTATCGACCGGTCAGGAACGGACGATCATTGGAGTTATCGGCGACGATCGGATCCTGCATAACCAGCCGCTCACAGCCTTGCCGGGCGTCGAAAGCGTGTTGCCGATTCTCGCACCGTGGAAGCTTGTCAGCCGGGAGTTTAAGCGTGAAGGTACGACGATCGATGTGAGCGGCGTGAAGATCGGCGGCCACAAGCTGGTGATCATGGCGGGACCTTGCGCGGTGGAGCGGCTTGAAATCACGGTCGGTATTGCTCACGAGGTGAAGGCGGCCGGAGCGAGCATTTTGCGAGGAGGCGCCTACAAGCCACGCACATCGCCCTACTCCTTTCAGGGGTTAGGGCGTGAAGGATTGGACTATCTGGTTGAGGCGAAAAAGCAAACCGGATTGCCGGTCGTCAGCGAGATTCTGGATACCCGCGACATCGAATTGTTTCTCGAAAAAGCCGATATTATCCAGATCGGCGCCCGCAACATGCAGAATTTTGAACTCCTCAAAGAGGTTGGGGCCTACGATAAGCCGGTGCTGTTGAAGCGGGGACTTTCGGCTACGATCAAGGAATTCCTTCTATCGGCAGAATACATCATGTCCCGCGGGAATCAGAACGTCATGTTGTGCGAGCGGGGGATCAGGACATTCGAGACACAGTATCGCAATACGCTCGATCTTGCGGCGGTCCCGACGTTAAAAGAACTGTCGCATTTGCCCGTCATCGTCGATCCCAGCCATGCCACCGGCAAGTGGAATCTGGTGGCGCCGATGTCTAAAGCTGCAGTGGCCGCGGGGGCGGACGGCATTCTGATCGAAGTCCATTCGAACCCGGAATGTGCCCTGTGTGACGGTGAAGAATCCATTAAACCAAGCAAGTTCAAGGAACTGATGCAGGACATGCGAAAGATCGCAGTGGCGGTCGGTCGGGAACTATAACGAGAGAGATTGGGCTTGAAGGACACAGGATTGAGGCTCGGCTTCAGTCCGGTTTGAAGCATGACGCTGCACTTTACCCAGGTCACCATTATCGGAGTGGGGCTGATCGGCGGATCGCTCGGCATGATTCTTCGCCGAAAGGGATTGGCGGAAAGGGTTATTGGAGTTGGGAGGCGAGTCGAAAACTTGAAAACCGCGGTCGAGTTGGGCGCGATCGATCGCTACGTCGTCGATCCAAAAGACGGAGTGAGGGATGCCGACCTGATTGTGTTGGCCACTCCGGTCGACACCTATGAGCGGCACCTGACTGAGTGGGCTGCCTGCTTGAAAAAGGGCGCGATTGTGACCGATGTCGGAAGCGTGAAGGGTTTGCTGGTGGAGCAGGCCGAGCGAGCCATGCCGGTCGGTGTCCATTTTATCGGGGCCCATCCCATTGCCGGCAAGGAAAAAACGGGTGTGGCGGCCGGATCGGATCAACTATTTATTGGCGCGCGTTGTATCCTGACGCCGACGAAGACCACAAATCTGCAGGCACTTGAGCAGGTCCGAACGATGTGGCAAGAAACCGGTTCGGTGGTGCTCACGATGGATGCCCATCTGCATGACAAGATTCTTGGGGCAGTGAGTCATTTGCCTCATGTGGCGGCATTTGCCTTGATCAACGCCCTGGCCGAGATTCGCGATCAACAAATTCCCTCCCTTGATCTGGCAAGCCACTCGGGGGGCGGGTTGCGAGATACGACCAGGATTGCCGCGAGTTCCCCTGAAATGTGGCGCGATATTTTTCTCTGGAACCGCGACAATGTGGTCATGTTCATTGAGGCCTATGAGCGCTCGCTGAGCCAATTGAAGCAGCTCATTCGAATGGGCGATGCCGCAGGCATCGAGAAGGAACTCGAACGAGCAAAGCAGGAACGTGAGAAATTCTCCACGCGACCGACCGCCTCTGCGTAGTACACCTATGGCGTTGTTGACGATTACACCAGGCCGACCTTTGCAGGGAACGATTTCTGTCCCAGGCGATAAGTCGATCACCCATCGTGCCATCATCCTGACAGCATTGGCGAACGGGGTCAGTACGGTTGCGCGCTATTGTCGAGGCGAAGATTGCCTCAATACGATGCGTGCATTCCAGGCGCTTGGCATACGCATCGATGAATCAGTCGAGGAACTGCGTATGTATGGCAAGGGACTCTGGGGGCTGACCGAGTCGAGTGAACCGATTGATTGCGGGAATTCTGGAACGGGCATTCGTCTCCTAACCGGCCTGCTGGCGGGACAGGACTTTTTTACGGTACTGACCGGCGACGAATCGATTCGTCGCCGTCCAATGGGGCGGATTGTCAAGCCGTTGCGGGAAATGGGTGCAACCATCGCCGGACGCAAGGGTGGTGAACTTGCGCCCTTAGCCGTGATGGGTAGCCGCCTTCGCGCGATCACGTACACATCGCCGGTAGCGAGCGCGCAAATCAAGTCGGCGTTGTTGCTCGCAGCCTTGTTTGCCGAAGGGACGACCCGCATCACAGAACCGCGTCTTTCACGCGATCATACGGAACGGTTATTCCAGTTTTTTCATATTGCGTTTCGACGGGAAGGGACCACCCTGCTGATCGATGGACGACCATCGGTCGGATGGAATGCGGTGTCTCGATTGGTCGTCCCGGGCGATCTCTCCGCCGCGGCGTTTTTCATCGTGGCGGCGACCATTGTTCCCGGCTCGGATGTGACGATTCAACAGGTGGGGATCAACCCGACCAGGGCCGGCTTGTTGGACGTAATGACGAGAATGGGCGCGGACATTCAGCTGTTCAATAGGGGTGAAGAGGCGGGAGAGCCGGTTGCAGATATCCGCGTGAGGTCGGCACGGTTGCGTGGAGTGACGATCGGGCCTGATTTGATCCCGCAGACGATCGATGAATTTCCCATCCTGTGTGTTGCGGCTGCGGTCGCAGAGGGTGAGACGGTCATTTCCGGAGCCGAAGAATTGCGAGTCAAAGAAAGCGATCGAATTGCGACGGTGTCGGCGGAGTTGCGCGCGATGGGGGCCCAGATCACAGAAAGACCCGACGGGATGGTCGTGCGAGGACTTGGCACAGCAGAGAGTAACGGTCGATTGCATGCTGCACATGGCCGCAGCCATGGAGATCACCGGGTGGCGATGTCATTGGCTATCGCGGGTTTGACCGCTTCTACGCCAACCGTGATTGACGAAACGGCGTGCATCGAGACATCATTTCCAGCGTTTCATCGCACACTATTGGAATTATTGACTGAAAGCCGGTGACGGCTATAATACGGGGCCACGACGTGGGACATGTTGCGGAGGAACAACAAGCGAGAAGGCTGACCGTTGCGATCGATGGTCCAGCTGGTGTCGGCAAGAGTACAGTAGCCAAATTGTTGGCTTCTCGATTGGGGTATCTATATCTCGACACGGGTGCCCTTTACCGCGCGATGGCTTGGGCCGTCATTGAGTCTGGACGGGATCCGGCTGATGTCGAGGCGGTTGCTGCGTTGTTGCCCACCCTCTCGCTCACGATGGAGTTCCATCACGGGGCCGCTGCGGTGTTCGTCAATGGCAAAGATGTGAGCGGTGACCTCCGAACGCCTGCAGTGTCGTCTGCGGCCTCGGTGGTTTCTGCAATTCCAGCGGTTCGGGCCTGGCTGCTGCCTATCCAGCGGCAAATTGGACAAGGTGGATCGGTGGTGGCTGAGGGGCGGGATATGGGGACAACGGTATTTCCCTCGGCAGACGTGAAATTTTTTCTCGAGGCGGATCAGACTGTCAGGGCGCAACGCCGGCATCGGGAACTCGTTGCTGCAGGACATTCGGGAGTGATTGAAGAGACGACAGCCGACCTGGCAGGACGTGATACTCGGGATCGTTCCCGTTCCATCGCCCCGCTGGTTCCTGCGGAAGATGCCCGGTTCATTGATACCTCAACAATGTCCATTGCGGAGGTGGTGGACCAGATGATGGCTGTGATTGCGGCCCGACTGTGAGTTTGGTCCTCTACGGGATTCTGTGGGTTCTTTCCCGAACCATCGGTCGGCTCTGTTTTCGTTATCGAGTCGTTGGCGCAGTCCCGCGGACCGGTGGGTTCATCGTGGCGGCGAACCATGCCAGTTATCTGGATATTCCTCTCCTGGGTTGTGGAATGCGTCGGCGGGCCTGGTTTTTGGGGCGGAGCGATCTTTTTCCGGTTCCTGGCCTTAAGGCGATCTGTCAATGGTTGGGATGGATTCCCCTTCGGATCGGCCGATTGGACCGTGACGCATTTGGTAAGGCGGTCACTTTGATTAAGGAAGGAAAGGTCGTGGTGATATTTCCGGAGGGCAGTCGCAGCCCGGACGGCCAGTTGCAATCCCCTAAACCAGGGATTGGCGTGATTGTGGCACAGACCGGATGTCCCGTGGTTCCGGCCTATCTTAAGGGTACGTATGATGTGCTGCCATCGGGAACCATGTGGCCGCGGTTCCGTCCCGTGACCGTGTTCTACGGAGAGGCGCTTACGTTTCCCCGGAGCGGAGAGAACGAAGAGACCAAACAGTTTTATCAGGAGGTAAGTCGCACCGTGATGGATCGCATTGCCACCTTAGCTGGCGTAGAGCCTCCGACCCAGCAGTCCAGTGCCGGCATTCGCAAGGCTGAGTGAATGCCGGTGTATAACCATCAGCACCCGACTCCAGTCGGAAGAGTAGGATTTACACTATGAGTACGGTTTCGTCATCGAGTGACCAGCAATTAGACCGAGCGGCTTTAGCAGCCCTGTATGAGGAGACATTTAAAAACCTCGAAGAGGGCACCATCACGGAGGGTCGCATCGTCGCCGTGACCAAGGACAAGGTAGTCGTGGACATCGGCTACAAGTCCGAAGGGATGATCCCGAACGATCAGTTCTCCACCGAGGAGCTTCAGAACATCAAGGTGGGTGATCGGCTTCAAGTGTACATCGAGGAGTGCGAAGACGCCGACGGCAATCTGGTTCTCTCCAAAGAAAAAGCCGACAAGATGAAGATTTGGGAAGAGCTGGAAAAGCTCTTCAATGACGGCAAAAGCATCGATGGCAAGATCGTGGCGCGGATCAAAGGCGGCATGATGGTCGATATCGGTGTGAAGGCGTTTTTGCCGGGCTCGCAGATCGATCTTCATCCGGTGCGGGACCTTGACGGGTTGGTCGGGCGTACGTTCCCGCTCAAGATCATCAAGATCAATCACCGGCGCGGCAACGTCGTCGTATCCAGGCGCGTGCTCTTGGAGGAGACGAGAGATTCGAAACGGAAGACCACCCTGTCCACGTTGAAGGAAGGGCAGTTAATTCAAGGGGTGGTGAAGAATATCACGGATTATGGGGCGTTCATCGATCTTGGCGGCATCGATGGGTTGCTCCACATCACGGACATGTCCTGGGGCCGTGTCGGCCATCCGTCGGAAATGTTCAACATCGGTGACAAGGTGGAAGTGAGCGTCCTCAAATACGATCGGGAGACCGGGCGCATTTCACTTGGTTTGAAACAGAAGAGCGCCGATCCCTGGACCGGCGTGGCCAGTAAGTACGCGATCGGTACCCGCGTCCGAGGTCGTGTCGTGAGCCTGACCGACTATGGGGCATTCATCGAGCTCGAACCCGGCGTCGAGGGACTCGTGCATGTCTCTGTGATGTCATGGACGCACGAGGTGCGCCATCCGTCGCGCGTCGTGTCCATTGGGGATCAGGTTGAAGCGGCGGTGTTGAACGTGGATCCGGCCAGCAGGAAGATTTCCCTCGGCATGAAGCAGACGGCTCCGAATCCCTGGGATATGGTGGAAGGGAAGTACGCCATCGGTACACGCATTGAAGGAAAGGTGAAGAGTCTCACCGACTTCGGCGCGTTCGTCGGACTCGAAGAAGGCATCGATGGATTGATCCACATTTCCGACATGTCGTGGACGAAACATATCAAACATCCCTCTGAACTCTTCAAGAAGGGACAGAAGGTAGAGGCAGTGGTCTTGCGGATCGACAAGGAAAAGGAGCGGCTGTCGCTCGGGTACAAGCAGCTGAAGAGCGATCCATGGGACGACGAGATTCCGAATCGGTATGCGGTCGGGGATGTGGCGGTCGGGAAGGTCAGCAAGGTCGCCGATTTCGGTATCTTCGTCGAATTAGATGGGGGAGTCGAAGGGTTGATCCACATCAGCGAGGCTGGACTCGATCAACAGGCCAAGCTCGAGGAGAAATTCAAGCTGCAGGATGAAGTGACCGCCAAGATCATCAAGGTCGATCGGGAAGAACGGAAGATTGCGCTCAGCTTGCGCGATCATCAAATGGATTCCGATCGCCGAACGGTTGATGAGTACCATGCCACACAAGGTGCGTTGGACCAAAGCTTGGGTCGTGCGGCGAAGCAGAATCGGAAGCGAGGCCAAGCCGAGGACGATAAGTAGGTTCGATGCACCGGACCTCAGTGTAAGCTAGAGGGGCACCTTCCGACGTGGTACACGAGCAGAATCATGAGTGATGACACAGTGCAAAAGCCGGCCAAGCGAGGGGTATTTCGCCGAGCGCTTTGGGCGCTCGGCGTTGGACTGGGCCTGCTCTTTCTGATGAATCTGTTCTTTCCAGACTTCGACTTTTCGATAGAGGACCGGGTTGGATTAATTCGTATTGAAGGGGTCATTGTGGATGCACAATCCACGATCGGTGAGTTGAAGCGTTTTGCCGACAACCCTTCAGTAAAAGCTATCGTCTTGCGAATCGATAGCCCAGGCGGTGGGGTTGTGCCATCGCAAGAAATCCATGATGCAGTCCTGCGGGTTCGTAACAAGAGCAACAAGACAGTGATCGCTTCAATGGGTACCGTGGCGGCGTCAGGAGGGTACTATATTGCGGTTGCCACTGATCGGATCATGGCCAATTCAGGGACGTTGACTGGGAGTATCGGTGTCATCATGGAGATGGCGAACGTCGAAGGGCTCCTCAAGAAGATCGGGGTCGAAGGTATCGTGATCAAAAGTGGACGATTCAAAGATGTGGGATCGCCTCTCCGGAAGATGAGTGATGAAGAACAGGCGTTGCTCCAATCTGTCATGGATGATGTTCATAAGCAGTTTATCGAGGCGGTGGCGGAAGGGCGTGGGCTCGACGTGGCGGCGGTGCAGGCCTTGGCGGACGGTCGAATCTTCACGGGCCGTCAGGCCAAAGCCTCAAAGCTTGTGGATGAACTCGGTGATCTCGAAGCTGCCATCAAGCTTGCCGCGGACGTGGCCGGCATTGAAGGCGAGCCGAAAGTCATTGAGCCTCGCCGACGGTTTTCGATCAGAGAATTGATCGAATCGCGAATATCAGGGCTCTTCCCCAAGTTGGATTTGTACTCCGGGGTTGGACTGAAGTATCTCATGGCGTTCTAGCGCGTCCGGATCGGTGCACAGGTCGATTCATCATCACGAAAGGGAGTCCAATATGACGAAGGCCCAAATCATCGAGCGTGTATCCGAACAGATCACGACCTTGACGAAGCGGCAGGCGGAAGTCGTCGTCAATACGATTTTCGACTGTGTGCGTGATTCGTTGAAGAACGGCGATAAGACGGAGATTCGAGGGTTCGGCAGTTTTCGGCTGCGGGCTCGTCGGATGAAAGAAGGGCGGAACCCCAAGACCGGCGCGACTGTGGCGGTCCCTGCCAAGAAGGTTCCGTTTTTCAAAGCCGGAAAAGAATTGAAGGAACTTCTGAACCAGTCGTAACGGGACTGATCATCATGAATTCATCAGACTCCCACGATGCGGTCGGGATAGATATCGGTTGGACGGACGAGGCTTCCAAACGTCTTGAGCGGGCGCCGCTCTTTTTGCGTGGAATGGTCCGGCGCTTAGCCGAAAAAAAAGCTCGAGAGCTTGGCTACTCGGAGATTACGGGGGAGATCCTCGATCAGTTCAAGAACCAAATGATGGGTGGTATGGGCGGCGAGGCCGGTATGGCAGATGCGGCTGAGCAAATGGCGCAAGGCCATCTCCCCTGGACTGCCGCCGCCAAGGACCGGCTGAATACGGTTCCGGAATTCATGCGGAACATGACCAGGCAAATTGCCGAAGAGATTGCCAGGGAGCGGGGACATCTCGAGGTGAATGTCGAACTCTTCGAGAAGGTGGAAGCGCTGGGAGATTTTCGTGAGGCCTCGATGCCTCCATTGGAATGGAGCGAGGGAGCATTAGCTCAACTTCACGAGAAATTGAAACAGTCGCCGCCGATCGCCGTCGAGTTTGTCACCGACATGTTGAAACGAGACACCGAAGATTTAGCGAGAGAGAAGGGCGTGACGCGGATTGACGAGCCGATGTTGCTTCAATTGTGGGGCGCACCACAAGAGCGAGTCGCGTGGACCGATGAGGCATGGAAGCGGCTGCAGACGTCTCCGGATTTCGTGCGTAGCGGAATCCGTAAAGCCGCTGAGCGAAGGGCGCGGAAGCTTGGGCTCAAGGAGGTCGATTCGGAACACCTCACGACTTTCCGGAATCAGGCCATGATGAAGGCCGTCAAACGGATTCGCTCTTTCGGGTACGATAATCTGACCTTTGAGGCGTTTGATACGGCGCTGGAAAAGACCAAGCGGCTGCAAGGGAATGAGCAAGCGGAGAAACGCCTTCAGGAAATTCGTGAACATTTTGCCGATCCAGACATGAAGAAACCGGAAGGTGGAACACTCGGCGCCGACTTGATGGACCGTTTTCGCAAGTATCTGAAGGGAGAAGGGGCACTCTAGC
>CBDDRH010000218.1:0-13463 GCA_965233025.1 uncultured bacterium
CTGGCTCGCGGCGTGACCACGCCGGATGAAGCGACGACATGGCTGTCGTTGCAGACACCGCACGATCCGTTTTTGATTCCCGATATGGACCAGGCGGTCGAACGGTTGCATCGTGCCGTCACCACCCGGGAGCCGATCTGTTTTTACGGCGACTACGATGTCGACGGGATTACGGCGACCAGCGTGTATCTGTCGTTCTTCGGGGGCTTGGGCGCACAGGTTCGAGCGTATGTCCCGCATCGCCTGCGGGAAGGCTATGGACTCAATCTCGGCGCCGTGCAGCGTTTGCACGACGAAGGCATTTCGCTGTTGGTGACGTCCGATTGCGGCACGACTTCGCATAAGGAAATCGCATGGGCAGCCCACCTCGGCATGGACGTCGTGGTGACAGACCATCACCAGACCGACGAAGAGATACCGCCGGCTGTGGCGGTGCTCAATCCCCATAGAGCCGGTGCCCGCTATCCCTTTCGGGGCCTCTGCTCCGCCGCGCTGGCCTACGAGGTGGCTCAGGCCTACCAGCTGCGCTACGGGGTCGCTGGAGTGCTCTTGGAGTCGTTGCTTGATCTTGTAGCATTGGCGACGGTGGCCGACGTCGTGCCCTTGCACGATGAGAATCGAAGCTTTGTGCGTGAAGGGTTGGCCCAATTGTCGCGTGGTGCGCGTTGCGGCGTTCGAGCGTTGAAGCATGTGGCGGGGGTGGCGCGGGAGTGTACGGCGGAAACAATTGCTTTCAAATTGGCTCCGCGCATCAATGCCGCCGGACGATTGGACGATGCCATGTTGGGTGTGCGGTTATTGACGACAGACAATCCAGCCGAGGCGCAGCAGTTAGCAGACCGGCTTGAACAGCTGAATCGAGAGCGGCAGCGCATCGAAGTGGATATCGTGGCGGAGGCTCTGGCCTCGTTGAAGGATCGAGAATTGCCGCCAGCGCTCGTACTGGCCTCCCGGCAGTGGCACCTCGGGGTGGTCGGTATTGTCGCAGCGCGCTTGGTCGATCGGTTTCAGCGCCCCGCTATTGTCATGGCCATCAATGAGCAGGGGATGGCCAAAGGATCGGCTCGGACGACCAGAGGGTTCGATCTCTACCAAGGGTTAGCGTCCTGTCGAGAACTGTTGGAGGCCTTCGGTGGACATCCCAGTGCCGCAGGTGTGACGATTCGCGAGGATCGGATTGACGAGTTTCGTGCCAGATTCTCAGAAGTGGTGGCCGGGTGGTCCCATGATGGCGCCAAGGTTCCGACGTTGAACGTCGATGCCGAAGTGCGGCTGGACGAAGTGAATTTGCAGTTGATCCAAGAGATCGGATCGCTGCATCCGTTCGGTGAGGGCAATCCGGAGCCCACGTTTGCGGTGACTCGCCTCGAAGTCATGGAGGCGCGCACCGTCGGCGAGAAGCACTTGAAAATGACCGTTCGGCAAGGGACATCGCTGCCGTTTGATAGCATCGGATTCGGGATGAAGTCGCTGCTGGAGCGCGGCATTCCGTCACGCGCCCCGGTCGATCTGGCCTTCACGCCGGAACTGAATCACTGGAACGGCCGTGACCGGATTCAGCTTCGCATTCGTGATGTCCGACCGAGTGTGAGCGAGTAAGTGAGCGAATTATGGTGTACGAAACTGTCACAGATCTCGACCAATTGCTGGATCGAATTAAAAGCTATCAGGCCGATGCCGACCTCGGCCTCGTTCGCAAGGCCTATGGTTTTTCTGCGAAAGCGCATGAAGGGCAGCTTCGTCGTTCCGGAGAACCCTACCTTCAACATCCCATCGCTGTCGCCGGAGTCCTGACCTCGCTCAAAACGGATGTCACTGCCATCGTCGCAGCACTGCTGCACGATACCCTGGAAGATACGGTCGCGACGCTTGACGAACTCGAAAGGGAATTCGGGAAGGATGTCGTGCATCTGGTCGACGGAGTCACCAAAATCGGCAAGATCACGTTTCGGAGCTATGAAGAAAAGCAGGCGGAGAATTTCCGCAAAATGGTGCTGTCGATGGCGGATGATATCCGGGTCGTCCTCATCAAGCTCGCCGACCGGCTGCACAACATGCGCACCTTGGAACATCTCAGCGCGGCCAAGCGGAAGGAGATTGCCCAGGAGACGTTGGAGATCTATGCGCCGTTGGCGAATCGATTGGGTATCGGCTGGATCAAGAATGAGCTGGAGGACCTGTGTCTCAAGCACCTCAAGCCGGACGTCTACGAGACCTTGCGCATTCGTGTGGCGAAACGGGACGAGGATCGGCAGCAGTACATTGATGAAGTCCGCGGGCTCGTGAAGAGTGCCATGCAAGAGAACGGATTGGCCGGACAAGTTTATGGCCGGCCCAAACATCTCTACGGCATTTATCAAAAGATGAATAAGCAGTCGATTACGTTTGAGGAGGTTTACGATCTGACGGCGTTGCGGATCGTGACCGACACCAAGATGAACTGCTATGCCGTGCTCGGCGTGATTCACTCAGCCTGGCGGCCCGTACCCGGACGCTTCAAGGACTACATCGCGATTCCAAAGTCCAATCTCTACCAGTCTCTGCATACGACGGTGGTGGGGCCGAAGGGGGAGCATGTCGAATTCCAAATCCGCACGGAGGAGATGCATCGTATCGCCGAGCACGGCATCGCCGCGCATTGGAAGTATAAAGAACAAGGACACGTTGCAGATCGTGACAGCAAGGCTTTCGGCTGGCTCCACCAGTTCGTCGAATGGCATGAAGATTTGACGGATAACCGACAGTTTATGGACTCGGTGAAGCTCGACCTCTTCCACGATGTGGTCTATGTGTTCACGCCCAAAGGGATTGTGAAAGAGTTGCCAAGAGGATCGACACCCATCGATTTTGCCTTTGCGATTCACACCCAGGTCGGGGACCATTGTGTTGGGGCCAAGGTGGACGGAAAGATCGTGCCGCTCAAGCATCAACTGGCCAGCGGAGATACGGTCGAAATTCTGACGTCTCCCACACAGTCGCCGCACAAAGACTGGTTGAAGTTTGTCCGCACCTCGCGCGCGAAGACCAAGATCAAACACTGGATCAAGCTCGAAGAACAGAAGCGGAGTATCGAGATCGGCCGTCGTTTGCTGGAGTCGGAGTTCCGCCGTCAGGGGATGGCGCCGGCCAGGATGTTCAAATCGGCGGAACTCTTAAATGCCGCTCGTCAGTCTGGATTCGACAGCACCGACGAATTGGCTGCGGCAGTAGGGTTTGGCCGCGTGGCGACATCGCAGGTCATCGGCAAACTCACGGCTCCGTCGACCGAAACACAAGCGCCGGCTCAGGAACGTCCTGCCGCGCGTAAAACGGTTGCTGGAAAGAGCGATGCCGCTGGCGTACAGGTCAAAGGGTCTCGGGATCTGTTGATGCAGCTGTCGCGCTGTTGCCATCCCGTGCCCGGCGACCGCATTCTCGGGTATATCACTCGTGGCCGAGGGCTGACGATCCACGCCGTTGATTGTCCGAACCTTGAGGCGCTGGACTATGACAAAGAACGGCTGGTGGAAGTGGAGTGGGACGCCACCACTCCCAGCACGCACTCGATCAAAATGTCTATTGTCGCTGTCGATAAGACCGGGGTATTGGCGAATGTGTCTTCCGCGATTGCTGAATGCCATGCCAACATCAGCCGTGCCGAGATCACGACGCGGGAGGATCAGAAAGCTGTGCTGGATTTTATCGTAGAAGTTTCAGACACCCGCCATCTCGATCAGGTGCTGAAAGCCGTTGAGCGCGTGGACGGGGTGATTACGGCGAGACGGATGCGGGCCTGGCAGGAACGATCCTAACCAGGATGCTGAAAAAGCCCGCCAGCGGCGTTCTCGGCTCATCGAAATCCTCAACGTACCCCGAAGGGTACGCCTCCGGTTTAGACTCGCCTGCGGCCTTGCTGGACGGCCTTTTTGAGCATCCTGCGTGAGGGGAACCTGCTACGGAACCCGGAACTGAAGTTTCGATCCTCGCTGCAACTTCAAGCTCTCAGCTCGGCCAGCCGCGAGTTCCAAGACATAGAGCGCGCCTTCGTTGGGCCGATATTGTGGGCAGCTGTCGTCCGTTCTTGTGCAAACCGGAACGCGCTGTTCCATATGGATGATTTCCTTTTTCTCATTCAGCCAAATGAGATCGAGTGAAATCTTTGTATTTTTCATCCAAAATACCCAGGCTTGCGCTTGCGAGAACGTAAAGAGCATGCCCCGATCGGAGTCTAAATGCTCACGGTACATCAATCCATCAGTACGTTTTTGAGGTGTATCGGCTAACTCCGCATGAATGATGGCGCCTCCCGGGAGGGTAATCGGGATCAATCCTGGCATAGCAGGATCAGTCCCAGCTTGGGTACAGCAGGGGAACGAGAGGAGGAGGATAAAGAAAAGCGCGAGTGATCGGCCTCGTTGCACGGCGGCATCCTATCGGCCCACTGGAGATGAGTCAAGCCGGGGGTTGCGAGCTGAGAGCGCCTTGCAATCGCGAGGTTTCCTATGCCATCCTGGGCCAGCAAACACAGGAGAGGGGCGTATGAAAGAGACACGGAAAGTGCATTACGTGAAAGGCGTATTTGTGTGTCCGAAGTGTCGGCAATCGTATGTGCAAGAAAAATGGATCGAAGAATGGCGGGTTCGCTGTCACAAGTGCGACTATCGCGGAACGTTGACGGAAGTTTCCGTTGAAGAACGGATGGAAGAAGAAATCGTCCGTCGTTGAACCGGCGCCAATCCTGCACGCCGTTTCCTTCTCTCTGTGAGTTGATGTTTGTGCCACTCACCTCTAGTTCACGACTCCGTCTCATAGGTTCTCTGTTTCTGTGTGCCCTTCTTCTGGTGCTGGGCACCGGCTCCGTCGAGACATTCGCCGGTGAGCCGGCTCCGCCAGTGAAAGTACTCGTGGCCTACCATTCGCTCTCCGGCAATACGGAACGCATGGCCGAAGCGGTGGTTGATGGCGTGAAGAGCGTTTCCGGCGCTGAGGCGCTGTTGAAACGAGTCGGCAAGGTGACGGCGGATGATTTGCTCTCAGCCGATGCGGTTGTGGTCGGCTCGCCGGTCTATTGGTCGAACATGTCGGGTGAGGTGAAAACATTCTTCGACAACTGGCAGTTTAAATTCGGTGTGTTCCCCGAATTCAAGATGAGGAACAAGATCGGCGCGGCCTTCGCCACAGGTGGTCAGGTGTCGAGTGGAAAGGAAGTGACGATGTTGACGATCCTCGCCGCAATGCTCGGGAATCAGATGATCGTCGTCAGTGGGGGTGGGGCCTTCGGCGCATCTGCCACCACGGAAGGCGATAGCCCCGGCATCGACAAGCAGGAGTTGGCCGACGCCAAGGAATTGGGTCGTCGTGTGGCCGAACTCGCTGTGAAGATGCAGCGAGGTTCTTCTCACTAGTCAGGATACGTCCCTGCGTGCACGCGCACGGCCTCTACTCTTCTCATCTTACTGTCTCCATCAAAGCGCCGGGTATCTATACAGCCGTGGCGGGGCAATATTGTCGTCGATGGCGAATGGGTCGGTGTTGCAACAGTCTTGTAGAGGAGGGGGGAAGGTTTCCCAGCCAGGGCTAGCTTCGCACGCCGTTGGAGGAGGGGACTTGGTGCGCACTCGTTGCGAGTTCCACAAATTCATGAATATTCTTTGAACAGCGACCGCAGCAGCCTGCCTCTCTCAGCCCAAATTTTGCTTTGAGTTGGCAAGGCATGACGATGCCTGACTGTCCTGCTTCACGGACATCTGAATCGGTAATTCCCTTACAAAGACAGAGGTACATGGACTGTACTCCTATATTCTATCGTTGAGCATGGTTCGTCGTGCACGGACGATTATGATAACCGTTATCAACAGGATAAATAATACAGCTGTCTTGCAGGTGTGTCAAGAGGGGTGGGTAGAATAAAATTGAGAGAGCTGCTATCGCCTTGGAAAGGCAGGGAATCTCTACAGCGTCTGCTCCAGTTGACCAACCATCTCGCGGATCGTATCGAACCCCGATTGCCAAAAATCTTCAGACGCCATATCGACGCCAACCTTCGCAAGGATCCTTTGCGGCGCCTCCGACCCGCCGGTACTCAGCAAATCTAGATATTTGGGTACGAATGCCGCGCCCTCCTTTTGGTACATCCGGTAGAGGGCGAGGACCAATAAATTGCCGAAGCTGTAGGCGTAGCAATAGAAGGGGCTGACAAAGATATGAGGGATGGTCAGCCATTCCCATTGAAACTCTTCCGGGACCTTGATGCTTTTCCCAAACTGCTGCCGGACCTCGGCCAGATAGGTCTTGGCTAGATCCTTCACGGTCGCGCCCTGGGCGATCATTTCATGGGCATGATTCTCAAATTGAACGAAATAAGCTTGTCGGAGGACCGTGGCGTAGATGTCATCCAGTTGGTTGACCAGGAGCCCCTGCTTCACCTTCTTGTCCCGTTCCTGGTTCATGAGTGCGTCGGACAGGATGCGTTCCCCAAACACTGAGGCCGTTTCCGCCAGAGGGAGGGTGGAATGGAAAGTAAAGATGGAGTGCCGCGCCGCCAGCATGCCGTGGACGGCGTGGCCCAGCTCATGGGCCATCGTCGCAATATCGCGTGCTTCGCCGGTGAAGTTCAGCAGCACATACGGGGTCATGCTTGGGACGATGCTGTAACAATAGGCGCCCCCGATTTTTCCGGGTCTCGTCTTTGTGTCGATATGGTCTTCATGGACTACCCGTTCCGCCATCTCCGCTAATTGCGGAGAGAATCCTCGATAGGCGTCCAATACCATTCTGACAGCATCTTGATAGCGATAGGATTTCTGCTCCGTCCGATGCGGCGCATAGATGTGATAGCGGCTCATGGGGGTGATTTTGCACAGGCGAGCTTTGATGCGGAAGTAGTGCTGAAAGACGCCCGCGTTTTTCCGACAGACCTTCAGGAGCGATGCTACAGCTTCATCTGGGATGTCATTTCCGAGATTGCGGGTGGCAATCGGAGAAGCGAACCGACGCACTTGGAGATTTTCAGCTTTCCAGTCGTTGACCAAGGTTTTGTAGATTTCTCCGAGCAGATCGTGCTGATCGGCGTAGACGTGGTATAGCTCCCGATAGGCGGCTTCACGCAGCCGCCCTTGTGCATGGCGGAGATAGACCGTCAGCTCCTCTCGCGTCATCGTCTTTCGTTTGCCGTTGACGGTGAGCGTAAACGCGAAGCTGTTCGTGACGACGTCATACAGCGACTGAACGGCGCTGCGACCCGTGACGTTCTTGATGTTGATGATCTTCTCTTCCGGCTCAGACAGCGTGTGAGGCTTAAAGCGGCGAATAGTTTCGAGGTGATACCGGAGTGAGCCCGTTCCGGCCATGAGCCGTCGTGCGTTGTCCTCATCGACGCTCTGCCACCAGAGGTCGAAAAAGACCAGCCGGTTCTGAAGCGCTGTAAGCCGCTCCTCGACCTTAGTCTTAAACGAACGTGCGACGAGGTCCTTTGTATTTTCGGAGAACCAGAGGTAGGCATAGGTGCTGATCCGGGACGATGCAGCCGCAATGTCCTCACTGAGCGTCAGCAGCGGGTGGAAGATCGAAGTTGGCATGGTTGGACTGAGCTGGGCGCGCGCAGATTCAAATCGCGCCACCAAGGATTCGATTTCTCCCACTAGGGTCTCGAAGCGCTCTACCGGATTCTCTGCCAGATGTGAGAGATCCCAGCGCTCGGAATAAGTCCGGCCCCTCCCTTTTGGGGCAGAGGTTGTTCGTGAGGCCGAATGTTTCCTGCTGATCTTCACGGGCATACGTCTCATCTCCTTCATCCTGTGGTCATACATCGTGCGGGTTGGGTCCGCTCGTTCACGATCATACCATTCCAGTTGATGCGGTCGGAGAAAATTTCTTTGGCAGGATGCTGAGAAGCCTGGATTTTTTGAACAGCCTGCCGGCTATTCTGGCAGTATCATTATACGTAGACCATAGCCGTATATTTTGCAGAGACCGAAGTGTTTCGCATGTGAGTTCGCAGAGAATCTTCCATCTACGGTGGCATTCTCGGTATGATGCGCCAGGAGAAATGGGGAATTTTATGACCGACCAAGAACTCAACCGGGCAGTCCAATATGTCACCGCCAGCACATCTTATGGGCGTGATACGGTGGCCGAGATTCTCAAGACGGGACTGAACGAAATGACTTCGGTAGCGATGCAATCGTCGGAACGGTTCGAACGAGACGTGCTATTAGAATATGTCTGCCAATGGACCATCAAGCGCACGGCCCAACCGGAACCGTTAGTCAGGGAGATCCTTGGCTGCGCGAGCCGCTGGCTCGATGAAGTGTATGAGGAAATCGCCAAGCGTCAGCCAGAAGCCCTCGGTCTCCCATCAGATGATGATGACGAAGGAGCAGAGCCGGTATAAATCAGTTGGTTGCTCTGGTTTTTTTGGTCTGCCTTGTTTATTTGGTTGAACGAAACTAACCAGATGAACAAGATAAACCGGATCAACCAAATGAACCAGAGGCAGGCAGCGAACCTTTAAGCATTTCCAAGTTCTTTGTCACCATCGCGTCGCCGTTTTTCGTGGATACATCGATGCCGGTGGCGCAGACGGTGCGGCATTCATCGATCCGACCTAGTTTGTGTAATGATTGGGCCCAGGCATAGTAGGCGGCTGAGTAGGTAGGTTTCACCGTGACGCACTGTTGAAGGGCTTTAGCCGCTTCTTCAAAATTGGCATCTTCCATGTAGGCTTTCCCGAGACCAAACCAAGCCACTTCGTCGTTCGAATCAATCGTCAGGACTTTCTTGAGCGGTTCGATACGGGGGTTCGGCATGTCTCTCTCCACGTTTGATATGTGCTTCAACGACGGTAGCATGCGTTTCCGCTCGTTGTCTATGCGCTTTGCTGCGTGATAATCTGACTTCTTCAATAACGACGATACGCCTGACGTCTTACGGAATTTGCTATGGGAAACACCGGGCTCATCTATGATCCACGTTATCTCGACCATGACATGGGAGCTGGGCACCCGGAGTCTCCCAATCGGTTGCGCGCCATCCTGCAACAGTTGGAACAGAGTGGTACGGCGGCTCGACTGACCAGGATTGCACCGCGAGCGGCTGAAGATGAATGGATTACGCAGATCCATACGCCTTCGTATCTTGCGATGCTGAAGACCCATGCCCCGACGAATGGGCGAGTCTCACTCGATCCCGATACCGCCATGTCTCCTGGTTCATTGACCGCCGCGTATCTGGCGGCAGGTGGGGCGTTGGCTGCTGTCGATGCGATCATGAGCCGGCAAGTGGAGCATGTGTTCTGTGCGGTAAGACCGCCGGGGCATCATGCCGAAGCGGGGCGTGCGATGGGCTTCTGTCTCTTCAACAATGTGGCGATCGCTGCGCGCTATGTGCAGAAGAAGCATGGCCTTAAGCGCGTGTTGATTGTCGATTGGGATGTGCATCATGGGAACGGCACGCAGCATAGTTTCGAGGACGATCCCTCCGTGCTCTTCTTCAGCACGCACCAATACCCGCACTATCCGGGAACGGGTCGAGAGTCGGAACGGGGACGGGGGGCAGGGGAAGGGTTCACGATCAATGTGCCGATGAAAGCGGGCGAAGGTGATGAGGAGTATCGCGCTGCCTTTCAGAAGTCGTTGGTACCGGCGGCTGATGCGTATAAGCCGGAATTCGTGATCATCTCAGCCGGGTTCGATGCGCATACGAATGATCCGCTCGCGAGCATGGGATTGACCGAAGCGGGCTACGCGGACCTCACAGGCATCGTGGCCGGCATCGCCAAGCGCCATGCCGGCGGTCGCATCCTCTCGTCGCTCGAAGGCGGGTATCATCTGACGGCCTTGGCTGCCTCGGTCGATCGCCATATTCAGGCGCTCTTGGCTGCATGAAGACCCTCATAAAAGTTCTGCTCGGGTGTGTCCTGACCGGTGTGCTCGTGTATCTGTATTACACCGAGATCAAACCGGTTGTGATTTTCGGATTGCGGTCGGATTATGCCCATGCGATTCCGTTTCAGAAAATTCCGGAGGGCTTAACGAGCTTGACAGCCGAATCATGCGGGCAATGCCATCGCGAGATCTACGACGAATGGAAAACGAGCATCCACGCCCATGCTTACGAGGATCCATACTTTCAGGCCTACTGGAAAAAAGACAAAAATATCTGGGTGTGCTTGAACTGTCACACCCCGCTGGAAAACCAGCAGCCGACATTGGTGAAAGAAATCCCGCGAGGACGGGTGGAGAAAGCGATTCAAGAGCCCAATCCGCAGTACGATCCCGAGTATCAGAAGGAATCGGTGACCTGTGCGGCGTGTCATGTGCGGGATGGCGTCATCTATGGACCGTTCGAAGATTCTGCCGCGCCGCACCCGACCAAGTTCGATCCGAATTTCAGGACCGCGCAGGTCTGTTCTCGCTGTCACAATGTCGTGTCCGGGCCCGCCCAGTTTTATAACGTGGGGCCTTGTGGGACCTACGCGGAGTACGAAGGCAAGTTCTTCATGCAGGAGCGGGGCTTCATTTGCCAGAGTTGCCACATGCCTGAAATTGATAGGCCGGTTGCGGTAAATAGTCCGATCCGGCGTGGACGCCAGCACCTCTGGCGCGGCGGACACGACCCCGATATGGTGAAGCGGGCGGTGGGAATACACGTAAGGGCTGACACCGCTTCGCCTAAGCCGGGTGATCGAGTCGGATTTACGCTTACGCTGATCAATGCAGGCGCCGGCCATAAGATTCCGACCGGCGATCCCGACCGGTACTTTACCGTGGAGTTTTCCGTGGAGGATCAGCAGGGAAGGGTGCTCGATCATCAAACATCGACAATGGGACGCTGGATCATGTGGCAACCGGCTATCGTCGAATTGTATGATAACCGGCTGTTGCCATTGGCCAGCCGGGAATACCAGTTTGCGTACCAACTCCCGGCCCAGGCGGAGAGCTTGAAAGTGAAGACGCGCGTGCAGTACCACATTGTGACCGATAAACAACATGAGATGCTGCAGACTAAATATGGGCTGACGGGGAACGACCCCTATCGATTCGTTGTGTATGAACGGGACTTCCCGTTATCCGGCGCGCTAGCAGCCGCGCTGAGGGAGAGCGCTCAGCAATCAACACCCGGCCGTCAGCCAGAGGAATTAAGCTGTATGGCAGGGGCTGAGGGTTGACTGCTGACCGCCAACAGTTCAAACCACAAAGGCACGACATGACACACGCCTTGCTTATCGATACCGAAACACTCCAGCAGAATTTAGGGCAGCCGGGCTTGGTGATTCTCGACGTGCGTGGGCGCGCGGCCTACGAGTTTGGCGGCCATATTCCAGGGGCCGTGCATTCGACCTGGCATGAGTACAGCGATCCCCACGCCGTGCCGAAGGGATTGCTCGATCCCGATCGCGGGCGCATGGAGCAAAAGATCCGCGCCTTGGGTATCAGTCAGGACAGCGACGTGGTCATCTATTCCAATCCGTTCGACAATTGGGGAGACGAAGGCCGCATGTTCTGGATGTTGGAATATCTTGGACACACGCGCCTGCGCATTCTCGATGGCGGGTGGGTCAAGTGGGTGCAGGAAAAACGGCCATTCGAGCATGGGCCTGTGACACCCAGGCCGGGGACCTTCACCGTCCGGACGGTGACTGCTGTGATCGCCAACAAAGACGAGCTGAAGCATCTCGTGAAGCAGCCGCATCCGAACACCGTGATCGTCGATGCGCGCAGCCTCGAAGAATATCTTGGGAAAGAGGTGTCGGGAATACCGCGACCTGGCCACATCCCCTCCGCGATTCATCTGGCTTGGACCGGATTTCTTCACGCGAATGCCACAGTGAAAGATCTGCAGACGATCACTGAGAGTCTCGCCGAGAAAGGTCTCACACAGGATCAAGAGGTCATCTGCTATTGCACCGGCGGCGTCCGTTCAGCCTGGCTGTATTTTGTCCTCAAACTCGCCGGGTATCGGAAGGTCCGCAACTATCCGGGGTCCTGGTGGGAATGGAGTCGAGATTTTGCCTGTCCGGTAGAAAAAGACGCCAAGGGATTGCAGCACATCCTAAACGTCGATCCCCAGGTGCGGCCTTCTTGACAGTGAAAAACTGGCTGTGTAAGGTGATGCGCGTCAAAGAGACTATAGGGACCGTTCACCCATCGAATGAACCTTAACCACTGAGGAGGAACCCATGAAAATGAGAATTCATCGCGGAGCACTGGTCGTTGCGGCGGTTGCCGCGCTTGTTGGTGTCCCGCTCTTCAGCGGACTTGCTCTTGCCGCAGACAAACATGCGGCTGAAGCCTTGGAGCATGCCAAGGAAGCCGTGGCGCATGGCAAACAGGGGCATGCCGACGCCTTGGTCCAACATGCTGAGGAGGCACTCAAGCATGCGGGGGCGGCGGAGAAGAATCCGCATATAGATGAAGGGATCACGCATCTCAAGGAAGCCGTGGCCCATGGCAAGGCCGGTCACGCGGATGTGGCCACACAACATGCCGAAGGCGCAGTCACCCATTTGTCCGAAGTGAAGTAAAAGTTATTCAGCAGAGGTCTTTTTGAGCGGGCAGGGGTAACCCTGCCCGTTTTGTTCTGGAGACAAGACGATCATGCGGGTGGGGTTTTTTCAGTTCACTCCACGGTTCGGCGAGGTGTCAAAGAATCTTGACACGATTGTAGACACACTCGATCGAGCCGACGCCGACTTGATCGTCCTGCCGGAGTTGTGCGCATCCGGCTATCAGTTCGTCTCGCAGGTAGAGGCGCTCGCGCTGTCGGAGCCGGTACCGAATGGACCGACCACACAACGGTTGATCGATCTTGCGAAGCGGCGACGGATGGTGATCGTCGCCGGTCTTCCAGAGCGCGTCGGATCTGCTTGCTATAACTCTGCCGTGATCGTCGGCCCGTCCGGGTTTATCGGGTGCTATCGCAAGACCCATCTGTTTTTTGAGGAAACGCTGTTCTTTACGCCTGGCGACACAGGATTTCAGGTGTGGGATATCGGGTTGGCCAAGATCGGCGCGATGATTTGTTTCGACTGGTACTATCCGGAGGCTGCGCGCACGTTGGCGCTCAAGGGGGCAGAGATCATCTGCCATCCGTCGAACCTCGTGTTGCCCAATTGCCCGGATTCTATGCCTGTTCGGTGCCTGGAAAATCGAGTGTTCGCAATTACGTGTAATCGCACAGGGAGCGAAGCACGAGACGGCAAAGATCAGTTGACGTTTATTGGGAACAGCGAAGTCGTGGCTCCACGCGGAGCGATTTTGCATCGCGCCCCGCGAGACCAGGAAGAACTTTGTATCGTCGAGATCGATCCTGCCGACGCGCGGAACAAGGCCCTCACGCCCTACAACGATTTGCTCCGAGATAGACGCGAATCCCTCTATCGATAATCAGCTGCGGCGCGTGAAGCGCGAGAAAGGCGCGACTCGAACTTCAGACCTCGAACTATCCCATCTCGCCTATCTCGCCAGTCCCGCGAGTCTCGCTTG
>CBDDRH010000219.1:0-3631 GCA_965233025.1 uncultured bacterium
CTATGACAGAACCGAAACCGCTCACGCACGACGAGCATAAGGCAGCTGAAGCCGCCTTCCGTGGGTGTCTGCCTCATGCCGATTGGACGGACTCTGCCCAGAAAGTTTATGCCCGTCTATCTTGGGCGATCACCGAACGAAACACCACTGCTCTCAACCCCACAAATAAAATGGATCTAGAAGAAGTCGGTCGGTAACTCGTGACACGAGTTCCGGAGATCATCCTGCTCAGCTCTCCATTCCACTATCGCGTGATCAGCACGACACCGGAATACCAACCCATCGCCCGTGCGTGGTATTCGAATGGCGATACTATCCGCCTCCTGCGCCACACAGTAGTCGGACCTACATCTCTCGCACTGCTTTGGTTGAAGTGAACCAGACTTCGCTTCAGCAGAAGGTCCATCACGATCGCAACGTGGCGCTGGTCAGATTCACGATGTGTGAACCGGAGCAGGAAGGAAGAGCTATCGGAGATTCAGCACATCCATCATGTCGTACAGGCCTGGTGGCTGCCGAACCACCCACCGAGCAGCACGCAAGGCGCCTCCCACAAAGGTATCGCGGCTACTTGCCCGATGCGTCACTTCGATGCGTTCACCCATCCCGCCAAAGAGAATCGTGTGGTCGCCGACAATATCGCCGGCACGGATTGTTTGAATCCCGATCTCACCCTTCTTCCGTTCCCCGATCAGACCTTTTCTGGCATAGACGCCAACCTGGTCCAGATCACGGTTCACAGCTTTCGCCAAGACTTCCGCAATCTTGAGCGCTGTCCCGCTCGGCGCATCCTTTTTCAGGCGATGGTGGGCTTCAATCACTTCAATGTCGTAGTCGTCCCCCAGGGTTTTGGCCATCTCGCTGATGACCTTGTAGATCAGATTGATGCCCACGCTCATGTTGGGAGACAACACGCAGGGAACTTGGCACGCAAGCGATTTCAGCTCATCGAGCTGGGGAGCGGTAAACCCCGTCGTGCCGATCACCATGGCTCGGCGATATTGCGCCGCCGTGCGCACATGATGCAGAGTCGCCTCAGGGGAGGAAAAATCAACGACCACTTCGCCTCTGTCAAGGAGTGCCGAGAAATCGTCGGTAATCGGTATGCCCGCACGGCCACAACCCGCTGTCTCTCCGGCATCATCACCCACAGCGTGATGGCCCTTCCCTTCGACGGCACCGGCCAGCGTCAGGGTGGCGGACTCTTTGATAAGGGCAATCAGCCGGCAGCCCATACGACCAGCTGCCCCTGCGACAATGACGTTAATCATCTGAAACCCTACCTCCTACCTCACGCTAGATGAGGCCTGCATCCTTCAAGGCCCGCGTCAGTTGGTCTTTTGCCTCGGTCGCCATGGCACAGAGCGGCAACCGCAGCTCCGGATCGATTTTCCCCATCAAACCTAACGCGGTTTTCACCGGAATCGGGTTGGTCTCGTAAAAGAGCGCGGTAAACAGCGGTGATAATGCGAAATGAATTCGCCGCGCCTCTTCGAGACGTCCACTCAGAAAGGCCTTGACCAATTGCGCCATCTCGGATGGAACGATGTTCGAGGTTACGCTAATCACACCTTTCCCTCCGACTGCCATCATGGGCAATGTCAGGGCATCATCGCCGGCAAGGACCGTCATCCGGTCGCCGCACGTACTCGCAATTTCGGAAGCCTGCTGGACTGATCCGCTACCCTCTTTGATCCCGACAATGCTCTGAAGCCCACAAAGCCTCGCCACAGTAGACGGCAGCATGTTCACACCAGTCCGTCCGGGAATGTTATACAGGACCTGTGGAAAATCCACGGACTCCGCGATCATTTTGTAATGCCGGTACAGTCCCTCTTGCGTCGGTTTGTTGTAATAGGGCGTAATGAGCAATGCCCCATCGGCCCCCGCCTTCTTGGCGTGTTTTGTGAGCGACACCGCTTCTGCCGTGCTGTTGGAGCCGGTGCCGGCAATCACGGGAACGCGCCGATTGACCACCTCGACGGTCAATTCGACCACGCGGTGATGCTCCTGGTGTGAGAGGGTCGCAGATTCTCCGGTGGTGCCACAGGGCACAATTCCGTTCGTCCCACTGGCAATTTGCCATTCTATAAGGTCCCCAAAGGCGCGCTCGTCGACTTTGCCATCCCGGAACGGAGTCACAATAGCAATCAATGCACCCGTAAACATGCTCACTCCTTCGCTGCAGCGCTCACTCCTCAATCGAGGAATGCTGGAATCGTTTCGCCCTTCACCAAGTCATCGTACGTCTCTCTGGTCTTGATGACGTGGATCTCCCCATCTTTGATCAGGACTTCCGGTACCCGTGGTCTTGAGTTGTAATTGGAAGCCATCACAAATCCATAGGCTCCTGCACTCATCACCGCCAGCATGTCACCCGGGTTGACTTCCGGCAGTGACCGGTCCTTCGCAAGAAAATCGCCGGACTCACAGACTGGACCCACAACATCCACCTGATGCTTGGGCCGCTGCAACACCGCCTGTGACAAGGGACGAATCTCGTGATAGGCCCCGTAAAGGCTCGGTCTGATCAGGTCGTTCATCGCCGCATCGACGATAATAAACCGTTTCGCTTCGCCGTCCTTCCGATACAGTACTTTCGTCACGAGAATGCCGGCGTTGCCGACGATGACGCGGCCCGGTTCCATGATGAGGGTGACATTCAAATCCTTCAGCAGTGGCGAGACGGCATCCGCAAGGTCCTGTGGCAGCGGCGGTGTTTCATCCGAATAGGTAATGCCGAGGCCGCCGCCGATATTGACGTACCGGATGTTGATCCCCTGAGCCTTCAAGGCTCCGACCAGCTTCACCACCTTCTTGACGGCCTCGACGAATGGCGTGACCTCCGTCAACTGTGACCCGATATGTTTATGTACCCCGACGACATCGATGTTGGCGAGTGAAGAGGCCAGGGTGAATTCTTCGAGCGCTCGATCGGCGGCAATCCCGAACTTGCTCTTTTTGAGACCAGTTGAAATGTAGGGGTGCGTTTTCGGATCAATGTCGGGATTGATGCGCAGGGCGACCCTCGCCTTGGTCCCAACGGAGGCTGCCACCTCATTAAGCGCCTGCAGCTCGGCCGAGGATTCGACGTTGAACATGAGTACGTCGGCCTTCAAGGCCTCGCGAATCTCCTCCACACTCTTGCCGACGCCCGCAAAAACGATCTTCGAGGGAGGAACACCCGCCTTGAGCGCCCGAAACAGTTCTCCGCCTGACACGATGTCCACCCCACTCCCCTCCTTTGCCATAAGGCGGAGAATTGCGATATTGGAGTTGGCCTTCATCGCGAAGGCAATCACATGGGGTATGCTCTTGAAGGCCCCATCATACGCCCGGAAGTGACGAACGAGAGTTGCGTAGCTGTAGACATAACACGGCGTGCCGACCTCCTTCGCGATCCGGCTGACCGGCACCTGCTCGCAATAGAGTTCACCCTGTCGATACTCAAAGTTATGCATCCTGCGAATCTTCCTTGAGATGTTCGAAACCTGAAAGCGAGAAGCTCTGCATCGAAGCCTCGAACGCATCCTTACACTTGCGAAAGCGGACCTTCACATGCGGAATCGGGACCTTCATCGGGTCTGAATCCATCAACATCTTGAGCAAATGGCGGCCCCTACACTACCGG
>CBDDRH010000220.1:0-8092 GCA_965233025.1 uncultured bacterium
TACCCCGGCGCCGAGGATTCCGCCGAGCACTTGGGCGGCGAGGTAGCCGGGGACGTCGCGCGCGGGGAACCGCTTGCTCACCAGGAGGCCGATCGTCACGGCGGGATTGATATGGCACCCCGAGATATGGCCGAAGGCGTACACACTTATGACCACGGCCACGCCGAAGGCGAGGGCAATCCCGATCACCCCAATGCCGAGCTGCGGCTGGCCGGCGCTCAGCAGCGCACTCCCGCAGCCGGCGAACACCAACCAGAACGTGCCGAGCGCTTCCGCCGCCAGTCGTTGCATCATCGTCTCCTCCCAGGAAAATGTGATCCTGCCCCGCACTATGCCGGGGAGCGCGACAAAGCGCAAGCCGGGAACGACCCAGGAACGAGACGCGCCGCGGGATTCTGTGCTCCTATCGTCATTCGCGCGTCGAGTGACCATCGCACCCTGCACAACGCCACGCAGAGGAGAGATGGGTTATGGGATAGTGAGACGATTTCGCTCCGTCAAGGGGTGAACGCTTCCGCTACAACCATGACGACATGTTTCTTTCGCAATGGATTGGCTGATATTCGGCACTCCCAGTGGGTATGCTTTATGCCTCGCGAGTCAATAGAGGAAAATTGATTTTCTTCATTGACACGTTTTTCTAATGGGCGTAAGACGAAACTACGGCCCATTCATTCGATCAGGGGGGCTGGACAGGGCGCGCGGCTGTCAACGGGTTCCCCCGCCAACTTTCCAAGAGAGGAGGGTAGCGATGGATGACCTGACTCCACCTGGCCACACAGGCCCGCCGACTCGAGGGCGGGCTTCTGATCGGTCGTGCTAGCCGGTTCTCCACTGGCTGTGCCATAACGGCACCAAAGACCAATAGGACACTAGCCTGTTTTCATCAGGAGAACTCGACGCTGGCGCGAGGAACATAAGCGCCTGGGACAAATTTGTTTTCCCCCGATCAGCGCCCAATCCCCTGCCGGTCGCGCGGGCCTCAGTTTTATCTGGGCCGAAACAAATCCATAGCTGACTCGGCGTCCTAAGCGCCACACGCGGGCGACCTCCCACCTCAGTGCAGGGTCGCCCGTGCCGTACTAGCAGGCTGTTGAAGAATTCTTCCTAGAGTTACGCTCTTGGTTCCTCTCTCGCTCCCTGCTAGGTTTATCAGGATTTGTGCCGGGAAGGATTTTGCCGTCTACACCAGACGTAGTTGAGCGGAATTCCACTCAGGACAGTCGCCGCGCCGTACAACGATTCTGTGGGTTGCTGGACGAGACTGTAGATGACCAAGGTGAAAGCTCCAAGGACGAGGGCCACGGGCATGGCTCATGGCGTGTGTGGTTGAGTAAAAATCGGGGCTTTCTTTTCTTCCGCTCCTTCCCTACCATATTGAGTGATGCCTGAGAAGCCACGCAAAGTTCCTCGCGCCGCTGGTGTTGGGCGACGGCGGCGCCAATCTGCCCTTGCGTCGACCGGTTTGGCTGCGACTGAACTCCAAGCCGCGGCCCCCCTAAACGATGTCTCTGAACTGCATCGAGCGATCGAGGGTGATGGCGGAAAGGTCCTCGCGATCTATCGGGAGCCCTATGGGGGACGCTGGGTGGTGCTGGCGGCCTTGCCGATCGAATTCGTTGAGCCGACCCCTTTTCAGCGAAACCTCTCCGACACGCACGTTCGCAAGTTAGAACTCGTGATCGGTAAGATTGGGAGGTTTCTCGATCCGATCATTGCAGTACGTGCGCCGAAGATCCAGCAGGTCGCGAAATACTGGACTCCCAACGGCAACCATCGGCTCTCGGCGATGAAGACGCTGGGAGCGAAGAGCATCGTCGCGATTGTGGTACCGGAAGCGGCTGCGGCCTATCAGATTCTCGCGATGAACACAGAGAAGGCGCACAATCTGCGCGAAAAGTCCCTGGAAGTTATCCGTATGTACAAGGAACTGGCGCGGCTCGATGATGCGACGGAAGAGACCTATGCGTTGGAATTCGAGGAGCCGGCCTTCGTTACGCTGGGTCTGTGTTATGAAGAGCGGCCCAGATTCAGTGGCGGGGCCTACAATCCGGTGTTGAAGCGGGTGGATGAATTTCTGAAGAAACCGATGCGCGCGGCAATTGAACTGAGGCGAGAACGTGCCCGCACGGTGCTCGCACTTGACGATACGATCGTACGGCAAGTCGAGGCGCTCAAAGCAAGGGGATTGACGAGCCCCTATCTGAAAAGCTTCGTGGTCGCGCGCGTGAATCCCATCCGCTTCCGCCCAAAGGATGCTCCTCCCCTGTCATTCGATGACGCGCTGGACCGGATGACCAAAGCCGCGGAGAAATTCAATCCCGAGAAGATCAAGCTTGACGATCTGGCAAAAACAGGCGGCGCGCCGGACGAAGGCGAATAAAGGAGGTCACATGCCCTATTTTATTCTTGGCTTGTCATTGCTACTGTATGGGCTCAGCCTAAGCCCGTCGGCGCTGGCCGACGAGATCCTGCCCATCGCCAAAATTATAGAACATCCTAAGGACTATCAGGCTAAAGTTGTCATCGTGGAAGGACGGGCAAGCGAGGTGACGGAACTGCCACCGCGATTCAGGGCGCATCGCTGCGCCGGGGGACCCATCTACGACGCGCAAATGTTCATGCTGCAGGATCAGTCCGGATCCATCCAGGTCGGAGTGGCCGGAGCCTGCAAGCCGAACGCGATGCAACCGGTTGTTGAGAACGAACGACTGCGCATCCGTGGAGTCGCAGTCGCGGATGAACAGGATCCTCGAGGGATTCCCATCATCTACGCAGACGCCATCGACCGCGTGACGCCTTAATCTGAATCCACTTGTGAAGGGAGGGCCACGATGAGCTTAGCCGACAACACATGCGTGCCTTGCCGAGGCGGGGTTCCGCCGCTACCTGCCGATCGGACGCAGGCGCTCTTAAAGGAGCTCGGCCGCGGCTGGTCGCTGAACCAGGCCGGCCATCTCGAGCGCTTGTACACGTTTAAGGATTTCGCCCAGGCCTTGGCCTACGTGAACAAGGTGGGCGCCGTGGCAGAAGCGGAAGGCCACCATCCCGATCTCTATCTTGCCTGGGGCAAATGCAAGGTCGAGATCTGGACGCACAAGATCAATGGCCTGACGGAGAGCGATTTTTATATGGCCGCCAAAGCAGATCGCGAGTTTGAACCGTTTCGCGCAGCTGCCAATTAACTGCAAATCAGATGGTTGCGTCATGAACACACGAGGCATCAGATGAGCGACAAGGCCCAGGTGGCGCTCGTCAATATGCCATTCAGCTACTCGAAGTACCCTTCGATCCAACTGGGCACACTCTCCACGCTGCTCAAATCGAAGGGGATCCCCGTCGATTGCCATCATCTGAACGTGCGTTTTGCCCTCAAGATCGGCGTACCTCTCTATGAAATGATTTGCGAGAAGCGGGCGCTATTCGGCGAATGGATTTTTTCTTACCTCTTGTTCCGCGGCAATCCGAAGCGCGCTGAGTATCCCCGCTTATTCAAGCCAGTGTTTGAGCAAGTCGCCAAGGAGAGCGGTCATCCGGCCTCGTTTTTTGAAGACATGGCCACGAGAGCGGCGCCACAGTTCTTGACCTGGGCTCTGACGGCAATCGACTGGGGGCAGTATAAGGTTGTCGGCTTCACCTCCACGTTCGATCAAAACGTCGCGAGCCTGACGATGGCGAAACTCATCAAAGACCTTTATCCCAACGTGACAATCGTCTTCGGTGGAGCCAACTACGACGGCGAGATGGGCCTGGAATACTTCCGTGCCTTTCCCTTCATTGATCATGTGGTGGTGGGAGAAGGAGAAGAGGTGTTCCCGGAATTGGTTCGGTATCTCCTCGAGGAAAAGTCGGGGGTTGTCCCCGCCGGCGTGACCTATCGAGAGGGAACGGGGATCGCGTTCACTCCGAACCACTCACTCTTCACGGACTTCGCGAAAACCGGGCCGCCCGATTATGACGATTACTATCATCTTCTGGCTGAGCTGGGGGAGGCCGCGAAGGGGCTCGACCGGATCCTCCTCTATGAAGGTTCACGAGGCTGTTGGTGGGGAGAAAAACATCACTGTACGTTTTGTGGATTGAATGCCCAAAGCATGAAGTTTCGAGCGAAATCATCCGAACAAGTGGCTCGGGAGATGGCCTATCTTTCCAGCCGATACGATACGATGCGATTTCGATTGGTGGACAACATCATCGACATGAAATATGTGGAGAACCTCTTCGGTCGGTTTGCGGCTGATCACTGTGACCTCGATGTCTTTATCGAAACCAAGAGCAACCTGCATAAGAGCCAGATTCGAACGCTCGCCGCAGGAGGGGTCAAGTGCATGCAGCCGGGATTGGAGAGTCTGAGCTTCAATCAACTGCAAGCGATGGACAAGGGTGTGACACCGATGCAGAATATTATCTGCCTCAAGTGGAGCTCGTACTATCATATCGCAGTATCCTGGAATTGTTTGCTCGGATTTCCAGGAGAGACGAACGAGGACTACCGGCGGCAGATCAACCTCATTCCATCGCTGTTCCATCTGCATCCACCGGAGGGGGCCGGGAAATTCTGGCTGGAACGCTTCAGTCCCTACTACACGAAGCCACACGAGTATGGCATCCGCATCACAGGTCCTGGGACCGCCTACGAATATATTTACGATTCGCGGCAGGTGGACTTGAAGAAGATCGCTTACGATTTCGAGTATGAGCTGGATAGCTGGAACGTGGACCCGCACCTCTACCAAGAATTGGTCGACATGGTGCAGGAGTGGCAGCGACGGGTCGGTTCGAGCGATCGGCCGTTTCTCTATTACTCAAAGGCGATGGACCATGTCACCGTCTACGATGGTCGGAATCCGAAAGTGCCGATACGGCGACGTTACGATTGGCCTGCGGCAGGAATCATCGAGACCTGCAACGAATCGGCCAAGAGTGTAGATCAAATTCGCATGCTGCTGGCACAACGATCTAGCAGGAGCGACAACAGTGATGTAGAGATTGATCAGGCGCTTGCCGCATTGACGGCTGCACGGATTCTCTACGAAGAGCGCGGTAAATACTTCACTCTGGCCATCCCCGAAAATCCCTATCTCTAGTTGAACGAGTCACCGGTCTCATCACATCGATAGCTTGTCGGTCACGTTGCGCATTTGGACGCCGTGCGCGAGCGAAGCGCCGCCTCGGATAGCGCAGGCGACGTGAACGGCTTCCGTCATTTCTTCAATGTTCGACCCTTTCTCAAGGGAGGCCTGCGTGTAGGCATCGATGCAGTAGGGACATTGGACTGCGTGGGAGACAGCGAGGGCGATGAGGGCCTTCTCTCGTTCCGTCAACGCTCCTTCGGCGAAGACAGCGCTGTAGTAGGCCATGAATTTCTCCCAAAGGTCCTTGTTCCCCTTACCCATCTCGGCGAACTTGCTCAGATCGTGGGGATGATAATAGGTTTCCATTAGCGGCTCCATATGGTGAGTGTTCAATGATGCATGCTAAAGCGTGGTCCGCCTCTTCATGCACAACTCATTATTCAACATTGTTGTGCAACTATGCGTTGCTGGGCGGTTCGGGATCGGCCTGTGTGAGCGCCTGCGAAAACCGCGGGCCGACGATGCCTATCACCTTGGCCATGAGGCTGGTCACCTCTTGCCACTCTTGCGTCAGAAGATCCTGTTTCAGTTGGGGATGAATTGCCCATTGGGCCTCGACTTGAGTTCCCTTTCGGCTCACGAGCACCCGCAGCAGTTCTACATCCTTGGTGAGTGACTCGGCTCCTGCGACTTGCGGTTGATTTCCACGTGAGTCTCCCGGTGGAGGTGTTGAGCGTGCCATACAGCTAATCTCCTTCCGATTTGTAGCAGGAGATCATACTTCATCGTCATTCTGTCTGTATATCTGCCAAGAAGCCTCTGAGGCCGCTCTGGACTATTCGGCCATCTGGCTTGTCTGGTGCGAGCGTGGCGGGACAGAAGCCTTACGAGGAAGTTCTGTCTGCTTGGAGCAAGTCGAGCATGGCTTGGTGAATATGTCCATTACTTGCAACCAATTCTCGCCCGTAAATCGAGTGAGGAGCGCCTTTGAAGTCCGTCACTTTGCCACCGGCTTCGCGGAGAATGACGACTCCTGCCGCCATGTCCCAAGGGTTTAGCGTCACTTCCCAAAATCCATCAAACCGGCCGGCCGCGACATAGCAAAGGTCCAGAGCTGCCGTTCCAGTTCGGCGCAATCCCTGTACCTTCAATGCGAATCGCACGAAGTGGTTCAAGTTATTGTTCGGAGTCTCACGAATGTCGTATGCAAATCCGGTCACGAGGAGCGCGCGATCGAGATGGTCCGTTGTGGACACGGAAATGGGAATGCCATTGAGGCAAGCCCCGTGGCCGATTTGCCCAGTGAAGAGTTCGTCTCGCGTCGGGTCGTAGACGACCCCAATAATTCCACGTCCGTCGCATTCCACCCCAATGGATATGCAGTAGGCGGGGAACCCGTGGGCGAAGTTGGTCGTGCCATCGAGCGGATCGATCACCCATTGGTAGCGGGATGACGGTTGCTCAATCATCCCACGTTCCTCGGCAAGGATACGATGGGTTGGGAAGGCGTCGTGAATGACGTCGATGATCCGTTGCTCTGCCTGGTGGTCGGCATCGGTGACAAGATTGATGATCTGCTTATGTTCAATGCGAAAACCGGTGCGCGTGCATTCCGCTAGAATGGCTCCGGCCTGGCGGGCTGCGTCAGTAGCGACTGAGATGAGTATGTCGAGAGGAATATCCTGGCCATCTAGTAGAGGCATGGGTCGGCATCATAGCACGAGGCTGTGTTGTACTATCTGGAGCGAAGAGGCCCCTCGAACATGGAGCAATCCCACTCATTACAGCCAAGATCTGACCGGTTCTTGACATTCATTGTTGACCGAGCAGATGACATTGCGAGCAAGCACGTACCAGTTTTAAAGCGATTATGCCATGCAAGCCACGATTGTAACTTTATCTATTGACTTGCTACGCAAGCAATGCTATAAAGCAAGTATGCTTCACCTGGGGGCAAGTTCGTGGAAGAACTCACCGATATATTGGTTGGTCTTGAACAGCGAATCAGCGCCTACAAGAACCGGCTGCAGGAGCTCGAAAAGAAACGGCGTCGCCTGGACGACGAAATTGCCACGATCAAGAAATATTTGGAGTTGGCAGAAACGCTCTATCGCGTTGAAGCAGACAAAGCCAAGCTTGCCAGTCTCTCCAGTCAATTCTATTCCGATGAAAAAGGTGCTCGTCAGCGACCGAATACGGATGTCACCGACCAGTCGAGGGAGATCCTCATGGGGCGGAGCAAGTATTCCGGGAAAAGCGTGTCGGAAGCTGCGTACGAAATGCTCCGTGAGGCGAATCGATCAATGCATGCAAAAGAACTTGTGCAGCGATTGGTCGAGGGGGGGCTCCAGATCAAGGGGAAAACGCCGCTGACATCTGTAGCTACGTCCTTGAAGCGGGACAAACGATTCAAGAAAGTGGGCCCGAATACGTTCGAGGCTCTGGAAGAGTCCTTGATCCACGCAGTGTAGTGTGTCTGAGTTAGTGAGACCTCAAAATACACGAAGGGGGGTGAGAGTCTTGGCGACGAAGAAAGCAGCAAAGAAGAAAAAGAAGTAGTCCCCGCCTTGATTCTAGCGTCGGGAGCGAGGCCACTTGCTCCCGACGTTAAATCACATCTCAGTTACCCGCACGTCACAAATCCTCTCGCCGCTATTGGCAAGACCACATGCACATTTCCATTTAAAGAGGATGCGTCTTAGGAGGCTTGAAGGGCCACAAGCGATGCAGATCGCGGGGCGGACTTGGCAGAGCGAGGCTCAGATGTGGCGACTGTTTCATCGGCGTTGAGCAACACCCAACTATCGGGATGGTTGAGAATCTGCTGAGCGAGGCGCGTGTGTATCGCATGCCCCGAGCGCTCGGCAATCAAGTGCCCGATAAAGGGGACGCCGAGCAGCGAAAAGTCTCCGATCAGGTCCAGGATCTTGTGTCGCACGAATTCATTGGCAAAGCGAAGACCTGACTCATTGAGAATGCCGTCTTGAGAGAGAACAATCGTATTATCCAAGTTGCCG
>CBDDRH010000221.1:0-7055 GCA_965233025.1 uncultured bacterium
CGCGAACGTGATTTTTGATCTGGATCGCGCCGCCGCTTTGAAGACTGTTCATGGGTATCTGGACGACATAGGACTGGCGTATTGCGGGCGATACGGTGATTGGGGCTACATCTGGACGGACCAGGCGTTCATGAGCGGCGAGAAAGCAGCTCAAAAAGTTTTGGACAAGCTGTCTTTGACATCTTCCCGGAAAGCGACGGCAGATCAGAGCTAGAGTAAAATGACGACCTCGGCGGTCTCGCACGGAAGGAGGCACCGAGGGCCTGCTCCAATACCCATGGACCGACCGAGCGCTGGAGTATGGAATTCCTGCATGATACCCTGGCCGACAGACGACCGTTTCGGATTCTCACGATCGTCGATACCTGGAGCAGGCAAAGTGTGGTGCTGGAGGTGGGCTTGAGAATGTCGAGTGACGTTTGACCGGGGAAACCCGTGGGAAATGCCTTTATTGAATCGTTTAACGGACGATTGCGAGACGAGTGTCTGAACGTGCACCAGTTCGCCTCGATAACGGAGGCGCAATAGAACGTTGAAGACTGACGACTTGACCTCAATCACCGCCGCCCGCACAGCTCACTCGAGCACCTGACCCCGAATGAGTTGGTCGTGAAACGTCAGGCTAACCAGACCGCCGAAGAAGTCGGCTGTTCTCGTTAAGAACTGCCTCAGAATATCGATGCTGTTGTCGACGGTCTACACTTGAAGGACACACGCATGCAACGTGTTAATATAACACGACCTTGTAATCGAAAAAGTCGTCAGAGGTAGCCATTTGTTGAAGGATATATAAAAGGGTTACCCCGTTTGTGGGGCTGGGATAGCAGCCTAACATTTCATAAAATGACCCGATGCAATAAGAATGGAAGTTCTTTATTGCAAGTACCATTGTACAGGATACTGTTCGATCTGGAGGTGCACAAGTCCATTGGGACTGAGAGGGCGAAGCTACGCATGACAAAGGAACTAACCATATGAATTTCGAGCCCTGTTCTTGGTTCGCCATCCAGACACGGTCCCGACACGAAAAAGTTGTTCGAAGTCAGTTGGAAATGCGAAATGTCGAGACCTTTTTGCCGACCAAGAAGCGATTGAGTCAGTGGACGGACAGGAAGAAGGAAGTGGAAGTTCCGCTCTTTGCCGGGTACTGCTTTGCAAAGTTTTCATTGGCGGACCGACTTCCCGTGCTTCAATCTCAAGGCGTGGTCCGGCTGGTCGGTTCCGGCGGACAGCCTGCGCCCATTCCTGATGATGAAATTGAGTCATTGAGGAAACTGATTACCAGTTCCTCCGACTATGTGTGCTGCCCTTGCCTCAGGGAAGGAATGTTGGTGGAGGTGATCCAAGGACCTCTACAGGGGGTCAAGGGACGTTTGGTTCGGGAGGCAAGACCTTGCCGGCTGGTCCTGAACATTAGTCTGATTCAGCGTGCCGTGACCATAGAAATCGATGCTGCCAGCGTCGCTGCGGCGTAAGCCGATTGGGATCTTTGCAGCGAATGGTGAAGACGGCGAGGTGGGTTGCTTTGACAAGGGAAAGGCAAAGCTTCATGAAACGCACCATATGTGCCCTTATAGTGTGTCTGTCCATAGGCGCAGCCGCAGGTCCCGGGCTTTGTGAACGTAGTCTTGCCGGGACTGCGTCTTCTCCTGCTCCCGCGAGTCCCAGTGAGAAGACGGTGGACCAGACTAATAAACTCGGTGCCGCTTCAGAGTTCACATCGGAAAAACTCTCGAATGCGGTCAGCAGCGAGTATATTATCGGTGCTGAGGATGTGCTGGAAATTACGGTCTGGCGGAATGTGGATCTATCGAAGGTGGTTCAAGTGCGCCCTGATGGCAGGATCTCCATGCCGATCATTCGCGACATGATGGCTGTGGGGAAAACGCCTTCCCAATTGGCTGAGGAAATGACGAATAAACTGAGAGAATACGTTCAAAACCCGGTCGTCGCCGTGAGTTTAAGGGAGGTCAATAGTTCTAACATTTTCATACTTGGTGAAGTCGCGAGACCTGGAAGGTATCCACTCAAGAGCAAAACGACACTGCTACAAGGAATTACCATCGCCGGCGGGTTCACCCCGATCGCGGCTAGAAATCAAATGGTCATATTTAGATTTACAGAAAGTGCCACGGGCATGAAGAGATTGACGGCCAGCTATGACGATATTGTGCTCCGTGGAGGAATCACGGCTAACTTCGAGCTCAAGTCCGGGGATACGGTTGTCGTTCCGAGTGAGGCGATGGTGATATTTCCAGGTCGATAAGCATCGACAGCAAAATGGGCTCTTGTGGACCAACAACCACAAAGTCAAGGGGATCCAATGCATGACTTAAAAACAATCGCGGTCGGTCTCATGTTGTGTTCGTTGCTATTCCAGACTGGTTGCGTTGTGACGGTGCCGCCGAAGGAGTACGACGCTCCAGCCGGCTTTCTTCTCGGCCCAGAGGACGAATTAGATATTACAGTATGGAAGAATCTGGAATTGTCTCGAGTCACAGTCATCCGGCCAGATGGACTCATTTCTATGCCGCTCATCGGGGATGTTCAAGCCGCGGGCCTCACAGCCGATGCGCTCGCCCAGCGGATCGCCGAGCGGCTTAAACAGTATTTCGCAACGACTCCTGCGGTGTCGGTGAGTGTAAGAACGATCAACAGTTACTCAGTGTATGTCTTGGGAGAGGTCGCGAGGCCTGGAAAGTACCAGCTCAAGTCGTACATCACGGTGCTCCAGGCCATTTCCTTGGCCGGAGGCTTTACAATATACGCGAGTAAAAACAAATTGCAGGTCTTGCGAGTGACTGAAAATGGTGATAACAAACGGAAAGAGATCCGTATACCCTTGCGGTACAGCGACCTTGTGTCCGGGCAAGGTGAACCAGGTAACATCATGTTGTTCTCCGGTGATACCCTTGTGGTGCCGTAGTTACGGAGTCGCAAGGTATTCCAGGAAGTCGCCGGTTCGGAGTACAGACATCCACTAAAATGAGTTCGGGTGATCCTGTTGGGGCATCGTAGATGTGTCGAGATAAGGCAACAGTACGGATTTGCGTTTGTGACCGTGCTTGTCTGGGGAACGATCCTCGTGGCTGGGACCGTACAGCCAATGTTCGCTCATGCCGACACGAACATTATCCCATTGGCTAGGGCAAGTGCACGGTATGACACCAATATTTACTTCGCTCCACCCGAACGGCTGCCGCCGGGCACACGGCTGAACGATATCGTTTCTACTGTGGGAGCCGGTGCTCAGGTTCTTCATAGGTCGCGAGATGTCGAAGCGAGTCTCACCGCAGGAGCTGACCTCAACGTGTTTGTGCACACCAAAGGCTTGAATTATGTCAATACGCAGATGGATGGCAACGCCATCCTCGATAGGTGGGTGGATCAGTTCGTCAGAGGAGCGAGATTGCGCGTGCACGAGAGATTTCGGTACACGCCGGAGTCTCCTGGATTTCTCACAGGGGGAACCGCTGCGGCTGTCGAGGATCCTTTTCTACGTGGGATTCAGGGATTTCGTGCCAACACATTTGCGAACATAGCATCAATCGATGGCTCGTATCCTGTGAGCCAGAGAGTCGCTTTCGATGGCAGATACTCCTTCTCGCTACTCAGGTTTGGGTCAATTTTAGCAGCAACCACGACCGGAGCGGTCTTTTTTAATACCAATGTACATGCCTGGTCGGTAGGGCCGCGCTTTACCGTCACGCCGACAGATAGTATTGCTCTTTCCTATCGAGGCAACTTTTTTAACCAGACGCGGTCGGGAGAGAGCGCGTCGCCAAAGATTGAAACCAATACGATGACGTTTATGGCCGAATATAACAGGGTGATGCCGGATTGGACGCTCAGTATTGGAGGAGGAGCGACGCATATTGAACCAGCGGGGGAAGCGTTCCCCACGGCCACCATCAGACTTGTAGTGAGTCCTGAACGCGCGACCACCTTCAATCTCGATCTTTCGCGACTAGCCGTCCCGTCGTATTTTCTGGTGCAAGGAGCCCTTATCAGCAATGTTGGACGGGCGAATCTCGTCCACCGTTTGTCGGAACGATTCAGTCTGCGGGGGACCGCAAATTATGCGTTCAATCAAAGTGTTCCCGAAGGGATTGCTGAGTTTACTAATCTTACTCTTTCAACAGGGCTCAGCTATAACCTGACAAGAGAGATGGCACTGGAAGTCTTTTATGATTATAACGACTTCAAGACGGAATCGACGACGCTTAACTACACGATTTCGCGCAATGTGTGGGGCGTTTCGCTAACGGCGCAGTGGAGATAGGTGAATGGGACAAGCAACGGAATCACCCAGCGGATCCTCAGTTAAGTGGCCCATGAGCGGTCAGAATCCGGCAGAATCATCGTTGAAACCACCCAGACGGAAACTGATCATCGAGAACCGAAGCAAACTCTTCGATATCGACTGGTCCGGGCTCTGGGAATATCGCGAGTTGTTGTATATTTTTATTTGGCGTGATCTCAAAGTCCGTTACAAGCAGACCGCCATCGGCGTGAGCTGGGTCGTGCTGCAGCCGTTGATCACAATGCTGCTCTTTACCGCGATATTCGGGTATATGGCCAGAATGCCATCGGATGGAGTGTGGTATCCCGTGTTTGTGTTGAGCGGACTTCTTCCGTGGATGTATTTCTCTCAAGCCATCACTCGCTCGGGGGAATGTGTGGTCAGCAATGGCAAGTTAGTCAGCAAGATTTATTTCCCGCGGTTATTGCTTCCTCTCGCAATGATCGTGACACCGTTGGTCGACTTTGTATTGTCCATGGTATTGTTGTTCGGCCTGCTGATGTATGCTGGAATTCCGCTCACCTGGAAAGTGAGCACACTACCCGCATTCATTCTTATTGCGATGCTCACTGCCATGGGGTTATGCCTCTTTACTTCAGCCATGCATGTCAAGTATCGGGACATAGGTCATGCCATCCCGTTTGTTATGCAGGTATGGATGTTTGCGTCGCCGATCGTATATCCAGTAAGCCTCGTACCCGAACGATGGAGATGGCTCTATGGCCTCAATCCAATGGCAGGAGTCATTGAGGGCTTTCGCTGGGCGCTGCTGGGACAGACTGCTCCGGATCCAGTAGTGATGGCAGAGAGTATAGTCATATTATTGATCGTATTGATTGCCGGCATGGTGTATTTCAGACAGATGGAACGGCAATTTGCGGATATTCTCTAAGCAGTGGATGTCTCCTCTCAACCTGTTCCGGCTGAAAGATCAACAGGCAACCGTGGGAAGTGATCCATATGAGTGATATTGCTATCCGAATCGAGGGACTCTCGAAACAGTACAGAATCGGTGTTCGGCAGAAGGACTCCGGCACATTGCGCGACCACATAGCAGCGAATCTGAAATCCTTATTTAGACGTAATGGTCATAGCCCCGCGGGTGCATCGGATACATTCTGGGCCTTAAGGGATGTGTCATTTGAAGTGAAACAAGGTGAAGTGCTAGGGATCATTGGCCGCAACGGCGCGGGAAAAAGCACGTTGCTCAAGATGATTTCACGCATCACAGAACCGACTTGTGGTCGGATAGAAATTGATGGCCGCGTGTCGGCGCTCCTGGAGGTGGGGACAGGTTTTCACGGCGAACTGACCGGACGCGAAAATATATACATGAACGGGACCATTCTGGGGATGAAACGGGTGGAGATAGCCAGCAAGTTCGATGAGATCGTTGCGTTTGCCGAAGTGGAACAGTTCATCGATACACCCGTCAAACATTATTCCAGTGGAATGTATTTGCGATTGGCGTTTGCTGTGGCAGCCCATTTAGAACCGGAAATCCTCATCGTCGATGAGGTACTGGCGGTCGGGGACGCCGCATTCCAGAAGAAGTGTTTGGGAAAAATGGCAGGCGTGGCTAAAGAAGGGCGCACAATCTTCTTTGTGAGTCACAACATGCCGGCTGTCACGCGGCTGTGCGAGCGAGTGATCTGCTTGGATCAGGGAAAACTGTGTGGGGACGGGATCTCTCACGAGGTGGTCAAAGCCTATCTGCACACAGGACTCGGCACCATGTCCTCACGCGAATGGCTGTATCCGGGCAAGGTGCCTGGGGGCGAGGTCGCTCGGCTAAGATCTGCGCGAGTTCGCACCGAGGACGGTCAGTCCACCGAGAAGATTGATATCCGAAGGAAAGTCGGGCTTGAGATGGAATACGAAGTACTCAAACCTGGTTACAAACTGATGCCGGCTGTTTGCGTGTACAACGAGGAAGGAGTGCGCCTCTTTGATTCTCTTGAACACGATCCTGCCTGGCGAGGGCGTGTGCGGCCGCCAGGGCGTTACCGAAGCACGGCCTGGATTCCTGGCAATTACCTTGCCGAGGGAACCATGTTCGTTGATGTGGGCCTATTCACCGTAGATCCGCAAATCCAGCAATTCTTCGAACGCCAGGCCGTGGCGTTTTTTGTCATTGACAGTTGTGAGGGCGACTCGGCACGCGGTGACTATGCTGGGCCATTCGCCGGTGTGGTAAGGCCGCTCTTGAATTGGAATACCGAGCTTAACCCCGAGGGCATTCAGACCGATCCAGTGATTTCTGAATCACAGGCAAACTTTTAACTGAACTCACCCAGGACAGCAATACCGCTCCTTCTCGGGCCGTTCTGTGCCGGTTCTGTTCTCTGATTCTGATGATTCGATAGTCACGCTATGGCGAGCATATGAACCTGGAATCACAATCTTTAGTAAGTGTGCTCACCCCCGTGTACAACGGCGAGAGGTATTTGTCTGAGTGTATTGAAAGCGTCCTGGCGCAAACCTATCAAAATTGGGAGTATTGCATTGTCAATAATTGTAGTACCGATCGGACGCTTGAAATCGCCCAAACCTATGCAGAAAGAGACAAGCGGATTCGAATACATAACAACAAAGAATTCGTCAGTTTCAGCCAGAACTGGAATATCGCATTTCGGCAGATTCCTTTAAGCAGCCGGTACTGTAAGGTCGTGCATGCAGATGACTGGTTATTCCCTGAATGTGTTATGAGAATGGTCGAACTGGCAGAGGCCCATCCGACTGTCGCCATCGT
>CBDDRH010000222.1:0-11864 GCA_965233025.1 uncultured bacterium
TGAAGACTTTGCGGTCGAGAGTTTGGCCGGTGACATCATGTTGCTGGGCAACACGTCCTGGCGGATCAAGGGTGTGGAGATGGGCAAGGTGCGGGTGGAAGACGCCCATGGCGCACCACCCAACATTCCCTTCTGGCGCGGCGAAGCCCCATCTCGCACGGCAGAACTTTCGGCTGAGGTGGCCCGCCTGCGGGGCGATCTCGATGATCGGCTGTCTTCCGGTGATTCGCTCAGCACCCAGCACTCAGCACTTCGCTGGCTCCAACAAGAATGTGCTCTTGATCAGCGAGGCGCCCAGCAGGCTATCGAGTATGTGCTGGCAGGTAAGGCGGTGCTCGGAACCGTGCCGACGCAGCAGACGATTGTCGCGGAGCGGTTCTTCGATGAAAGCGGCGGGATGCAGCTCGTGTTGCACACGCCATTCGGAGGGCGGATCAATCGGGCCTGGGGCCTCGCCTTGCGGAAGCGGTTCTGCGTGACCTTCGATTTCGAATTGCAAGCTGCGGCGACCGACAACGGGATCGTCATCTCGCTTGGCGAGAAGCACAGTTTCCCGCTTGAGACGGTGTTCGGGTTTCTCCACAGCCGGACGCTTCGCGAGGTCTTGCTTCCCGCAGTGCTTCAAGCGCCGATGTTTATGACACGCTGGCGCTGGAATGTCAGCCGTGCGTTACTGTTGCTGCGTTTCTCCCATGGCAAAAAGGTTCCCCCGCAGATTCAACGGATGAAAGCGGAGGATCTTCTGGGCGCCGTCTTTCCCGATGCGTTGGCCTGTCAGGATAATATCGTCGGCGAACGGACTCGCCAGATTCCGGATCATCCGCTCGTGAACGAGACTCTGCGGGACTGTTTCACCGAGGCGATGGATCTCGACGGGTTGACCGCGCTTCTCAAGCAGATTGAAGCCGGGGCCATTCGCTGTGTGGCGGTCGATACGCCGATGCCGTCTTCGTTCTCGCACGAGATCTTGAATGCCAACCCCTATGCGTTTCTCGACGATGCGCCCTTGGAAGAGCGGCGGGCGCGGGCGGTGGAGATGCGGCGCACGCTTCCGGCTCAGCTGGCCGGCGAGGTCGGCGCGTTGGACCCGGCAGCGATCGAGGAAGTGCAGCGGGAGTCCTGGCCCGTCGTGCGCGATCCGGATGAATTGCACGACGCGTTGCTCACGTTGTTTTGGCTGCCGGTGGAGGAGGTGCAGGATTGGGCGATTCACCTGCCGAGCTTGATCGAAGAGGGGCGAGCGGTTGAACTCAACGTGAGAGGTGAGGGGGTAGGAGTAAGTAGTGAGGCGCAAGAAATACGAGGGTGGGTGGCGATGGAGCATCGGGCGCAGGCTGAAACGCTGTTTGCGAGCGGCGATGACACGACACTCGATGCTATCGTACTCGGCTGGATGGAAAGCATCGGGCCGACGACGGCGATCGAACTCGCAATGCGATTGCATCTCTCGACCCAAGCGATTGACTTATCATTGGTTCGCCTCGAAACATCCGGTCTCGTTCTCCGGGGCCAATTCCGACCCAACTCAGCACGCAGAACTCAGCACTCAGAACTGTCGGGCGCCGGAGCGCCGGAGTGGTGTCACCGCCGGTTACTGGCGCGCATTCATCGTTTGACCATCGGCAGACTGCGAAAAGAAGTTGAGCCAGTGACTGCGGCTGAGTTCATGCAATTTTTATTTCAATGGCAACATGTTTCTCCTGGATCGCGCCTTCATGGCGAGGCCGGTCTCTTGGACATCGTCGCGCAGTTGGCGGGCTTCGAAGCGGCGGCCTCGGCCTGGGAACCGCACATACTCCGGATGAGGCTGGCGAAATATGAGCCGGAGATTTTGGACCGGCTCTGTTTGAGTGGGGCAGTCGGCTGGGGCAGGCTGTCTCCTCACCCACGGTTTGCGCACGTCGGCGATCTTGAACGACGCCGGATCATCCCGACGAGTGTGGCGCCGATTAGTCTCTTCCCACGTGAGGAGAGTGAGTGGTTAAGGGATGTCTTTCAGGATGATGCCGTTTTGCATGGGCCTGACCCGTTGGCCCAGTTGAGTTCTGTGGCGCAAGATCTGTGTCGTGCTCTGCATGAACGAGGTGCGAGCTTCTTTGCCGACCTTGTGCGAATGACGAAGCATCTTCCCACGGAAGTGGAAGAAGGACTCTGGGAACTCGTGGCCGCCGGTCTGGTCACGGCTGACGGCTTCGACAATCTCCGTGCCCTGATGGACCCGCGTCGCCGCCGCGCGGAAGGGCGCGAGCGGTCTCGCCGGCCTCGATACTCAGCCGGACGGTGGTCGTTGCTCAGACAAGCTGTCGGCCATCTGGCATCAACTCCGATAACTCAGCACGCAGCACGCAGCACTCAGCACTTCCCTGGTGAGCCCGTCGCCTGCCAGTTGTTGCGTCGATACGGCGTCGTGTTTCGCGATCTGCTGGCACGTGAGTCTCTGGTTCAGTCCTGGCGCGATTTGCTGGTGCAGTACCGACGAATGGAACTGCAAGGCGAGATCCGTGGGGGGAGGTTTGTGAGTGGTTTTACAGGGGAGCAATTCGCGTTGCCGGAAGCTGTCGAATCATTACGGGCGATGAGAAAACGGAGCGAGTCGGGTGCTGCCTCTCACGACATCAAGCTCTCTGCCAGCGATCCGTTGAATCTCGCGGGAGTCATTTTGCCAGGTCCGCGCGTGCCAGCGGTGCCGTCGAACTTCGTGGTGTTTCGTGACGGAGCGGTGGTACGAGCTATTTTGGGGCGGGAGGCCGCGGACAGACCGGACACGCAGATTGAGTGGAGTGAACTGGCTAGGCAGGAATAGCGAGTAAGGGGCAGCGTGCGCCACGAACCACTTGTTCGGTGGTGCTTCCGCGAAGCAGGTCGAACAGGCTGGTATGTCCTTCCGTCGTCATGACGATCAAGTCCACATCGAACTCCGCTCCTACCGCTAAGATCCATTCGACAGGATCGCCTTTGGCGACGAGCGTGTCCCACGACCAGCCAGGGCGCTTGGGATGAGTAAGTTTTGGGGTCCCGTCTTCCTTCCCAAGGTGCACCAACTCGAATAAGACCTTCTCGCTGCCCAGCGTGCTTGCCAGGTCCGCGGCAAGATCGATGGCCGGCTGCGGGTTCGGCGTATGCGCGATCGGAATCAACACACGGGTCAGGTTCGTGCGGCCGGTCTCCGCTGAGACAAACCCCGCGACGCCGGCCGGGACAAAGAGCGTCCTCGCATGGGTGCCGCGAGCCACGGGCTCGGCGACTCCGTGGTGTGTGAGCCGAGCAAGGCCTTCACGCTGGTGCGTAGACAGCACTAAGAGCTCTGTGGGGTGGGCCATCAGTTGTTCGAGGATGGCGCCTGTGGCATCGTCTGCGACGGCGCGGACGCGTTTGATTTGGACGCCCAATTTCGCGACATCATCTTTCGAGCAGCCTTCTTGCAAGACTCCCCAGCGAACGAGGAGCGGTCGGATGCGAGGGAAATCCTCGAAGTTTTTGCGCTCGATCGTCGGGTCGACGTGCATCATCGTCAGCTCTCCCTGCGCGAGGCAGGTGAGCTTCACGGCGTGGGTGAACGCCGACGCATCCGCAGCGGAGAAATCAGTGGGATGAAAGATCCGTCGAAACGGGAGCATCGGTGGTACCTGGCGCGTGCGCTCTAGTTCGACTCAGATAGTTCAGCGGTCAACGGAGCGCCATGGTTGTCGGCTTCTCCACGAGCAGTGCAATGACTTCTTCGGGACTGCTCTGATGTTCCATGACGAATGGGTAACGAGACTGAGCATGGGCGAAGAACGAGGCTTGGCGATCCTGCGGGATGTTCATCAACGTACTCAGTGACGCAAGATATTCACCGTGTCCCTGCGCCATATCCTGCTTAAGGTTTTCGAAGTTGAGCGTCATGAAGGCATTGACCCTGTGGTCCGCCTTGACCAGCCCGTCTTCCGTAAACCAAGACCTCCCCGACGTCGAAGAGAGAAAGTTATTAATTGTCTCGGTGATGCTGCAACCCGACAATGTGAATATTAGCGCGACGGCACAGAGGAGAGAACTCAGGATGTGTCTTGGTCGTGTCATCGCAACCTCCTGGATGGTGAAATGATCTGAGCAGGGAACGTGGCCAAGTTGATAGCCGTTACTGTAGAGCAGAACCAGTAGGAGGATCAAGTCACGGAGTGAGACGATTTCCGTCCTCCGCAGGATCTCAGACCTGTTCTCGCGTTCATCGACACTCAGATCGAGCGGAGTCGCGGAGTTCTGGTGCATTGCTTTGCCGGCATTGGCCGAACCGGGACCGTCCTGGCGGCATGGCTTCTTCGGCAAGACACCGAGCTGTCGGCAGCGGCTGCCATCGCGCGGGTCCTCGACGAGTACATTCCCGAATATGCGCGGCTGCGCTTTCCGGAGCATCCGTCTCAGGCGGAAGCGCTCGAGCGCTTTGATCGAGAAGGCTAGGAGCTGAAGAAGGCTCCAGGAATCTATGATTAATCCGAATCCATTCCATCGTTCACGTCTCTTACTTTCTGGGGCAGTGTTGCCGTTTTGGAGGGGAGTGACATGGCGTCTGAAGATCTGATCCGAGTAGGCTCATACCTGTCCGTGCTGGGCGTGATGGCGATGTGGGAGTTGCTGGCGCCGCGACGGAAGCTGACGGCCTCAAAGCTCTGCCGCTGGGGCGGGAATCTCACGATTGTGATCTTGAATACAGTCATTGCCCGTTTGTTTTTTATGGGCGGGGTGGTCGCGATGGCGGTAATGGCGCAGGAGCGTGGCTGGGGGCTCTTGAATTGGGTGCAGGGGCCGGCCTGGCTTGAGTTTGGTTTCGCGGTGATAGTGCTGGATTTTATCATCTACTGGCAGCATCAAGTGTTTCACTGGATCCCGATCCTCTGGCGGTTTCACATGATGCATCACTCCGATCTGGATCTGGATGTGTCCAGCGGGGTGAGGTTTCATCCGGTGGAAATCGTCATTTCGGCGGTGGTGAAGGGCGTAGCGGTGTTGGTGTTGGGAGTGTCGCCGCTGGCGGTCGTCGTCTTCGAGATTGTGCTGAACGGCACGTCTCTCTTCAACCACAGCAATGTAAAGATTCCTTTGAGCGTCGAATCGATTCTCAGGTGGTTCATCGTGACTCCTGACATGCATCGCATCCATCACTCAGTAGATCCCCGCGAGACCAACAGCAACTATGGGTTCAATGTGCCCTGGTGGGACCGGCTGTTCGGGACCTATTGCCCAGAACCGGCTTTAGGGCAGCTGGGAATGAAGATTGGCCTGGAACATCTCGGTTCCCCGGTGTGCTTGAATCTCTTCATGATGCTCCGGTTACCTTTCGTGGCAACACTCGGGCGCTATGCCGGCCGCACCCAACTGTGATTCCTGTGTGGGCTTGAGCTTGACGCTGATAATTCTGCCTGTGAATAAGATCTTACCCATGGGATTTTCGAGAACGGCAGGTTTCGCATAGTACCTCGCAGGTGGGTAACGTCATGGGCAGGCCTTCTGTAATGACGTGTAACGGTTTGACTGATCATAGCTAACTGGTCGTGGCATGTGAACCATGGACGCGAAAGCATGGCTAGGGAAGGAAACGTGCGGTCGGGACCTCATACATTCATCCGGTTGACATTTCTTAGTCTAGTAGTTAGGTTCCGGTCGGTTGGGAGAGTGGTCGTAGCCAGGAGGGTGGATTCATGCAGATTCAGGTCAATACAGACAACAACATCACAGGACGTGAAGATGTCGTGCGCCTCGTCCATTCCAGTGTCGAGGGGGCTGTGGGCCGGTTTAGCGATCGGATTACCCGTGTGGAGGCCCATCTCAGTGACACAAACAGTCACAAATCGAAAGGTGACGACAAACGGTGCTTGCTCGAAGCCAGACTGGCCGGTTTCCAGCCTTTCGCGGTGAGCCATGAGGCAGCGACTATCGAGATCGCCGTGACCGAAGCTGCAGACAAACTACAAAGGGCAATCGAAAGCAAAGTTGGCCGGCTCCAAGATCGATAATGCTCTATGAATAGCGGTCGTGAGGGCTCTGGCTGTCATGAGCATTCAGAATGTCTCCAGCTTGTAGCGGTATGCCGATCCGTATAGTACGTCAATCCGGCTATGGGGACATTGTTGAGAAGCCTTTGAACCGGCACGACAATCACAGTGGAATTTGCGGGCCGGTTTTGCGTAGTATGGCGGCGGCATAGGCAGGGGTTGGGCGCTTAATTTTGGAGGACGCATACAATGACCACACGTTTTGCCATACCTATTACCGCTGTTCTAGCTTGCACAATCTTTGTTGTGGCATGCGACTCAAAGCCGGCTCCTACTGCGGCGTGTGTTGAGGCTGCCCGCCTTTACGCGGAAGCACTAGACACGGACTCGCGCGCTCCTGAGGGTGAGAAAGCGGCGGAGATAAAAGTTCGAAAGGACGCGATTGCGGCATTAGAGGATCGGAAGATACAAACGTGTGGAGAGTAATATCATCTACCCCACGTATTGAGTCAGGCCGGGAATATGGCACAGAGTCCAGCAGGCGCCCAGCCGATTGATTCAACCCTTTGCAGCGAACGCGGAACTCGGCCGGTCGGTAGAGTGCGCTGATCCGGCTATGTGAAAAGTATTGAAAGTCCTTTGAGCTACCACGGATCATCACAGGGGAACGTTCAGGCCTGTTTCGTGTCAGGAATAGGCCGGTCAGTCTGCTTAAGCTGTGCACGTAAAGCCTGGCCTATGCCGATGGCAGCCTAGTCACACAACAGGAGGCGCATCATGGTCAAAGTCGCGTTGTTTGTTCGTCTCGAAGCGAAGCCCGGGAAAGAGAAAGAGGTAGAGAATTTTCTCTTAGCCGGCCTTCCACTCGTGCAGGCCGAGCCGGCCACTACGGCGTGGTTCGGAATCCGTTTGGGGCCATCCACCTTCGGTATCTTTGACGCGTTTCCGAATGAGGCAGGCCGTCAGGCGCATCTGACCGGCCAAGTTGCAGCGGCGTTGATGGCAAAGGCCGGTGAGTTATTCGCCAAACCGCCGTCCATCGAAAAAGTCGATGTTCTCGCGGCGAAGCTGCCCGGCTAGGAACCTGTCCGACACTTACGGCTACCGGCTGAGGGTAATATCGACGGTGATCTGAGCGATTGCGGAAGGATCTTGGTTGACGACGTAGGTGGCGCGTTCTTGTGAGCCGGTTCGGGTGTTTGCGGTGATGGATTCTTGAAGTTGGTTGGAAGAGAGCCGGTCGAATGTGCCGGCTTGTTGATTTGTGATTGGTCCGGGCGGGACCAGGGAGAGGTGAGCCGTCAGGGTGATCGGCCCGCTCTCCATAGACAGAGGAATGTTTTGCCGTTGCCCAGCAGTAATCTTCAGAGAGGTCTGGCCAGTTTCTTTCTCGGGCCATAGTAGTTTCGGTACTGAAGCGCCAACCGTTTCCCAGATCTGTAGATAAGCATCTTGATTGGCTTCCACGGTGAGAAATACCGGCTGTATACTCTTTGACGCCGCGGCTGTATCCACTTCTCGCTCCTGTCCATCCGTTCCTCGAACAACAAAGCTGTAACGGAGGCCTAGGGGGCTGAAGTGAACGGCAGCGCCTGCTGCTTTCCCCAGCTGTGGAAGACCTTCCTGTTTCCGTTCAAACCGGTTCGCTTGCGGCGTTGATTCGGCCAGGGGCTTCATGGTCTGCTCTTGCTCTTTGGCCATCGAGCGCGTATCAGCTCGGCCTGGCATTCCTCCATAGAACAGGGCCCGAGCGCCGAGCGCCGGCGTGGCGGTGGCAGCGATTTGCCCACCGGGTGGAGCTTGCAGAGGTTTTGGCTCCGGTGCAGTGGCTGGTGGTGCGGAGCGTGGTGCGAGCTTCTGATCTGACGGCGAGGGCGCTTCCTCCGCGGACTTGCTGAGTGCAGCCACGGGCGCTTCGGCTTGGCTGCGGACCTCATCTTGCCGGCTTCGCTGTTTCAGACTGTCTCGGGCAACATCTGAGGCTCGTTCTTTCTTTGAAAGAGGTGGCATGGATCGTTGCTGCATAGCCGGCTTGTCGATCAACCCGTCCTTTTTCTGGCGGTCGATCGCTGGAGCGAGATTCTCTTTAGCGTTCGACTGGGGCTCCACGGCTTGAGGCGTCGCCGGCTTTACCTCTTCGGTTGCGATCGATTGTGCCTCCTGTCGCAGACTGTCCTGATAAATCCTGCCGCCCAGCACCACTGCAAGGGCAGCTGCCGACAGGCCGCCGGCGAGAGCGAGGCCTGCTGGACGGCGGAACCAATCCAACCATGACAGAGAAACACCAGTGTTTGAGGCGCTCTTCTGCTCCAACGAAGCGAGAAGTCTGCGGCGTACGTCCGGATCGGCGAGCAATTCTTTCAACGCCTGCTCATCGGCGAGCGCATTGAACAGCTGTTGGTCTTGCAGCACGGCGGTATAGAGATCCTGCTTCTCCTCCGGCGTCAGCGTATCGGCTGCAAATCCGCCCAGCAGTTTTTCGAGATCGTGTTCAGACATTTCTTACGTCGCTCGTGAAGCGCTCAGAATCTACAACTCAGAACTCAGAACTTCCCCATCACTCCCAACTACCTCCCATTAGGCTGAGCAACTGGTTCCTGCACCGCAGGTCCCAGGTGTAGATCGTATTGATCGAGTTCTGACCCATGATCTTTTGAATCTCGGGGAAGCTTTTCCCTTCCAACTTCCACTTGAAGAGTGCACGGCAGCGTTCGCCGAGCTGAGCCATAGCGGCCAGCAACCGGCCCACTCGCTGTTGCTGGTCGAGTTGCATCATGGGATCGTCGCCCGGATCGGCGAGCGGAAGGTCGTCAACTGACTCTTGGTTATACTCGCCTCGTCTGAGCGACTTACGATGGGCGTCCAGCATCTTGAACCTCAAAACTTGAAAGGCGAGAGGAACCAACTCGGTCAGCTCCATCACATGGGCATATTTGTCGTGCAGGACGACGAGGACCTCTTGGACGAGATCTTCCGCACGATCCTTCGATACTCGTAATGTGGCGAAAGCCAGAATCCTTTCGCGGAGAGATTTGAGAATCGCGTCTCGATCCATCGATAGGTCGCTCTAGGGTGTCGTTTTTGTCGTTGAGTGAGGAAGCAATTCTCCAAGCGAGCGAAAACCGAGCTTCAGCCCGTTACAGACCTCGACTTGCCGGTCAAAGCGGTTTTTGGTCCGGATCATCTTGAGTAGTGTGCCGAAGGCCACGCGACCCCAGGCGGCGATGTGGAACACAGACAGGGGATAGTCAGTACCGAAGAGGAGGCGTTCGTGAATCTCCGGGTAGTGTCGGAGGTGCAGCAGCATGCGCATACGATTGGGCAGCGTCAGAGCGGAAATGTCGGCGTAGAAATGTGGGTAGCGTTTTGCAAAGTCCTGAAACGTCGGGAGGAATTTCTCGTACAGCATCAAACCATAACTGCAGGCATGGGCGGCGATGACTGTGGCTCCTTCATCCAGTGCCAGTTTCAATCGATCAGGGTCACCGACTGATTGATCCTTGCCGATCAAGCTGAACTCGTACCCGACGTGACTTAGGAACGGCAGTTTCCGTTCCGCCAACGCGCGATAGAAGGCTTTGTAGCGCGTCTCAGCCGGGTTGAACTGCTGCGCGTTTGGAAGGACCTTCACCAATGTCGCGCCGCCATCGGCGCAACGATGGACTTCTTCGACTGCGTCCCGTCGCTGCGGATTGATCGAGACGCCGGCGAGGAATTCATTCGGATAAGCCCTCGCGGTCTTCAGCACGTAGTCGTTGCTGATCAGAAAATCCGTGTGGGCCTGATCAAGCCGGCCGTTTTGGTCGTAGACCCCATCCATACCGAGGAGTACGGCTTGTTGAACATGACGTGACGCGCGCAATTCGGTGAGCAGATCGTCGAGGTATTTCCGGTTCGCTTCCCGTGGATTTGAAGGAGACAGCTGGTGCTTCCATAAGAGGAATCGAAACAACAGGCTTCGCAGCATTTTCGGCGAGATGTAACAGCCATTGTCGCCGTCGGGGAGCGCGGCGAGGTGAACGTGGCAGTCGATCAGTATTTTGTCTGAACGGGTCATTGGGAGTTTCGGGTTTCGGGTTTCGTTTGTAAGAGTTTCGAGTTTTGGGTTTCGAGTTTCGAGTTCAAAGCCCCGAAACACGCAACCCGAAACCCGAAACTCGGAACGGGCTTATCCTTTTCGGAGTCTCTCGATCGCAATCCGTTTCAGGCTCCGCAGATCCATTTTCCCAGTCCCCAGCATCGGCAGGGCGTCGACTTTGATGAAATTCGTGCGTGATGGAATATAAAGGTTCGGGAGACCGTTTGCTGTGAGCTTGCCCAGGATGCCGGGAATTTTCGACTCATCCAAGGTGTGAAGGACCGCGAGCTGCTCGCCTTTACGCTCATCCGGAATGCCGGTGACGGCGAAGACTTGCATGTCGGCGTCAGCGGCGTGCTGCAACGCTTCTTCCACGCGGCCATGCGGGACCATTTCACCGCCGATCTTGGAGAAGCGCGAGAGCCGATCGGTGATCGTCAAGAACCCGTCTTCATCCAATATCGCGATGTCGCCCGTAATGTACCAGCCGTCGCGCAGAGCGTTGTCGGTCAGATCCTCACGCCCAAGGTATCCCTTCATGACGTTGGGGCCTCCAACCAGCAACATGCCGGGGGTATTGGGGGGTAATGAGGCAAAGCTGTCGGGATCGACGATTTTCACAGACACGCCGGGCAGCGGTTGGCCGACCGTTCCCCGCCGTGAGGCCGGTTGGTAGTACCCGGCGGCTCGGAAGTCCGGACAATTGACAGCGACGACGGGGGCGCATTCGGTGACGCCATAGCCCTCGATCGGTTCGATGCCGAACCGATCTTCAAATGCCCGTACGAGCCGGGGCGGAAGTTTCTCAGCGCCGGTCAGGACTACGCGCAGCGAACTGAATTGCTCCGGGGTACAACGGCGCTGATACAGTTGGAGAAAGGTCGGCGTGGTGACGAGGAACGTGATGCGGTAACGGCGCACGAGTTCGCCGATAGCGGCGACGTCGAGCGGGGAGGGATGGAAAATGAGGCCCGCGTTGTTGAACATGACGAGCCAGAAGACGAGATAGCCGAACGAATGGAAGAACGGAAGAATGCCGAGTACTCGCTCCTCTTGATAGAGATGGAGAACTTGGCTGGTTCCCTGCTCATTGGCATCGATGTTGAAATGAGACAGCATCACACCCTTCGGTTCCCCCGTGCTGCCGCTGCTGAAGATGATGGTGGCCAGATCGTCCATGGTGAGCGGCGTGTGCTGTCCGCAGGCTCGTTCGACCATCCGTGCAGGGGCGCAGAGGGCGAGGAGACTCGCCATGAGCTTCTGTCCTGTGCCGATGGTGCGGGCGATATCCTCCAGCCACACGATCGACGGCCCGTCCGGCAACTCCAATTTGGCCTTCTCGACGAAGACGCGGCTGGTGACGATCGTGCGAAGGCCGGCGAGACGCACGGCCGCTTCGAGGCCGGACTTGCCGACCGTGTAGTTCAAATTCACGCTGGCCTTCCCGCACAGGGGCGCCGCCACGTTGACCAATGCGCCGGGGACAGTCGGAGGGAGCAGAATGCCGACATGACGCTGGTCTTCCCAATGTGGCCGAAGCGCTCTGGCGAGTGTGATGGACCCGATCAGGGCTTGGAGCGACGACACACGTGGGCGGTTGTGGTCTGCCATGGCGAAGCGGAACGGATGCCTCCTCATGGCATGAATGAATTCACGGTGCAGCGGGCGGCGACTGGATTTGCGCAGGCGCCAAGCCTCTTCTCCGAGTGTGCGAACCGCATCGCGGAGCTGGTGCGCCGGCGTATCCGATGGCAGCGGCGTGCCGAAGGACACCGTCAATGGGTAAGGAATGCGCTCAGGCCATTTCGTGAGGAACC
>CBDDRH010000223.1:0-34531 GCA_965233025.1 uncultured bacterium
CGTTCCTATCGCCCAGTGGCCGACATCGAATATCCTCCGCCTCATCACAGACGGTATCACAGTGGGCGTATCCGTCGAGGGTGACGTGGACCTCAAGAAAGCGCTCGACCGCCTCGTGAAGCAGACTGAAGAAACCGACAAGGAATCCCAGCGGCTCGACGGCAAGTTGAACAATGCTGATTTTGTCTCAAAAGCACCGCCTGAAGTGATTGCCGACCATCAGGACCGCCTCCGCGCACTCTCTCGTGACCGCGCCATGCTGACCAGCAGCGAACAGCAGCTGCGCGCGATGCTGGGAACCTAGCATGGTGGCGCTGCCGGCTGTTGACATCCGACGCGCGGTCCGGATGGGACTCGAAGAAGACCTCGCCCAAGGCGACATCACGACAGCGGCGCTCTTTTCCGAACCTACTCCTGGCCGCGCGAAGATCATCGCCCAACAACCCCTCGTCGTTGCAGGAATGGCAGCGGCCATTCAAACATTCATCGCAGTCGATGCCTCTCTCAAGCTGACCCCATCCCGACAAGATGGTTCGCATGCCAAAAATGGGGATATCCTATTGCAGATCGAAGGCGATGGACGATCCATTCTAATGGCCGAACGAGTCGCCTTGAACTTCCTCCAATATCTCTCCGGGATCGCCACACTGACCAACCGTTTCTGCCGCGCCGTTCATGGCTATCCGGTCGACATCATGGATACAAGAAAGACGCTCCCCGGCTGGAGAGCGATTCAGAAATGGGCTGTGTCACTTGGCGGGGGAACGAATCACCGTGTGTCGCTCGGCGATGGCATCTTGATCAAGGACAATCATCTGGCCCTGATAAAAAGTAAAAAGCAGGCCGTCCTTACTGCCTGCAAGATAGCGCGAGCAACTGCTTCCAAAGACAAGCCAGTGATTGTCGAAGTGGAATCGCTATCGGAAGTTCAGGCCGCCCTTCATGGCAAAGCCGACATCATTCTCTTGGACAATATGACTCCCAGCGCAGTCAAGCAAGCGGTGAAACTTATCGACGGTCGTGCCCTGGTGGAAGTCTCGGGAGGCATCACCCTAAAGAACGTACGCGCCATGGCAGCCGCCGGCCCCGACCGAATCTCTATCGGAGCCCTCACCCATTCAGCTCCCGCAGCGACACTGAGCTTGGTACTCGAACCACACCGCCGGCGCCGGCCCGGTTCATTTGGTTGATCTGGTTTGTTTGGTTTGTTTCGTTCATTTAATTGGTTTTGTTTAACCAAGCAAACGAGACAAACCAAATAAACCAAACAACGATCTGCCAGGCAATATGCAACCTTCGCCACCACTCACCAGAGACACCATTCAGAGCACCCTATCCACCACGTGGCTGGGGCGCCGCATCGAACTGTTCGACTCCCTCCCTTCAACCAACCGGGAAGCTGTTCAGCTCGCGCAGGCAGAAGTAGAGCATGGCACCGTCGTCGCTGCCGATAGCCAAACCGCTGGGCGCGGGCGTCTCTCCAGAACCTGGTTTTCTCCGCCAGGCGCCAATCTCTACTGTTCCATCATTCTCAGAACAGCGCGCCCACCGGAGCGCCTCACGGAATGGCTCTCCTGGCTGCCGCTGATTTCTGCGCTGGCCGCAGCCGAAGCGATCGAACAAGTCTCGTCCCTCCACGTCTCCGTGAAGTGGCCCAACGATCTCTTGATCTCGGAACGAAAAGTCGGCGGAATCCTCTGTGAAAGCGGTGCAGGAATGCGATCTGACTCCTTCCAGATCATCGGAATCGGCATCAATGTCAACGGTGAGCGCGATGACTGGCCCGTTGGCCTTCGCAACTCAGCCACGTCGATCTGGCAGGAACGGAAGATCGTCGTCGACCGTAACAGGCTGCTCGCCCAGCTGCTCCTCGAACTCGAACAGTGCCTCGATGAATTGGCCGTTCACGGAACGAATCGGATTGCACTGGCCTATTACCAACGATGCTCAACCATCGGTATCACGGTACGAGCGACGTTGGCCAATGGAGATGTGATCGTGGGACTTGCCGAGGGAATCGGCCAGGATGGATCCTTACGCGTGCGGCCGCAGGCAACTCAACCCGGATCGGGAACGCCGGAAGTGGTCCACTTACGCGTGGCGGACATCATCCACGTAAGAATTTAGCCCGCGAGACAAGCGAGACGCGCGCGACAGGCGCGACTCGCGAAGATGAAAAGTGCCGCCCGTACTGATTTTCTCGCCGGTCATGCGAGTCTCGCGGTTTGGGCGCTAGCCAAACTACCCGATCGAACCGTACAATAGGTCCTATGCTCCTCGTCGTTGATATCGGCAATACGAATATTCTCTTGGGCGTGTATGACGACCGCAGCCTGGCGGCCCATTGGCGATTGGCTACGGACGTGAAAAAGACCTCGGACGAGTACGGCATCCTCTTTACCAATCTTCTCGCGGCAGCAGGCATTCCCCCCCAACGTCTCTCCGGAGCCATCATCTCCAGCGTCGTGCCTGCGCTGACCGGAACCGTCGAAGACATGCTCAAGCAATACTTTCATCAGCACCCCCTGATTGTCACCTCGGATACGGACACGGGGCTCACACTCTGTTACGCCAACCCAAAAGAAATCGGCAGCGACCGGCTAGTGAATGCCGCAGCCGCCTATCATAAATATCGCCGAGACCTCATAGTTGTCGATTTCGGCACCGCCACGACCTTTTGCGCCATCACGGCAGAGGGCCACTACCTCGGAGGCGTCATCTCCCCCGGCCTCGGAATCTCGGCGGAAGCTCTGTTCGCACGCGCCGCCAAACTGGCCAAAGTGGAATTGATCCGTCCGAAGACCGTAATCGGCGCCGACACCGCCAGTAGCATTCAAGCCGGCCTGTTATTCGGATATGCAGGAATGGTCGATACTGTCGTCCGGCGAATGGAACAGGAACTTGGACGCTCAGCCTACGTCATCGGCACCGGAGGACTCAGTTCCATCTTGGCAGCCGAAACCACTTCCATTCAAAAAATTGAGCCACTCCTGACCTTAGAAGGTCTTGAGCTCCTCTACCGGCGAGCCCAAGGCAATAGCCCCCCTCCCGCTCTGGTGGTCTAGCCGAATAGCGTGATGCGCGAGAAAGGTGAGACGAGCGGGACAGGCGGGTTTTGAGTTCTGGGTTCTGAGTTTTCAGAGCTTCGAACTTCGGATTGCACTTTTCTCGCGAGTCTCGCTTTTCCCGCCAGTCTCGCCACCCCATGCACAAGTAATTAATTTTTCTGGCCCGGTTGACTTTATGGGCCCTGTGGCTATCTCCAGACGAACAAAGGAGTCTTTGATGGCTGAGGAACACCAGAACGCGAATACAATCGATAACTTGGATGATTTATCGCAGAGCACATCTTCGGCCACAGAGGAAGCCGGCCTAGTCACAGAGCTTCAGCAGGCTCTCGTGGCAAAGGCTGAAGAGGTGAAGAGTTTAAACGATAAATATCTTCGGCTCGCCGCCGAGTTTGATAACTATAAGCGATTGATCCAGCGGGACCAACGCGACCAGATCCGATTCGGCAATGAACCATTGCTGAAGGAGCTCTTACCAGTCGTCGACAATCTCGAACGGGCCATTAAAGCTTCTCAAGAGGGGGGGAACAGCAACGTCCTCATCCAAGGCGTGGATCTCACGCTCAAGCAGTTGACGGGAGTCTTGTCGAGGTTTCATGTCAAACCCGTCGAGACGGTAGGCCAGCTGTTCAATCCCGCCACACATCAATCCGTCACCTCCGTCGCGTCCAAGAAGATCCCGGAGCAACACGTGGTGGAGGAGTTTCAGCGAGGATATCTGCTGCATGACCGTATCTTACGAGCGGCCATGGTGAGCGTATCCACGGGGAAGACCAACGGCGCACCGGGAACAGACGATACAACCAGCTCGTCGTAACAACATTATCAAAGACAGATCTAGTGAGGAAGGAGTAGGCACATGGGAAAAGTGATCGGCATCGACCTTGGAACCACGAACTCTTGCGTTTCTATCATGAGCGGCGGTGAACCAGTTGTGATCGCCAACGCAGAAGGGGCCCGTACAACACCGTCCGTCGTCGCCATTACAGAAAAAGGCGAGCGCCTCGTCGGGCAGATTGCGAAACGCCAGGCGATTACGAATCCGGAGAACACGATTTTTTCAGTGAAGCGCCTCATGGGCCGCAAATTCCGTAGCCAGCAAGTGACCGACGCCGCCAAGCGGCTGCCCTACAAGGTGTCCGAGGGGGACAACGGCGATGCGCACGTCGAATTACGCGGCAAGCGCTACAGTCCGCCGGAAATCTCCGCCATGATTTTGCAAAAGATGCGGCAGACCGCGGAGGACTATCTCGGCGAGAAAGTCACCGAGGCGGTTATCACCGTTCCAGCCTACTTCGACGACAGCCAGCGCCAAGCCACCAAAGATGCGGGCCAGATCGCGGGCTTGAACGTCCTCCGGATCATCAACGAGCCGACCGCCGCGTCTCTCGCCTACGGTCTGGACAAGAAAAAAGATGAACGGATCGTCGTCTATGACTTGGGCGGCGGTACATTCGACGTTTCTATCCTTGAGATCGGCGACGGCGTATTCGAGGTCAAGTCGACCAACGGCGATACGTATCTCGGCGGCGACGACTTCGACCAGCGCGTCATGGACTGGTTGGTCGATGAGTTCAAGAAGGATCAAGGCATCGATCTTCGGAAGGATCGCATGGCCCTCCAGCGCCTGAAAGAAGCGGCGGAACGCGCCAAGATCGAACTCTCATCGTCACAGGAAACCGAGATCAATCTGCCCTTCGTCACCGCGGACGCCAACGGACCGAAACATCTGGTCGTGAAACTGACCCGCGCGAAACTTGAACAGTTGGTCGACGACCTAATTAAACGATCCATCGAGCCCTGCAAGAAAGCGCTCTCCGACGCCGGCGTATCCGCAGGCGACATCAAGGAAGTCGTCCTCGTCGGCGGCATGACTCGTATGCCGAAAGTTATTCAGGCCGTCAAAGAATTTTTCGGCAAAGAACCGCACCGGGGTGTGAATCCGGACGAAGTCGTCGCCATCGGCGCGGCCATTCAAGGCGGCGTGCTCAAGGGCGAAGTGAAGGACGTGCTGCTCCTTGACGTGACGCCGCTGTCTCTGGGTATCGAAACTCTCGGCGGTGTCTTTACGAAGTTGATCGAGCGGAACACGACTGTTCCGACGAAAAAGAGCCAGGTCTTCTCGACGGCTGCCGACAATCAAACAGCGGTGACCATTCGAGTCTTCCAGGGCGAACGCGAGATGGCGAACGACAACAAGCTTCTCGGCCAGTTCGACTTGGTCGGGATTCCTCCCGCGCCACGCGGGATGCCGCAAGTCGAAGTGACGTTCGACATCGACGCCAACGGCATCGTCCATGTCTCGGCCAAAGACTTGGCGACACAAAAGGAACAGTCCATCAAGATCACGGCGTCCAGCGGCTTGAGCAAGGAAGAAGTCGAAAAACTGGTGAAGGATGCACAAGCGCATACCGACGAAGACAAGAAACGGCGGAAGACCGCCGAAGCCAAAAACCAGGCCGACAGCCTGATCTACCAGACGGAAAAGAACCTGAGCGAGCATGGCGACAAGATCGCTGCCGAAGACAAGACCAAGATCGAGGAAGCTATTGCTGCGCTGAAGAAAGCGGTGGAGGGAACGGACCCCGAGGCGATCGAGTCCGCTACTCAAACGTTGACGACTGCGTCTCACAAATTAGCCGAGGAAATGTACAAGAAGGCTTCGGCATCGACTGCATCCGGTAACGGCGCCGAGACGGGTGGCGGCACCGGAGCTGGCGAGACCAAGACGGATGAAAAGGTCGTGGATGCGGAATTCGAAGAAGTAGACAAAGACAAGAAGTAAGTTAGAATACCGTCAGTAGACCGAGCTTCGCCTATGCAGGGGGCTCGGTCTTGCTGCTCTTTCACCCTGAGAAATGGCGTCCGTGTCCAAACGCGACTACTACGAAACCTTAGGCGTTGATCGAACCGCGTCTGACGACGACCTCAAGAAGGCGTATCGGAAGATGGCCCGCCAACACCATCCCGATCTCCAGACGGGAGAGGCCCAGAAAAAAGCATCAGAAGAAAAATTCAAAGAAGTCAATGAAGCCTACGAGACGCTGAGCGATCAGGATAAACGCAAGCGCTACGACATGTTCGGCCATGCAGGAACCCAGCAAGGTGGCGGACCGGACGGCTTCGGCTTTGGCGGAAGCGGCTTCGGCGATGCCTTCAACGACATCTTCGAGGATTTTTTCGGAGGCCAACGAGGCGGCACTCGGGCGGAGCGCGGCAACGACCTCCAATACAATCTCGAACTGACCTTCGAAGAAGCCGTCTATGGGAAAGATGCCAAACTCAAAATCCCGCGATGGGAAGTGTGCGGAGACTGCAAAGGGAGCGGCGCGAAGAGCGCAGCATCGGTCAAGACATGCCCCAGTTGCAAAGGCGCGGGACAGATGCGGTTCCAGCAGGGATTCTTCAGCATCACCCGTCCCTGCGGCCAATGCGAAGGGACCGGACGTATCGTCACAGAACCCTGTCCTGCCTGCCAGGGCCGTCAACGCACCTATCGAGAACGAACCATCGCCGTACACATCCCAGCCGGCATCGAGTCAGGCATGCGCCTGCGCCTCTCGAACGAAGGGGAGCACGGACTCAATGGAGGCCCGCCAGGCGATCTCTATGTGGCAATTACTGTCAAGGCGCACCCGATCTTCCAGCGTCAAGGGCACGATATCCTTTGTGACGTCCCGATTCAGTTTGTCACAGCCGTCCTCGGAGGAAAGATTGAGGTCCCCACGCTGAAAGGCAATACGGTCATCAAGATTCCTTCCGGCACACAGCAGGATAAGATCCTGCGCATCAAGGGCTTGGGCATTCCAAGCCTCAAAAACAACAGTACCGGCGACCAGTTATTCGTCATCAAGATTCAGATCCCCACCAAACTGACCGCTCGGCAGAAAGAATTGCTCAGAGAGTTTGCCAAAGAGAGCGGCATGTCGATGGAAGAAGACAGCGACGGCTTCTTCGACAAGATGAAGACTTTCTTCGAGTAACAACGGTGAGCTATAGTCTGTCCAAGTAACCTTCGTTGCGAGGCAAAGGAGCTGCTGGTAGATGCGAGGCCGCAGGCTCGAAAAAACCGGAGGCGTATTCACTGGAATACGTTGAGGCTTTTTTCGAACCGAGAACGACGCAGATGCTTGCAGATCGTTTGCCGCAGCCTATGTCTACATTCTTCGTCAACCCTGACGCCATCACTCCCTCTACCATCCGCGTAACCGGCGACCTCCTTCATCATCTTCGCGATAGCCTCCGTTTGCGCCAGGGAGACGTTCTTACCTTGAATGACGGGTGTGGAACCCGTTATCGCGTGGAAGTGACCCACATAACCTCACAGGCCATCGACAGCCGCATCATCGATCGACAGACCGAGCCGACACATAAGACCTCGCCGATCGTACTCGGACAGTCGTTGATCAAAGGCGACAAGATGGACTGGGTGATTCAGAAGGCCACAGAACTCGGGGTCGCTGCCATTGTGCCCATTCACAGCACACACAGCGTCATCAAGCTCAACCCGGAACGTCTGGAACATCAACGATCCCGATGGGAACGCATTGCGCGGGACGCGGCGCAACAATCAGAGCGATGGACCATTCCCACCATCACAGATCCGATAGACCTCGCAGGGATCTGCCGGCAATATGCCTCAGCGCCTCTGAAAGGTATGCTCGTGGAACGATCCAACGGCCCCTCGCTCGGCGCTATACCGTTGCCGTCGGATCGTGAGCATCCGATTGTCTTGTTGATCGGACCGGAAGGGGGATGGGCGCCGGAAGAGCAACGGCTTGCACAGGAGCAGGGCTTCCTTCCTCTCACTCTCGGACCACGAATCTTGCGGGCTGAAACCGCAGCGATCGCCGCACTCAGCATTCTCCAATCACGACTCGATGAGATGGCGAGCGAGACAAGCTAGACGTGCGCACAGGCACGACTCGCGAAGCTGAAACCCCCGAACCGTCTCGCTTTTCCCGCGAGTCTCGCGAATCTCGCAAGAATCTCAATGGCCAACGGCCAGATGAACGATCGTGCCGTGTTCTCCACTCACCCAACCCTGTGTTCCATCAGGAAAGGAGAGGCCGAACAGCGAGACCTTCGCTATTGCGCCCTGCTCTGTCCAGGTAAAGCCACTGTCAGTGGTCCGGTAGACCATGCCCCGTTCCCCTGCAATCCATCCGGTCTGTGGGTCGGTAAACCGCACGCGCAAGAGGTCGGTCAGCTTCGTGCAGGTGCGGGTACAAGGCAGCGTGCGATCGATCCATTGATGGCCGCCATCGGTCGTCTGGAAAATGGCGCCCGCGTTCCCGACCACCCATCCGGTCGACATATCGGAAAAGTACACATCGAACAGCGTGACAGCACCCTGCGTCTCTTGCGGAGTCCAGGTCATCCCGCCATCGTCCGTCATCAAGACAGTCCCCAACGCTCCAACCGACGTCCCGTGGTGTGTGCTAAGGAACTGTACGCCATAGAGGGCCGCGTTCGTCTTGCTCGCTTGGTCGACCCAATGGATCCCGCCGTCCTGTGTATGAAGAATGGTGCCGTTGCCGCCGACCACCCATCCCTCGCTGGGCGACACAAACGAAAGACCGTAGAATGTCACCTGCGTATCGACACGTTGCTGATGCCAGATATTCCCCCCGTCTTGGCTCCGGCGAATCGTCCCATTGGCTCCAACGGCCCATCCCTGCTTTTCGTCGACAAAGAGAACAGCCGAGAGGCTCGCCGTGGTACCGCTGACGACCTTCTTCCATTTCATTCCGCCATCGACCGTCTTCAGAATAGTGCCGCCAGACCCCACGGCCCAACCTAGCTGAGGCGTATGAAAATAGAGCCCCATCAGGATGGCTTCCGTATGGCTCTCTTGAGGGGTGATCGTAAGAGGAGAGTCAGCAGTCCACGAGGGAGGCGCGCATATCAACGTCGCCAGCAGTATCATCGCAGGGCATCCAGCGCGGGGCAGAGAAAACCCCCACCATGATCCCTGTAATCCATATCTCACTGGTTGGTATCGGCGTCAGGCCGATTGTTATTGAAGTAGCTTGGATCGGGCATGCCCTTGGCTAGAATGGTAAAGGTACCCACTTCCAACGTCAGCCATTTCTTTGAAGTGCAACAGGTATCGTCGGGCTGCACATCCCAGGAGCCGCGCCGCACAACCAGCGGCCCAGTAGCGAGATCGTTGAAGAACTCATTACGCTTCCCCACACCATAGAGATTCCGACGAGGCACGCGTACGACGATCTCCGTGTCCGTCCAGGACATCACCTGCGCCGCGATGTTGCTGAATAGGACTTCCGTACGGGATACATTCTCGTCTAACTCGATATCTTCTCGTCGCTTGTAAGCCCCCTCGTTGAGACCTAAATAGGCATGCTCCGCGGTTTTCAAGAAGGAGCCGAACCCCGACCCTTTGATCGTGATCAATTCATCGAGTCCGCCCGATTGCGGACTGTAGGAGTCGACCTTCGGCGTCACCAACGTAAAGACCCCCGCCTCAATTTTGAGAGTCTCCTTCGTTGCACAGCAAGAACCGTCGGGATTAGGCTTCGTCGCGCCTCGATAGATCACGACCGGCCCGCTCTTCGCGCTGAAGGGCACCCAGACATCGATTCGATCGTCTTGCCAGCGATAGATGACGGCGCGCACACCACCGATATCGACCCGATTCTCCCCCGTATTAAAATCAGTAAACGCGTAGGGAGTCGATCCGCTTTCGGAGTAGAAACCGAAATGTTCGCCGCTGATCCTGAGCAGCGTACCGATCGGGGCGGCCGGAGGCGTCACGACGATCACTTTTGGTACATGAACCGTAAAGGTTCCGACCGTCCGCTCACGCCCCTGCATGGTCAGAATAATGGGTCCGGTCTCCGCATCCATCGGAAGATGCACGACAATGGCGCTGTCGGACCACTGGGCGATGCTGGCGAGATGTCCACCGAACGTCACCTTGTCGCCTGCCTCTTTCGCGGCGCCAAAACCCTGGCCGAAGAAGACGACCTTCGTTCCGACCGGCCCGCTCACAGGATCGACGCGAATGCTCGGAACCAACTTCAGCGGAACGGCATTGCTCACCTTGTACTGGACTGGAGCGCAACACGACCCATCCGGCAAGGGATCAGACGAAGCCAATCGGACGACGACATCGCCCGTCACTGCATTCGTGGGAACCTCGACTTCGATCACGTCGTCTTTCCAGCGGCGCGGCCTGACGACCACGTTCCCGATCATGACATCGTTGACTCCGAACATCGTATTGGGATCGCGCGGGCCGGCCGTGAGACCGAAATGTGCGCCGGCAATCTGCACCGTATGGCCTGGTTCGATCTCTGCCGGCGTCACCGAAGTAATTGTCGGCTGCACGATGATGAGTTTCCCGGCGGCCATCTTCTTTTTCCCGGCCATGATTTCAACGGGACCCGATTGAGCACGGAAGGGAACCTTCACCTCGATCAGGTCGGACTCCCATCGCTGAATCAACGCAGGGACTCCACCGACAGTGACCCGATTGACATGCACGGATCGAAATGTGCCGAACCCCTTCCCGCCGATCGTTATCGTAGCGCCCGGGACTGCCGTTGACGGATGCAGCTCGAGTGGCGAAGGAGCAGCCGCAACCACCCCAACGCTCAGACTGGCCCACATCGTCATCGCACACACGCCGGTTACGAATGCATTCATCATCTGGTTTATTTTGTATATCTGGTTGATTTGGTTCATCTGGTTGGTCGGTCTATCTGGTTTGCCTGGTTCATCTGATTGGTTCCATTCAACCAAACAAACGAGACAAACCAAATAAACCAGACCAACCGACTATAGCAAGCGGTTTTTTCGAGAGTCAATCCGGCGAGCCAGACCACGCTCAGCGTTCGGAGTCGGTTCGAGAAACCAATGAGGAAGTGGAAAGAATCATTTCAATTTCGACAGGGGCCCCGCGAGGCAACTCAGCAGCCCCCACAGCCACACGTGCATGACGACCAACTTCTCCAAAGATCTCCACTAGGAGGTCCGACGCTCCGTTGAGAACTTGAGGCTGCTGCACAAAACCTTCCGCCGACGCCACATACCCGACGACTTTCACGACACGCGTAATCCGATCCAACGTCCCGAGTTCCTGCTTGGCCATCGCCAAGGCATTCAGGAGCGCGAGTCTGGACGCCTCCATCCCCTGTTCGACCGTCAGATCACGTCCCAGCTTACCGGAGAACGCCAACTGTCCGTCTCGCATAGGAAGAACACCGGACAAAAACAAGAACACTCCTGCCTGGATCGCAGGAACGTAGGTCGCCAGCGGTTGCGGCGGGTGAGGCAACTCCAGATGTAGTTCCTTCAGTTTGCGTTCGAAAGACATCCCGAAACCGCCTGCTCCCGTTACCCCTTATGCTTCACGCCTTACGTCCCGCCCACTACCCTGCGCGGAACGCATCGAGAAAACTCTCACCCACAGGAAGTTGGCCCCCTTGTAGGGCTTCTACAATAGTATGTCCCAGATCAGCGGCAGAAGTTCTGATGCCGAGATCTACCCCATAAGCCAACTTCGGCCCCGTGGCCAAGAGAGGGACATATTCCCGAGTCGGGACCTGATCCGCCTTCGTGATATCCCGTCCATGGTCGCCGGTCAGGAGAAGCAGGTCGCCTGGCCGAAGCCGTTCCAGCAAACCGGGAAGCTTTCGATCGAAATCATGGAGGGCCGTGGCCGACTCTGCCGCATTCGATTCCAGGACATCAAGTCCGGCAAAAATCAATCCGCGGGGAACCTTATTCAACATCCCCGTGATCTCGGCGAATAGCGCCGTCCAGTGCCCAACGGGAATGGAACGAGTGAGTCCGCGACCGCTGAAGAGATCGCCGACTTTCCCCAGTCCAATCAGTATTTGACTCGCACGATTGAGCACATCGAACATGGTCGGCCCGGGCGGTTCGAGCACGAACGCACGGGGTTGTGGGCTAAATTCCACCGCGCCGTTATCACCTGAGAGAGGATGGGCCGACACACGCACAATCCCCCAGGAGTCCTTGAGCAATTTTCTCGCGGCCCGGCAGCGCTGAAAGAATTCGTCCCGACGCATGGCGCTCTCGTGCGCCGCCACGTGGCAGGTCCGTCGTCCATCCGTCCAGACAATCAACGCGCCCGACGACAGATGTTCAGCCTCACACTCACGCAGCATGGCCGTTCCTGAGATGCGGCGGTTGCCGACGATCTTGCGGCCGAATGCCTGTTCGAGAATCGCCACCATGTCAGGAGGAAATCCGGTGGGATACTGCGGCCCGGCAACATCAGTAAGACAGCCGGCCATCTCCCAATAGCCGGCCACGGAATCCACACTCTTCGAGAGAAATCCAAGACGACCGAAACACCCTTCCGGCTGCCCCATCGTCCGTACACCTTTGATTTCCGTGATATGGCCAAGCCCGAGCGCTTCCATCGTGGGAAGACTGAGTCCCCCAACGGCATCGGCCAGGTGAGACAAGGTATTGGAACCGGCATCGCCATATTCCGCCGCATCAGGCATGGCTCCGACGCCGAGTCCATCCACCACCAACACGATGACACGATTAATCATGGGCGCACTATAGCAGATGCGAGAAAATTACGCGCGACTGGCGAGACTGGCGGGAAAAGCGAGACGGGTGATGAAACAACGATTAACAGTTAACGAGTACCGTCTTTAACGAGACTGCACGTCGCGCAAGTCGCGCTCATCTCGCTTGTCGCGCGCCTTGCAACTTCCACTCGGCCAGGATCGCAAGACTTGCGCTCGTGCCGATCCGATCCGCACCCGCTTCAAGCATCGCGAGCGCGGTCTTCCAGTCTCTAATTCCTCCGGAGGCTTTCACCTTGGCGCGACTCGCAACAGCGTCCTTCATCAGCCTGACATCCGCGACCGTCGCGCCAGCGGGGCCGAAACCAGTCGAGGTCTTGACGTAGTCGGCGCCAGCCTCCACCACCAGCTGGCAGGCCGTACGTTTTTCCTGTGGCGTCAGATAACAGGTTTCAAGTATGACTTTGTGCTCGACGCCAGGTGTCGCCTTCACCACTTCAGCAATGTCCTGTCGTACATACTCACGATCTCCTGACTTGAGTCGGCTCACATTCATGACCATATCCAGCACATGCGCGCCGCGCGAGACCGCTTCAACGGCTTCGTCGACTTTGGTCTTCGTTGTGTGCCCACCCAGGGGGAACCCGATAGGGATGCCGACACGAATCGCAGTGCCTGCGACAGCTGTCACCGCCTCATCCACATAGCACGGCGGTACAAAAATCACGGTGAATCGATGCTCCTTTGCTTCCTGGCACAGTCGCAGAACATCGATCTTTGTGGCGTCCGGCCTGAGTACCGTGTGGTCGATGAGGCTCGGTACATTCCATTCAGACATGACTCAGAACACTCCTTCTTCATAGGCTTGTGCCCCCCCTCGGGGGACAATTGACGTCTGGGAATGGGTTCCGCGACGAAAGGGGCGCTTCTGATATTTCTCCACTGCCTTGTTGTGCTCGATCAGCGTCGCTGAGAACTGATGTGTTCCATCGTTCCGAGAGACAAAATACAAGGAGCGAGAATCGGATGGATAGAGCGCCGCGCGAATCGCTTGAATGCCCGGGTTGGCAATCGGTCCAGGCGGAAGTCCTTGCACGCGATAGGTATTGTAGGGACTGGGACTCGACAGGTCCTTCTTATGCAAATTTCCGTCGAATGCCGGTAAGCCATAGATGACTGTCGGATCACTCTGTAATGGAATCCGCTTCTTCAGTCGGTTGTGAAAAACCGCGGAAATCTCCGGCCTTTCGCCACCCGACCCGGTCTCTTTTTCGATCACGGAGGCGAGGGTCAGCACTTCGTGCATGGTCATCTTGAGTTCTTGCATTCGAGTATGGAGATCCGGTCCAACCTCCTGCCGTAACTGCTCGACCATGGCCACCAATACCTCCCTCGCCTTGACCGGGCGAGGAAACTTATAGGTGTCGGGATAGAGATACCCTTCCAGCGTCTCCGCTTTGATACCAAGAGACGTAATGAACTCCCGATCCTTCGCAAGCCGGAGGAACTCCGCGCGATCCGTGAGGCCGTCCTGAGCGGCCAAGTCGGCGATTTGGACGAAGGTCAGCCCTTCCGGGACAGTCAAGGAGTGGAGCAACACTTGGCCGCTGCGCAACATCGAGAGAATCTCCGCCGGAGTCATGCCGGGATTCAGCTCATACTCACCTGCATGCACTTTCCGGTCGGCAGATTGGGCCTTTCCAAAAAGGACGAAGGCAAAACTGCTCTTGATCAAGCGTTCGCGCTCAAGCAGCTCGGCGACTTGTTGAAACGTCGAGCCGTCTGGGATGACGATGACTTTCGAGGGAGGATGCGTTTCTGTGGGAGTAGCCGGGCCTTCAGCCCAGCGAATCGTCTGATAGGCGACGACGCCAAGTGCGACTATTACGACCAGCAGACATCCGAGAACGATCCGTAGGCTCATGAGGTGGTTCTACCGTTTCTCCTTCCCCATACTCATCCGACCATGACTCCGGCTCTCTCTTCGCCGCCGGCTCAAGGCTTGCCAGATAACTCTGGAGCAAAATCGAAGCGGCGATGCGATCCACCACACCCTTCCGCTTTTTCCTACTGACATCGGCAGCGATCAAGAGGTCTTCCGCCGCCTTCGTCGTCAACCGTTCATCCCACAGAATAACGGGAACGGTCACTCCCTGTTCCAACCGCGCCTGGAATTCGCGCATCGCCTGGATCGCCGGCCCCTCGCGGCCATCCAATTGAATGGGGAAACCCAACAGGACTTGCCCGACCTCATGTCTCCCGACGAGAGACGCAATATGGGCAATGTCCCGGTCCAGCGTGCGCCGATTGAGGGTCTCAAGCGGTTGGGCGGTCCACCCCAGCTCGTCACTCAGGGCCACTCCGATCCGCTTGGTCCCATAATCGAGCGCGAGAATTCGTTTACCCTCCATGAGTGTACCGCTCCAGCATGCGTTCGACCAGCCCAAAGACCTTTTCCAACGCGGCGTCCAGCTTGGCCGGGTCCTTCCCGCCCGCCTGCGCCATCTCAGGCCGGCCGCCACCCGTGCCGCCGACTTCCGCCGCCATCTCCTTGATGAGGTCGCCTGCTTTGAGCCGTGCAATCAAATCCTTCGTCACGACCACGAGTAACGAAACCTTGCCATCGTTGGCGGCGCCGAGAGCCACGACACCACTCTTCAGCTTATCTCGCAACTGATCGGCCAGCGCGCGCATCCCGTTCACATCCAGACCATCAGTCCGCTGCACATGCACCCGGATGCCGGCGATGGTTTTCGCCGTAGCCTCAACCGCTGAACCGCTGGCCATTTTCAATTTCAGCTCTTCCAGTTCGCGTTCTTTGTCTTTCAACTGCGTCATGACCTTACGTGTCTTCGCGACCAATTCTGACTGGCCCACCTTGAGCAAATCCGAGAGTTCCCGAATATCTGTTTCCAATTTTTTCATGTGTGCGAGCGCCCCGCTTCCGGTCTGGGCTTCGATCCGGCGCACACCTGCCGCGACACCGGTCTCCGACATAATCCTGAACAGGCCGATGTCCCCCGTGTGCTGACAGTGCGTTCCGCCGCAGAGTTCTTTGCTGAACGACTCGACGGTCACCACCCGCACCTGCTCGCCATATTTATCGCCGAAGAAGGCCAACGCGCCCTTGGCCACCGCATCCTGAATGCTCATCACCTCGGTCGCGACTCGCTCGTTCTTCCGCACCTCGTTATTGACGACAGTTTCAATCTCATCCACATCGCGGGACGACAACGGCCTGAAGTGGGCAAAGTCGAACCGCAAACGATTCGGCCCAACGAGTGACCCATATTGTTTGACGTGAGGCCCCAGCATCTCGCGCAACGCGGCATGGACCAAATGAGTGGCGGTATGGTTTCGCTGAGCGTCCTGCCTGGTCGTGGCATCGACGGTCATGCGCAGCTGCTCACCCTCGCGAATTCGTCCTTTCGTGACGATCCCCTTATGCAAAATGAGGGTGGGCACCGGTCTCGTAGTTTCCTTGATCTCAACCCGCCCATCATGGCCCATCAATACGCCCCGGTCGCCGACCTGCCCGCCGCCTTCCGCATAAAAAGGTGTCACATCCAGGACTAATTCAACCTCATCGCCTTCCGACGCTTCTTTGACCAACCGATCACCCTTCAAAATCGCCTGCACGAGACTCTCGCTCTCCAGGCGATCGTAGCCGACGAACTTCGTCGCTCCGACACGACCGGCCAGCTCCGTGACTGCGGGGCGAGCCGTTTCCTGTTCAAACCCGCCGGTCTTGCGAGCGCGATTCCGCTGTTCTTCAATCGCCTGATCGAAGCCCGCCTCATCCAGCGTCATCCCCTGCTCACGGCAAGCCTCTCCCATCAAGTCTATTGGGAATCCATAGGTGTCGTAGAGCTTGAACACGTCAGGACCCGTAAGGACTTTGCTCCCGGCCGAGCGTGCTTTTGCAACCATCTCGCTCAAAATCGGCAGGCCTTGATCGAGTGTGGCGATGAATCGCTCCTCTTCGCCTCTCGTCGCTTCGGCAATCGTCGCGGCAGCGCTTCGGACTTCTGAATAGACCCCGGCCATCTGGTCCACAACCGCCGCCGTCAATTCATGGAGGAAAGGCTCGACGATGCCCAGCAGCCGGCCATGGCGCGCAGCCCGACGCAGAATCCGGCGTAGCACATAGCCGCGCCCCTCATTCGACGGTAGTACACCATCAGCCATCAAAAACGTAATCGCGCGAAGATGGTCCGCCACCACGCGCATCGACCGATCGATCGTGTCGTGCTCCCCATACCGAACCCCGGCCCTGATGCCTACGGCGCTCAGCAACGGCGTAAAGACATCGCTGTCATAGTTGCTGTAGACACCTTGTGCCACTGCCGCCAGCCGTTCCAACCCCATGCCCGTATCGATACTGGGCTTGGGTAAGGGATGCAGCTTCCCTGCGGCATCCCGATTGAACTGCATGAAGACGAGATTCCAAATCTCGATGACGCGATCGCCTTCGCCGTTCGGCCGATCGTCCCCCGGCACCGATGGTCCCTGGTCGAAATGAAGTTCCGAGCAGGGCCCACAGGGTCCGGTATCCCCCATCTGCCAGAAATTGTCCTTCTCATCGCACCGCACGATCCGCCCGGCCGGAACCCCGACCTTCTTCCACAGCTGGTCCGCTTCATCGTCGTCCCGGAAGATCGTCACCCACACCCGATCTTTCGCCAAGCCGACTGTCTGAGTCAAAAATTCCCAGCCGAACGCGATGGCATCTTCCTTAAAGTAGTCGCCGAAGGAAAAGTTACCCAACATTTCAAAAAACGTATGATGCCGCCTGGTATAGCCGACATTCTCCAGATCGTTGTGCTTGCCCCCCGCACGGAGACACTTCTGCACGGTGACCGCTCGTCTGTAGGCGCGTGTTTCATCGCCGAGGAACACCCGCTTAAACTGGTTCATCCCGGCATTGGTGAAGAGCAACGTGGGATCGGCCTGAGGAATCAAGGCGGAACTCGGCACGGCCTGATGGCTATGCTGTTCAAAATAACGAATGAAGGCTTGTCGCAATTCTTGAGTGCTGTTCTTCATGCCAGACTAACTTCTTTCCCGCATCAGCGGCCCCATCACTGTTTCAATCGTATCTTCGTCAAACCCGCGTTGGCTCAAAAGTCTCACTAGTCGGTCAAGCGGCCGCGCCGAAGTAGCCTGTCCAGCCATCATCATCACCTGCATGGCCAGATCCCGTTCACTCACCTTACGGTAGGTGGCTCGTAGCGTTGACTGAACAATGTGTTCAGGACAGCCGGTGGCGAGCAGTTCATCTTGCAGACGCGCACGACCCATCGGCATGCGTGCGAGCCGCCGATCGGCCCACCGTGCGGCGAAGGCCACATCATCGAGGTATCGTAACGACGTCAACCGTCGGACCGCGGCTCGTATCTGCGCGGGCGATGCCCCCCTTGCCGCGAGCAATCTTTCGATCTGCGCCGTCGTGCGATCACTGCGGGCCAGCGCACGCACCGCCAGTTGAAGCCACTGATCCTGCTCAACACCCGTGATGCGTGAAGCGTATCTCGTGAAGCGTCGTTCGTTTCCGGATTCATTCGAACGCTTCACGAACGACCGTGCCAACATAGGTTTTCCTGGCGTTCTATGCTCCAACCTTGTGCGGTCGCCGCTCCTCGCGTTTCTCCTCGATCTTTTTTTCGTCTTTCACCGGCACGGCAGAGGGCTTCTCAGGCGCACGTCCCGGCAGACCGGCCAAATCGCGCAGTTTCCCTTCAATCTCGCGCGCCAGCGGCTGATTATTCAAAAGCATGTCTCGCACCGCATCGCGACCCTGCCCAAGCCGCTCGCCCTGATAGGAATACCAGGCTCCGGACTTCTCCACCACTTTCTTCTCAACCCCGAGATCGACCAACTCGCCGGTTTTCGAAATGCCCTGCGCAAACATGATGTCGAACTCCGCCTGCTTGAACGGAGGCGCCATCTTATTCTTCACCACCTTCACGCGTACGCGGCTGCCAGTCACCTCCTGCCCTTCCTTGATCGACTCAATGCGGCGAATATCCAGCCGCACGGACGAATAGAACTTAAGCGCGTTGCCGCCGGTCGTCGTCTCCGGGTTGCCGAACATCACGCCGATCTTCATCCTGATCTGATTGATGAAAATCAGAGTCGTCTGCGACTTGGAAATGGCCGCCGTCAATTTGCGAAGGGCCTGCGACATGAGCCTCGCTTGCAGCCCCATATGCGCATCTCCCATTTCGCCTTCGATTTCAGCTCTCGGCACAAGGGCTGCGACAGAGTCCACCACGATGACATCGATTGCCCCGCTCCGGACGAGCGTCTCGGCAATTTCCAGCGCCTGTTCTCCGGTGTCGGGCTGCGACACCAACAGATCATCCACCTGCACACCCAGCTTCTTGGCATAGGTCAAATCCAACGCATGTTCCGCATCAATAAAGGCAGCGGTGCCACCGGCCTTCTGTGCTTCCGCAATCGCATGAAGAGTCAGCGTCGTCTTGCCCGAAGACTCAGGACCAAAGATCTCGATCACCCGTCCGCGGGGAAGCCCACCAACGCCCAGAGCAATATCGAGTCCGAGGGATCCGGTTGAAATCGCCGGAATATCCACCAAGGGATCGGCCCCCCCCAGCTTCATGATGGCCCCCTTCCCATATTGTTTTTCAATTTGGGACAAAGCCAGATCCAACGCGCGCTTCTTGTCGTCTTTTTCAGCCATGGGTGCTCCTCATATAATAGAGAGATTCGGGGGCGATTATACCCAAGTTACGAGAGAGAAACATAGTCTGAGTTTGAGGCTGAAGGTTGAAGGCCGACGACTAAAAACCGAAGATCGTGGATCAGGTTCGAAGTTCCGAACACTTCAAACCTTCTGCCTATTAACCTTCAGCCTCCAGCCAACTCATCAGCCTATTCCCACCATTTCATTGACCGGTAGAAGGGATAGAGATACAAGTACCTCATGCCTTCGATTCTCATCCCCGACACAAGCAACTCTAAGCCAACAGTCCTGATTGTCGACGATGATGCCGCCCCCCGTGCGGCACTCACACAGATCCTCAGACAGGACTTCCATATTTTCACTGCGGCAAATGCACGCGCAGCCCTGGCTGTCCTCAACGAACACGGCGTCGATCTCGTCACGTTGGACTTGAAATTGCCCGATTGTTCCGGATCCGACCTCTTACATGACATCAAGCGCATGCATGCCGAGACCGAAGTCATCATGGTCACGGCCTACGGCAGTCTTCAATCAGCGATGGATTGCATCCGCCACGGCGCAGCCGGTTTCCTCCTAAAGCCGTTCAATGCATCGGAATTACTGGCCATTTCCCTGCAAACTGCTCAGAAAAAACTGCGGCTCGACCAACTGCGCCCAGTCCTCACCAACTCGACGACACTCTGGGGTCCGGAACCGGGCTGTACCAAGGCTTGGCAGACCCTTGTCGACGACTACACCGCCATGAACCGCACGGGAGCGCTCTCCCTGTCTCATAGCGATGAGACCTCGCCCATGGTTCCCCTGATATCCGACCTCTTAGAAGCGAAGGATCGTCACCTACTCAATCATGGAAACCGCGTCAGTTTTTATGCAACGCTTGTCGCCAATCGACTCAACCTTCCCATCGCCGAACAGCAGTCGCTCGCACTCGGCGCACTCGTACACGATCTCGACTTGATCAGCGTTTCCGACAGTCACGTGCTGAACATGGAATCCGACCCGCACACCCATCATCCAGACCTCGGTGCGAAGATGGGCCGAGCGATGGGATTATCAGGCGATGCCGTGCAGATTATCGCTCTCCATCACGAGCGATGGGACGGAACAGGCTATCCCTTTGGCTTACGGGAAGACAGCACGCCCTTGCTCGCTCGCATCACCGGGATTGCCCAAGCATTTGACGACCTGGCCGCCGAAAAACCGGAACGAACATCCCTCTCCATCAACGAAGCCCTCCAACAGATCGAGCAGCAAGCCGGCACTGCTTTCGAACCCACACTGACAGAACTCTTCTGCCGCACCATGCGCGAACAGCCCCCGCAGCACTGAATTGGAAGCCAGGTGTGGGACGCGAGCGAGAGGGAAACCATCCCCTCCAATTACCTCAACCCTACCTTCCGCCCCTCGCCTGACTAAGATCAGAAAAAGATGCTTGTTCTGAGAATCAAATCTAATTCAGACAGAATCGTTTTAGATGCAGACAGAATGCCTGGTTGGACCACCCGCTGTGCAGAAGAACTGTACGCACTGAGAGGGAGTTCACCGGCCCGCTCTCGCCGCGACAGCAAACGGATAGAAATATCGGTCCAGACTTGCGAGATCACTCCCATATTCTTTCCCGCACAGCATCGCATCACACAACAACTCACGCACACGCGTGAGTTGCTTCCTTCGGCCTTTCCATCGAGGGTCTTCGATCGTCAAATCGAGAAGTTCTAATGCACGGACGAATGCTTTCTCACACAGTTGCGGATCTTTTTCTTGCCATCGCCGCGCACGGGCGACGTCACTGCCGACATTGGCCAGTTGTTCTGCGAGCGGCATCGTCTGCCAACGCCCCGCAGCTAAACTCGAATGCTGATGAGACATTTCCTAGCCCCCTACCAACCGGTTGACGACGCTTGTGACGGCCTCTCGTATTTCAGAACTTTCCACACATCGTGATCGGTTCCCACCGGATGGATGCACGTTGATCATCGAGTCAAATTCAATCCATCACCCAACGGCTTGTCGGGGTAGAGGTTAATTCCCCACAGGTGTCGTTGTGCAGACCCTTGGTCCAGCAGCACCGCCTCTTCATCTGACTGAAGCTCGCCGCCGATGGCCATGATGCCCTGTTCCACATCCACCACGGCCTTAACCATATCGCCAAACTGCTGCTTCGCGATCTCCGTCAATTCATCTCGCGAAACGATATCCCGAACAATTCTAATTTCCATATTCTCCATCACATAGCAGTCTAACCAACAACACCGGCTCCTTCGGAAGCTTGGCGTGCCGCACGATATCCCGATCGAGCACGGTCCTGTCAATAGAAATACCGGGGGGTCAGTTCCCTCGCAGCCGCACTTCCCACAGCTTCGTATAGACTGACCTCGTTGGCTTCAACTCACTCTTCATCAGCACGACCGACTCTACTGCCAGCGAGCCCGACGAAATCGGCCGGTCCAGCACTCCGCTCTTTGCCACTGCGACTCCAACGTGCCGTTCCCCCGCCCTGATCCGTGCCAAGGTCAGATGCAGGCTGAATGGTTTTGTCTCGCGGTGAAAGCCTAACCCTTCACAAGCCTGTTCGATCGCCCCATGAATTTCCGCCGTCCGCCTCGCCTCTGCTCCCCGCTCCCAATTCTCCGATGGCCCGACCCACAGCACGCGGGGACTTTGCGGGCGAGGAAATGCGCCGAGTCGATCAAGCGGCACATTCACAGCTGTCTGATTTCCGATCGCTTGCTCAACCGCAACCAGCAAGGGATCAATGACCTGCTCATCCATGTCGCCGAGGAACTTGATCGTGAGATGGATCGAAGCCGGTTGGACCCAAGAGATACGCGTGTCCCGCTTCATCTCTGGCTCAATTTTGCGTTTCAATTCCTGTTGGACAGTGGCAAGTTCAGCCCGCAGCTCTTGAGAGAGTTCGACGGCAAGGAACGCCCGGATCACTTCAATCCCGCATTATTCATGACGGTTCGTCGTCCCCCACCCTTCCCTCCCCCATAGTATGGGGGAGAGTGAGGGAGGGGGCGCGCGACAAGCGCGAAGAGCGAGACTCGCGTGACGCGTTAGCCCTGTTCTACCTAGTCGCGCTTTTCCCGCAAGTCTCGCCCGCCCCGCTTAGTCTTATCGAGCAACCACCGGCGAAGGAGATCCAATGCGGCTTGTGACGACCGTTGTTTGATGACATTCCGGTCGCCGTGAAACCGGAATTCCCGTGCGATCGGTCGGCCGGTTCCATCATCCAACCCAACATAGACCAGCCCGACCGGCTTGGTCTCTGTCCCGCCGCCCGGCCCGGCGATGCCGGTGACACTGAGTCCCACCGACACATTGGCGCGCTCACGAATGCCACAAGCCATCGCCGCTGCAACCTCCTTGCTCACCGCGCCGTGTCGAGCAATCAGTTCCAGCGGCACACCCAGCATCTCCGTCTTCGCTCGATTGCTGTAACAGACCGCCCCACGATCCACATAGGCGGATGAACCAGCCACCTGCGTGAGCCGATGGCCGATCAATCCGCCGGTGCAGGATTCCGCGACCGCCAGCATGAGTCCCCGATTGGCGAGCTCCCGCCCAACGACCTCTTCCATCGTGTCGTGTCCCTCGGCAAAGAGCCAGTCGCCGAGTCGTGAGCGAACGTCGTTCGCCAGCTTCTGCATCACATCACAATTCTTCTCCGGAACAGATTGCTTCCCCTTCGTCGTCAGCGAGACCAGCACACCCATGGGCGATGCGAGCAGTCCCAAGTCGACGGGCGCTTCTTTTGGAATGAGCCCTTTGAGTTTGGCATCGACGTCCGCTTCTGATAGTCCGAACGTATGAAACACCTGACGAACAATGGGCGTTCGTGGAAGCTGGCCTGACGATACCAGTGCTGCACACAGCACTGGCAAGCCTTCCTGCCGCATCATCTCTTCCATTTCCCCCGGCACACCGGGTAACGAGATGATCAGCACCTTCTTCCATATCAAGCAAAACCCCGGCGCTGAGCCGACCGGATTCGTTAGCACGGTGGCACCGGACGGAATCATGGCCTGGCGCAACTGGGCCGTGCTTGCGATGCGGCCCCATTGCGCGAGGCGGGCCGTCATACTCTCCAACGCCTCCTTGCGGCGACCAAGCCGATGTCCTGTCGCCTGGGCCACTGCCTCTCTCGTGCGATCGTCCACAGTAGGGCCAAGTCCACCGGTCATGACGATCACGTGAGATCGCTTCAAGGCCGTGTGGATAGCCATAACGATATCTTGCTGCTCATCGCCGACGACTGATTTGAATCGAACGGCGATCCCGAGCTTGCCAAGTTCGTCGGCGAGGAAAAGCGAGTTGGAGTCGGATCGGCCTCCGATCAACAGTTCAGTGCCGATCGCGATAGTTTCTGCGGCAATCCAGTTCATCTGGTTTCTCTGGTCTGTCTGGTTTGTTTCGTTCAACCAAATAAACCAGACAAACCAAATAACGTTCTTCTTATGCTAGTCAATCTCGTCAAAATTTACGGAGAAGCTCGACTCTCCTCCAGTGGCCGAATAGACAGTAATCGACGTCATAGCCTTCGGATCGAAGTCAGCATAGTTGAACGAGGCCACGACCTTCGCTTTGAACCGAGGGCTCTTCGGATACACGACGCTGCGGGAAGCTTGTGCATCGAATCGCACCGTCACGGGCTTGACGGTCTTCCCGCCCTGATCGAGCACCATATAACTGTCCGTCGCAAAGTTCGGTGTGCTGCCGAAAATGACAGTGCTGATGAGCATCGTCGTACCTTCCGTCACCTGGGCCACATCGGCTTGACTAGGCTGCAATCCCCGCAAGGCCATATGCGTGGCCATGACCGAGAGGGTTCCTATTTTTGTGATCAGAAACCCTTTGGGATGGACCTCGTCTGTCACTCCGAACCGCACATAGAAACTATCCGGAGGCATCCGCTTTTGCCCTGCCAATTTCCCCTGATCGAGCGCGGCCTGAATCTGCTCCGCGGTAGGTTGCACCTCGATGGCATGGACCGACACATACGGGAAGGCACTCGCCGCAACAATACTCACACGGAGCAGGATGGCCCTCAGCCGATGAGTCTGTGCGCCCCACATAGGCATGCCAGTATCAGATCACTCTTCTCCTGTCAATGAACGGACCGACCCTCCTCTGCCGGTTGACAACGGCAAAGCTGAAGTGATAAAAAAACTGCGCCGCTGCCAAGCCAGGATTATTCACGAATGTCTTCGTGATAACCCCTGGAATCCAGTGGCCCGGTGCTTCGCGTCCGAACATCGGCAATTGCAGCAAGCATTCATACATAGTCCGGGTTCGTGTTCCTTTCAAGCAGATCTACGGAGGAGTTTCGATGTCCACCCCTGAACAAACCCCCGCACCCCAAGCCCCGAAGCGCCAATATGTCAACTTCGCATTCTATAAAGTCGACCCAGCCTGGCGGCGCCTGCCCGAGAGTGAACGCACCAAAGGGAAGCAGGAGTTTCTGCGTGCGGTCGAGGATTATGCCGGAAAAGTCCTTGTGGTGGCGTACTCTTCAGTCGGAATCAGGGGCGATTGCGATATCATGCTGTGGCGGATCAGCTACGAACTGGAACTCTTCCAGGACATGACCACGAAGATCTTGGCCTCGGGATTAGGACAGTACCTGACCACGCCCTACTCGTATCTCGCGATCACCAAGCGTTCGGTCTACGTGGATCATCACACCCATGAAAACCAAGAGAGCAAGCGTCTGACCGTCGTGCCAGGGAAAGCCAAGTATATTTTCGTCTATCCATTCCTGAAAACGCGCGACTGGTTCCTCCTCACGAAGGCCGCTCGGCAAGGCATGATGGATGAGCACATTGAAGTCGGCCATCGGTTCCCCTCGGTGAAGCTGAACACGACCTATTCATTCGGATTGGACGACCAGGAGTGGGTGGTAGCGTTTGAAAGCGATAAACCGGAAGACTTCCTGGATCTCGTGATGGCGCTCCGCGAAACCGAGGGGTCCCGCTATACCCTGCGCGATACACCGATTTTCACCTGCATTCGCAAGAGTCTCAAAGAAACGCTCGACACGCTCGGCGGCTGATACGACGTCGAAGCGACGCAGTCAACACGGCCTTCGATCATGAGATCGAAGGCCGTGTTGTTTGGAGCGCACCTACCCTGCAGACGCATGCGGCCGCCGTCCTGCGCACCACTGCGGCTTTCACGCAAACCATCTCCTAGCGCGGACTCCCCGCTTTGACAGCGAAATCGCCCGTATGATAACTGTAGTAAATGAGAGTCTGCGGTTGCTTTGGTGTGTTTTGTGTATTTTGTTGAACCAGACTAACCAGATGAACCAAAGAAACCAGACAAACGAGTCGAAATGGCTGACAATAACGCGCTCTACGCGATCCGCTTTCCGGACGGGTCGGTGAGCCTGTACATTGATGAAGACTATGCGATCGAACGGGGGGTAGATCCAGCCGCTCTCACGCGTGTGGAAATCCCTCGGGACATGTTTGTCAGCGGGACCGTTCAAGAGATTCGCGAATTTGTCGCCCTCTATCTGGAATCGCACCATTCAGGCAATGCTTAACAGAATGTTGTCTATTCGGTCTCTCTGGTCTGTCTAGTCTTTCTCGTGAGCCCTTCCGGACAACCAGATAGACCAGAAAGACCAGACAGACTTTATGGCTCCCATCGTCGCACCTACATCGCCCCTGACCATTGAAACGATCCGATCCGTCATCGGCGCCATGCCCATGCAAGGGCGGATTATGCTTCGGCTGATCCTGCTCCAGTACTTCGACGTAACGGACGAAGAAATCCTGTATATCGTGACAGATAGACCGGATCCCCGCTGTGTTGCCGGAACTAAGCCCACCAACACCACCATGACCAAAGAATCGATAAAGGTAGTCACGGACCGACGCGACCAATACCGCCGACAGGTACGGCTCAAGCGGGAGCGGACGTGGCTACAATGCGAAAGCCTTCGGAGTCTGGCGCAGCTTCGTGAAACCTTCGCCGACCGTGCCCACACGCTCCTGTCCGAGCAATTCTCCGTCTCCGCCGACACGCTTGACGCCTTGCGCGCATCCGCGAGAACCGCGCTGCCAAAGCCGGCAATCCGCCTACTGGAGCAACGTTGGGATGCCGATGAGATCACGGCTGAGGATTATCAGCAGCAACGGCTCAGCATCGAACTCCAGACCCAACTCCGTTTGGCCGAAAAATATCGCACCCGACTCAACCAGGCGGAACGAGAACGGCAAAGCGCGATCTCTGCACCGCTGCAGGATCACGAAATCGCACATGTGTGGGGCATTCCAGCCGGCAGCCTTGCCGCCAGAAAAGTGAAGTATCTCACGCAGTACTTGCATGCCCTCCAGTCCACGTTACAGACCGGCGCTGCAGCCACGGCAATATCACCATTGGATTTGTGGAAGGAAACCTTCTCGGTGCTCGCGGGGCAGCCCATCGAACGTTCGCTCTCGACCTACGACGGGTTGGAAAAGACAGAGTCCGCGCTCATCGACAAATTGACCGCCATGGTCTGGGGCAACCTGCCCGAGGAGATCGAAGTCAAATTCTGGACCTCGCTTGTCTTCGGAGCCAGCTCCAATGCCATGCACTCAGAAATCACCAGGAACTTATTTGGGCTCCAGCGGCTTATCACCATCATCAACGACATGGACCGCTCTCCCGAAACAGTGGATGCAGACCTGCTCAAACGGAACGCGGCCACACCCAAGATCGAAGTGGGCGCGCTTGAAGGCCCTGCCGAGCCGCCTCAGAAGGAGTTGAGCGAGATGCAGGCTCAGATCCTCAATAGTATGCGGGGAGAAGATGTGAGCGGAAGAGCCTCCGATAAGTGGTAGAGATACATCCGTGATTACACTTTGCCCTCGGTGAGGGATATGAGTATAATACAGTCCAAAGTCATGGCTAGACGATCCAACATCCAGTCCCCGCGTCGGCATAAGCGAACGATGCGGTTTCTGATTCTTTCATTCTCCATGCTCGCTTTCATGTCTCTCCCATTGCTTGGTCACGCCTCAGGTCTTCTGGAGATTACCGAGCTCCTCACCCATCCCGAACAATACGACCGCCAAGAAGTCGTGGTAACTGGCCAGGTCACCAACGTCCAGCTTGCGACAAACCGGGAAGGTCACCCGGCCTACGGGTTTCTGTTGAAGGATCAGGCTGGCGTATTGAAGATCATCAGTCTTGGTCAGATCGAAGTTCGGGAAGGCGACCAGGTGATTGTGGAAGGAGTCTTCTCGCGTCTTCGCCAGGCAGGACGCACAATAATCTACAACGAAATCAAAGCCCTCTCGATCAAGCCGATGAATCGGCTCAACCCTGATCTAGTTGGTTGATCATGCGGTCCAGCAGGCTGGACCGTGCGAGACTGGCGAGAAAGGCGAGAAACGCATGATCAAACCGTCGCCCATTCCGCGTATCTCACGTTTCCCGCCTGTCGCGCTTTTCTCGCCCGTCCCGCCTGTCTCGCATGGCTGCTGGTCAGCCTTCGCGCGGATACTGTAGGGCCCACGCCAGCACCCTGTCTTGAACTCGATCCGGCAACCATTTCACCATCCACGCACGCAGCTTGGCATCGGAGCCCACGAGATAGCGGGTGTGAGGGCGAGCGGCCGTCAACGCATGATGCACTGCTCGAACTACCGCTTCCGACGGAATCGCTCGTTGAGCCGCTCGGGCTATCGCTTTACGAATTTGAATCACCGCCTCGCCATAGAGGGCCTTCGCCTCTTCGCCGACCAATGCTTCGAGATCCTCTGCCTCCTTAGCCGATTTCTCCCAAATCGGCGTCGCAATCGCCCCCGGTTCGATAATCGAAACCTGCATTCCCCAGGGTTGCAGTTCCATCCTCAACGCATCTGTCAGCGCCTCCAAGGCAAACTTCGAAGCCGAATACGGTCCCAACAATGGAATGGTCGCTCGTCCGGCGATCGATCCCATATTGACGATTCGACCCCGGCCCCGACGCAGCAATGGAAGAAACGCCTGCGTGACAGCGATCTGCCCAATCACGTTGACCTCAAGCTGTTTCCGCAGTTGTGATAACGGAATTACTTCGAGAGGACTCCCGATCACGATCCCGGCATTATTGACAAGCCCTCCCAGACCACCCTCGCCCACAACCTGTTGCACCACCGCGACGGATCGAGTGATCGACCGCTCATCGGTGACGTCGAGCGTGATGGGAGTCAGTGACGGACCACCTTTCGCGACAAGCGCCTCCCCTGTCCGAGGGTCGCGCACACCGGCAAACACCGTCATCCCACGACCGGCACAATCGAGCGCACAAGCGGCGCCTATACCGGTCGAGGCACCGGTCACCACCACAGTCATCTGGTTGATCTGGTTCATCTGGTTTATGTGGTCTGCATGGTCTTTCTGGTCTGTCTCGTCTATCTGGTAGATTTGTTGAACCAGACTATAACCGAATAGACCAGATAGACCAAATGAACCAGATAGACCGGGCTTTTTGATGTAACCAAGAATTAACCCTGCCGACCTTGACAGGCCACGGCTCATTCATTATGGTTTCTGAGCTATTATTCAAGTTATTCATGAACGCCGTCGCAAAACCTCTTAGAGTCGGGCGAGGAGCGATGACGGCAGAAGCGCTCATGAATAACGCGGGGTGATGCCGCCGGCTCCCTCCACCGACTACAACGTCTACGATAGTACGTTAATCATGGCAAAGATTGCTGTCATCGATATCGGGACCAACTCCATCCATATGGTGCTGGCTGAGATCCAGCCGGACGCAGGCTACAAGATTCTCGATCGCTTCAAAGACATGACAAGACTCGGAAACGGCGCCTTTACGACCCACCGCCTCTCCGACGAGGCCGTCACACGCGGACTCGATGTCGTTCGCAATCTCGTCACTCTGGCCAGGAACAAGGGCTACGACCGCATCATCGCCGTCGCGACCAGCGCCGTGCGCGAGGCGAAAAACGGCGGGGACTTTATCGATCTCGTGGCCAAAGACATGGGACTGAAAGTCCGTGTCATCAGTGGCACTGAAGAAGCCCGGCTGATATTCCTCGCAGTCAAAAACAGCGTGCCCATGACAGAACAGCCGACACTCTCGGTGGATGTCGGCGGGGGATCAGTCGAGCTGATGGTCGGAAATCGCGAGCAACTCATCCACGCAAAAAGCCTGAAGCTGGGCGCCATCAGACTGGCGGATGAATTTCTCAAGCGCACACCGCCTTCCGAGGGGATGCTCCGCTCCCTCGAAGACACGGTGACGGCCCAATTACAGGGTGCCTTCGATTCGTTCAAGACAAAACGATTCGATTCCCTGATCGCCACCTCCGGAATGGCGGCCAACTTAGCGGAAGTGATTCACTTGCGCCGAACGAATCGCCCGCTCTCCCAGGTCAATCTCGCCACGATTACATTGAAAGACGTCAAAGAAATCGAACAGGACCTCCGTCAGTCCACCATCAAAGCCAGGCTGGCGATCCCCGGATTAGATCCCAAACGCGTCGACACCCTGTTTCCCGCCACGGTAGTCCTTCGCCGACTGATGGAGCTCTCGGGACGAGACGAACTTATTTTGTGCGACAAGGCCATTCGTGAAGGCGTCATCTACGACTTTATCCACCGTCACCGTGAACGGCTCAAAGCGGAAGCGGAAATTCCCGATTTGCGTCGGCGCACTGTCATGGCGTTGGCCCGCCGCTGTCAGGCTCCGGAAGCCCATAGCCTCCATGTCGCCGGCCTTGCCCTGCGCTTATTCGACCAGACGACACGCCTCCATCATTTGGGACCCACCGAGCGGAACTGGCTTGAATACGCCGCGATTCTGCACGACGTCGGTTACCTCATCAACGAGCGTCAGCACCACAAGCACACCTACTATCTGATCACGAACAGCGGCCTTGGAGGATTATCCGGCGAGGAAATTCAGGTGGTCGCCAACGTCGCGCGCTATCACCGGCGGGCGGTCCCTCAATTGAAGCACGAGGGATTCGGCGCCCTCTCCCTCAAACACAAACGTATCGTGCGAATTCTGTCCGCGTTGCTTCGGATCGCCGACGGGCTGGATCGGACACATTTTTCTGTCGTCCGAACCCTCGACGTGAGGCTCGGCGCCACCGTGACGATCAGCCTACAGGTGACGGGCGATGCCGAGTTGGAAACCTGGGCCGCCGCAGGCCGGGCAGATCTCTTTGAACGCGTATTCCGCCGCCGGGTAAAATTTTCCGTCATCTCGCAGGACGATGCCGCATGATCAATCAACCCCCTTCGTCTATGACACCCCACCCCTACCCTGGAAAACTGATCATTGTCGAGGGCATTGACGGGTCCGGGAAGAGCACGCAATTGCTGTTGTTGCACAAGTGGCTGGAGTCGAAGGGCTATAAAGTCTTTTTCACTGAGTGGAACTCCTCGGAGCTGGTCAAAGAAACAACCAAACGGGGAAAGAAGAACAAAAGTCTGACTCCCACGACGTTCAGCTTGTTGCACGCCACCGACTTTGCCAGCCGGCTCTATCATGAGATTTTACCCCCGCTCAAAGCCGGTATGATCGTCTTGGCCGACCGCTACATGTACACCGCCTTTGCGCGTGACGTGGTCCGCGGCGTCTCGCCTGAGTGGATTCGCAAGCTCTACAGCTTCGCCATCACGCCGGACATGGCCTTCTACTTCAAGGTACCGATCGAGGTGGCCATCTCCCGGCTTCTCGGAGGCACGCGCGGACAATTCAAGCACTACGAAGCCGGCATGGACATGAACCTGAGCCCGGACGTCACCGAAAGCTTCCGCATCTTCCAATCAAACATCCTGGCCCAATATGACAAGATCGTCGATGAGTTTCAGCTCATCACGATGGATGCGACGAAAGACATCGAAGCCCAGCAGAACAGCATGCGCCAGCTCGTGGGAGAAGCGCTCAAAGATTACAAACCACGACGAGGTACCCATGGTCGACGCACAGTATTTTGGCGACGGTTTGACATACCTAAAACCGAGTGATCTCAAGGGGAAACTCATCGCCATCGAAGACACCGACGGAGTCGGCCGCTCCACGCACATCGAGATGTTGCAGGAGTGGCTGGAGGTGCAGGGCTATGGCGTCCTCACGACCGGCTGGACCCGTTCCAATCTCATGTCCAAAACGATCGAGATGGCCAAAGAAGGCAACATTCTCGACCGGTGGTCGTTCAGTTTGCTGTACGCCACCGACTTTGCGGATCGCTTGGAACACGAGATCATCCCCGCGCTTCGCTCGGGCTTCATCGTCCTGGCCGACCGGTATATCTATACGGCCTTCGCACGCGATTTTGTGCGCAGCGGGAACCGTAAGTGGGTGAGAGATGTCTTCGGTTTTGCCTTAGTACCCGATCTCGTCTGCTACCTGCGCATCGACATCGAAACGCTCGTGCTGCGCGTCATTGAAACCAAAGGGATGAACTTCTGGGAATCTGGAATGGATCTCCGTCTCGGCAGCGATCTGTACGATAGCTTCAAAAAGTACCAGTCGCTCCTGATCGAGGAGTTCGACAAAATGGCGGAAGAGTTTCACTTCGAAGTGGTCGATGCCAGAAAATCACCGGATGAGATTCAAGACGAACTTCGGAACAAGATTCAACCGTTGCTCAGCACCAACCTACGAAGCCCGAAGCTGCCTTCCGATCGCCTCATCCAGCCTGCCTAAAAGGCCGTTGTTTGGCCTATTTGGTTTGTCTCGTTCATCTGGTTTGTGTAGTTCATCGAGTTGACCTGGTTCAACCAAACAAACGAGACAAACCAGATAACAGTCGTCGCATGCATCCATTCTGATTCCATCATAATCAAATTCGATTCTATCTTGGGTTGACTGCCGAGGCACTGTGAGCGGTGTCCGTCACGACAGTCGCACAAAATACATCCAACAAATCAATGGATAAACACCTACGGCCTCCAACTGGATTTATTGGCACGTTGATTGCTGAAGAGCATAACCAGAAAATGTTCGACGCAACCAACCATAAGGAGGTGCATGATGTATAAGAATTTTGCTGTGCTCTCAATCGGTGCAGCGCTGTTACTCTCGCTGTTCTTTGTCGATGCAGGCTATGCGTTCCAGATCGTCAGCAAGAAACCGCCTGTCGATCTTCTGACGGTAGCGCAAATGAATGGTTGGACAGAAGGACCCTTGCAAGTAATCGGCATCCTGTTCGGTGTTGGTCTCATCGTGCTGCTCGGTCTTGGGATCAGAAGGTTACGACATCCTCAATACGGGCATCAGGCGTAGACTGACAAGTAGGTTTTTTAAACCAGGGCTTGGGACCTTCGTAGAGGTCTCAAGCCCTTTCTGTTGATCTGGTTTGTTTTGTTTATCTGGTTCATCTGATTCATCTGGCTGTCTGATTTGTCTGGTTCATCTGGTTAGTTTTGTTCAATCAAAAAACACAGCAAACAAGACAAATCAAGTATCTGTCTTCATCTGAATCCAATCTGATTCACGGTAATCAAAATAGATTCAGCTGAAATACTGCCTATCATGTTCTGTGCCTTCGTATTTCCCTTTGATATCGTGAAATCCTGGTAATTCGAAGGCACTCACGAAACATTTCTCGAAAACAGCTACACAGTCCACTGGCACATTGATTGCTCCATGCCACCTCATGGAAAGAAATTCTGAGTGAGTTTCGGACTGCTCAGGATCTCCTAACTCAGAACTCAGAACTCAGAACCCAGAACTTAGGACTCAGAACTCACTCATGCTTCACGGAGCAGACATAAGGCGGGACGAGCAGTCAACCATCAGTTATTGGGCTCATGCTTGAGTACTCACTGGCGAGTGATTCACGCCTGAGAAACCAATGACAACATGATTCTGGGGCATACCCAACCAGAACCTCCTCCTGGTTGCCAACCTCTTGGATGACTGAGCGTCAACGCCACGGGAGCCCCGGCTTCGCGAGACCCGGAGCTGCGGCTCCCTCCCTATAGACGAGCGCGACTCGCAAGACTGGCGGGAAAGGCGGGACGGGGGAAGAAGTTCTGGGTGCTGGGTGCCGGGTTGGGAGTTAGTTCCGAATAACTCAGAATCCAGAACTCAAAACTCAGAACTACCTTCACGGAGTAATCGTCTCTTCTACCAATTCGGAGGGAGTCTATGAGAACGATCCTGGTATTCGTCGCGTTGCTCGGACTCGATCCTGACCTGACGCTGGCCGCCTCGCCCGTGGATAAGAGCGCCAAGAAATTTGCCACTGGGTACGATTTCCTAAAACAACAACAGTACCAGGAAGCGCGGACGGCCTATGAAGCCGGCCTCCAACAAAGTCCGGCGAATGCCCTGGCGCACTTCTATCTCGGCGAGGCCTGCCGGGGCCTGAAGACCTGGACCTGCGCAGAAGCGCATTACGAGACCTCACTGGAGCTGGATGCGCAATCTTCGGTGGCCGGATTGGCCAAACAGTGGGAGCACAAGGCCAAAGTGTGGCGCTTGTTGGACGAAGGGAAGCAAACCCTCACCGCGCCGAACACCTCATCCAAACAGGTCGCTCAGGCCGAGGACACCCTGGACGTGGCGAACAAGCTCGGTCTCGACGACGAACAACGGGCCGTCTACCAACAGTTGCAAGAGAAAATTCAGCAGAGGCACACACAGAGTAACGGGAAGACGGTGGCGGTCCAGCCTCACGAGCAGTCGATGGCGCTGGTGCCTGCAGGGACGTTCATGATGGGAAGTACGATGGGAAGTGCAGACGAACAACCGGTACACCAGGTGTACGTGGATGCCTTTCTCATGGATAAGTATCACGTGTCGGTGGGGCACTATGCGCGGTTCTTAGACGCCACGTCCCACGACGCCCCGCCGGAGTGGAGCATCATGAACCGATCCCAGCACCAGAATCGCCCAGTCGCCAATGTGGATTGGGCGGATGCGGATGCGTACTGCCATTGGGTGGGCAAGCGCCTGCCGACCGAGGCGGAGTGGGAGAAGGCCGCGCGAGGGGCGGATGGCCGGACTTATCCCTGGGGGAATGAGCACCCGACGAAGTTTTACGCGAACATGCGCCAGGAGCATTGGAACAACCACGGGGCCTTGACGCCGGTAGGGGCGTTGGAAGACGGCAAGAGTCCCTATGGCATCTATGAAGTGGCGGGGAATGTATGGGATTGGGGCAGCGACTGGTATGCAGCGGACTATCACAAGACTAGGCCGTCACGGAACTGGAGCGGACCGCGACTGGGTAGACACAAAGTGATGCGTGGCGGTTCCTGGG
>CBDDRH010000224.1:0-4615 GCA_965233025.1 uncultured bacterium
TCGTGTGGTCGCCAACCCAGTAAGACTCGAAGCCGAGGTCCTCCGCTCGTTTGGCCACGATCGCCGGGTCCGCTTTGCCATACGGAGTCACATGCATCAATCCGATCTTCATGGCGTCTTCTCCCATGCGAATGTGGTCGGGACAGCGTGGTCTCGTTCTACCAAGATCCTCCGGTCGCCACGGGTGAACAAGTCACCCGTGGACTGGCGCGAAGCGACGCAGCAGGCGCTTGCCGCCGCACCCGAGAAAAAAATACCGGCGGTTAGGCGTGGGGAAGCGGCGAAAAGTGGCAGCTCACGATCTTCCATTGGCTGCCGCGTTTGACGAAGACCAGCGTTGTCCGTCCGTGGAGAGTTTGCGCCTTGCCGTCTTTCGTCACACCAGTAAACGTATCATAGGCATTGGCAATCCCGGTATTGTCGTTAAATACCCGACAGGAGAGCTGCCGAAAGCCGAAATTGCTTGACGCCAGCCCGCCCACGGCGCCTTGCAGAAAATTCACGAACTGTTTCTTGTTATCGAAGCGGTAGGGAACATGGTCGAAGACTTCCAGATCTTCGTCCAACATCTCTGCCGCCGCCGGTATGTCTAAGCGGTTAAACGCGTCAGCAAAGGCTTGGGCTGCCGTTTCAATCTGTTGTACGCTCATAGTCTTTCCTCCTTAGTTTACAGAATTGCAAAACCTGACCTCGGCGCTTTCTCTGTTTGGCTTTCGGTACGTGATGCTGATCACAACCAGACTTGCTCTCTCGCTGCTCGCCTGAACCTATTTTGCGATGAGCCCTTCCATCTTCCCCTCTTCACGCCACTGGGCGAGCATGTTGTAGAACTTCACCGCGCCGTCAGGGTATTGCTGCAAGAAACCTGGTCCGTCATTTTTTCCTTCGCCGTTGTAATACCCCGGAGTACAGACGTCCAAATAGGCAGCCATGGGAGTCGGCCCAGTCACTATCTTTACCCAATCCGCCTCAACCTCGGGAGTGGGCTCCACAGCCTTCGCCGCGCGCTCATTCACCTGCGTGACGATATAGGCAATATGGGTGGCTTGCCCATTCAGCATATAGGTGAAGTTCGGCGCCAGGCCAGTCTGCGTGAGGCCCATGTGGAAGAGATTTGGGAACCCGTGGCTCAGGAAACCATGGAAGGTCTTCATTCCCTTTGCCCAGTACTCAGAGAGGGTTACACCGTTGCGGCCGTAGACTTCACACTCAGAGCGCCGTGTGTAGGCTGTTCCGACCTCGAAACCCGTTGCTAAGATTATGCAGTCCACTTGGTACTCGACGCCATCGACAACGATGCCGTGCTCGGTTACGCGATCGACACCTTTCCCTTTGGTGTCCACCAACTTGACATTGGGCTGGTTGAAGCAGGGAAGATACTCATCGTTGAAGGTCGGGCGTTTACACCATTGACCGTACCATGGTTTGAGCGCTTCGGCCGTTTGTCGGTCTTGCACAATCGAGGCCGCGCGCGCGCGAATCTCATTCATCTTCTGGAAGTCCGCGATTTCCGACAGGGCCGCCATCGCTTCATCAGAGAGGCCCGAAGCTTCTTTGCCCGCCATCAGCTTGGAGAGCATCTTGAACAGGCTCGTCCACTTGTCACCGACCAGATCTTCCTCGACTGGGAGCCCAGACAAGATGGAGCAGAAGTTGGTGTTCCGGTAGTCCTGCCATCCCGGTTTGAGCGTCTTCACCCATTCCGGATCGGTGGGCATGTTACCTCGTTCATCCACCGAAGACGGTGTCCGCTGGAACACGTAGAGCTGCTTGGCATATTTTGCAACACGCGGCACAGACTGAATCGCTGTCGCTCCCGTACCGATGATCGCTACGCGCTTATCTCCCAGTTTGGTCATGCCCCCGGTCGTATCACCTCCAGTGTAGTTGTAATCCCAGCGGCTGGTGTGGAAGGTGTGTCCCTTGAACTTCTCGATGCCAGGGATGGCAGGTAGTTTAGGCCGATTCAGCGGTCCACTCGACATGATGACAAAGCGTGCCGTGAACACATCGCCACGATCAGTGGTGACAGTCCAGCGTCCAGTCTCCTCGTTCCAACGCGCTTCTTTGATCTGCGTCTGGAAGCAAGCCTTGTCGTAGAGATTGAAGTGCTTCCCGATCCGTTGGGCGTGTTCAAAAATCTCCGGCTGGAAGGAGTACTTTTCTTTTGGGATATAGCCAGTCTCTTCGAGTAGGGGCAGATATACGTAGGATTCGATATCACACTGGGCGCCGGGATAGCGGTTCCAGTACCAGGTGCCGCCAAAATCGCCGGCCTTCTCAATGATGCGGATGTTGGTGATCCCGACCTTCTGTAATCGCGCCGCGACCAGGAGGCCACCAAAACCGCCACCGACGATCACCACGTCAAGCTCTTCTTGCAGGGCGGGACGTGTGAAGCCGGGCTCGACATAGGGATCGTCGTTATAGTGCGCAAACTTTCCCGTGATTTCTTGATACTGGTTGTTGGCGTCAGCGCGTAAACGCCTGTTACGCTCCTCAGTGTATTTCTTGCGCAGTTCCGCTGGGTCAAAACCAAGCTCTGTGGGAGTGGGAATTCTCATTGATTGTACTGGTGATACTGCTGCACACATCGTGTCAGTCCTCCTTGGTTACTGTGTCTTCTCTATGACTGATGAACAAAGAGAAGGGGAAAGGATAAATAGGAGAAAAAAGCGAAGACTGAGAGGCCTTCCTTTTCACCCTTTCCCCTTCTCGCCTTTTCCCCGTCTTCGCTCTCTTTTTCTTACACTAATCGTCCGCCACGCAAGAGCTTGCCTGGGGTTGCGCCGGTGCACTTGCCATCTTCAAAGGTAACACCACCGTTGGCCATGATCCAGCGATAGCCTTGCGCCTTTTGCACGCGTCGCCATTCACCGGCAGGCAGGTCATAGGCGATCTCGATCGGGAGCGCTTTCAGGTTGTCGAGGTCATAGACGACGATGTCTGCCGCCAGTCCTTCTCGTAGCGTGCCGCGATCTTTGAATTGTGCGGCATGCGCCGGCAACGTGCTGAGGCGGAAGTGCGCTTCTTCGAGCGTCAGCGTGCCGGTGTCACGCACTAACCAGCTCAACATATCCGTTGGGTACATCCCGAGAGTGAGGAACTTAATGTGCGCACCACCATCGGAGACGCCAGGGATTGAGGCTGGTGAGCTGAGCATCTCGCCGTGGACGCGTGGGTCGCTGTTGACTACGGGCCCCAGCCACTCGGTTTCGAGATTGTCCGCAATGGAAATGTCGAGGATCGCATCGACCACGTGTTTGTTTTCGCGTTTGGCGATTTCTCCTACCGACAAGCCTATATACTTCTCACGCAAGTCAGCCCGCTCGATCTTGATCGCCACGTATTTCTCTAATTCACCGAAGACGAAGTCGCGAGTCGGCGTGCCAGCATCGTATTCAGCGCGAACAATTCTGCGGAACTCGGAGTTCGCCAGTTTCACTCGCTTCTCTTCGACCGTGCCCAGCGTGGCTTCGCGCCAGGCCTCGTTATCATCAAACAGGTTCCAATCCTTGAAGTTGATGGTAAACGGCGCGCGCACCGTCGCCGCTTGGCCGTAGACGGGGATGCCTTTCGACACCATGTCGCCTAACCACTTCAGCTGCAGCCGCATCGGTTCGATGATCTTTTCGTGCGCGACCAGGGCATTGTAGATCACCGCATGCCCACTCTGCTCGGCGAGCTGGGTGCTGAAATTCAAGTCACGCTGCATACCTACACCTTGATCGTTCGAGGTTGCGCTCGACTGCGTGATCTGAATGAACCCGTCTTCATATTGGTGGAGGGCTCGCGCCATCGCCAAATAAAAGTCATCTGGCAATACATCCGAGATCATCGGCGTGCCGTCGTAATCGCGCTGCACGGACGCCGTGCTCTCGGGGAATAGACGTTGCGCGCCCCAGCCAATGGCGCCAGCTTGCATCGCTTCATGGAACAAGCGAATCGCCGTCTGGGTTTCTTTTTCACTCGGGAGCCGTTTCTTGGCTTCGGCAAATCCGCCCATGGCGTACGCGACCAGCGGGGTCACGGGAACAAGCTGTGACAGGTTGACGCCTAACGGCAAGCGATCGAGATGCGCCATCCACTGTGGGAAGGTTTCCCACTCCGGCGTCATCGTCACTTTCATCGGCTCCAGTGGAATCGCTTCATTGCGCGACAGTGACAGCAACGCGCGGTCGAAATCTTTGGAATGGACCGGAGCAAAGCCAAAACCGCAATTGCCTATGGTTACCGACGTCACACCATGCCAACCGCCGATCGAGCAATACGGGTCCCAATGTAACTGCGCATCATAGTGAGTGTGAAGATCGATGAACCCTGGTGCGACGATGAGCCCGGTTGCATCGAGCACTTTGGTTGCGTCACCGCTGTTAAGCCGACCGATCTTGGCGATCTTGCCGTTTTTGACGCCGATGTCGGCCTTGTAGCGTGGCACCCGCGTCCCATCGACGACTGTTCCGCCTTTAATAATAGTATCGAACTGCGCCATACGACCCTCCTTTATAGAGTTATTGGCTTGACCCGGCCTCACTGCGAAGTAAATGAGCATTTACTAACGCACACTAGTAAAAGGTCATTTACTTGTCAAGCTCAAGTGCGTACGCTATGCGTC
>CBDDRH010000225.1:0-15008 GCA_965233025.1 uncultured bacterium
GCATCGTCCGCAATTTTGGCTAACCGATGCCCATATTGCTCTTTAGACGAGTCGCATTGGTTCCCCTTTCTCACAATCCGCGTTCTTCATGGACATTTCTCCTGTAATCGCCGAGGTTCAGGCGAAAGGCACCGGGGCAGAGGTAGGAACCTGTCCAACATCGCAGGTCGTCACAAGACGAAGGAGCTTCGGTCGAGTGCGGGGCAGCAAATTAGGAAAACGGGAGGTGTATCCACTGGAGTATATTGAAGGTCTTTTCAGGTTGAGCACGACGCAGATGGTCGCGGATCCTTCGCCGCGTAGAAATGGTTCCTGTCGGACAGGCTCCTAGCAAGCGTTGAGCAGGAATGTCTTCCCTTTCGTCTCGTGCCTTCTCCCTTCGCATGACCTCTATGCGATCTCAAAACGGATCGTCATGAATACTGTGGGCTGCATATCCTAGAGCCAAAGACTACGGATTCTTCGCGCACCGGAACCCGGGAACATATTGGCTTCGGAATGACGGTGGATCGAAGTACCGATCCGCGGCTCGCAGGTTTCGCGCACTGGTGTTCCAGGAACCCCCACGAATCACTTTGAATCCTCCCGTTGGCGGCCCGGTCGGGTTCTGCGACGGGCTGTTCTTGTAATAGTCATTGTCATACCAGTCGCTGACCCATTCCCACACATTCCCAGCCATGTCATAGATGCCATAGGGACTCTTGCCGTCCTCCAGTTTCCCTACCGGCACCAACGCCTCATGGTTGTTCCATTCCTTTTTCCCATGGTTCGCATGGAGCGCCGTCGGAGGATCGTTGCCCCACGGATAGAGACGGCCATCCGTCCCCCGGGCCGCCTTTTCCCATTCCGCCTCTGTCGGGAGGCGCTTGCCGGCCCATTTGCAATACCTGCTCGCCTCCGACCAGTCCACACCCATAACCGGACGGTTCTGGTTGGCGGTCTTGTTCATCGTCTTCCATTCCGAAGGCCGATCCCCCCCTGACTCTTGTAAAAAAGCCGCATACTGTTTCACCGTCACTTCATATTTATCCATATAGAAAGCGTCGATAAGGACCTTGTGCGCCGGTTGTTCGTCTGGATCTCCCTCCGGACTCCCCATCGTGAACTCCCCTGCCGGCACCAGCGCCATGTCATCGGGGACAGCGGCCATCGCCGGGTGAGCAGCGAGCCAGAGTAACGCAACAAGTACAAGTATCATTCTCATGAACCGCCTCCGAATTTATGCTGAAAACGCTATGACACCCTGTGCTCACATTGCCTAATGGGCGGGCACTATAAAGCCTTGCGCCTCAGAAAAACAACCCGCAGAGTCACCGGTCTTTTCGATCTGTCTGATGAGTTTGGATTGTATGGAACTCACCAGATGGACCAGACAGACCGAGCGTATATCAGACGCGCAGGCCATCGAAATTCTGTCGTGATGAAGTGGTTGTTCCACGGACTCCTAGTCTGTCTATGTAGGGATTATTGTGCGATGTACGAACTACGGAGTTTTCGCGCACCGGAACCCGTTGAGTCCCTGGTCCGTCGGCGAAATGAGGCTCCGATTCGAAGAGCGCATGGCACGCGGATTACTGTACCAGGACCCGCCACGAATCGCTCTGGTTCCGCCCGATGACGGTCCTGTCGGATTCAGCGATGGGCTGATTTTATAATAGTTATAGTCATACCAGTCGCTGACCCATTCCCAGACATTGCCCGCCATGTCATAGATGCCATAGGGACTCTTGCCCTCTTCGAATGACCCAATCGGCGCTAATACCCCGTGATTGTTCCACTCGGTTTTCCCAAAGTTTGCGTGGAGCGGCGTTGGAGGATCGTTGCCCCAGGGATAGAGGCGGCCATCCGTCCCCCGCGCCGCCTTCTCCCATTCCGCCTCCGTCGGCAGGCGCTTCCCGGCCCATTTGCAAAACGTAGCGGCATCCGTCGAGTCCACATTGGCGATTGGACGCTTCTGATGGGCCGGTTGGTTCATTATCTTCCAGTCCGAAGGCGGATCGATCCCTTTCGCCTGAAGAAAGGCCGCATACTGCCCCACCGTCACTTCATACACATCCATGGAAAAAGCATCCACATGGACCTTGTGCTCCGGTTGTTCGTCTGAGTCTCCCGTTGAACTCCCCATCATGAACTCCCCTGCCGGCACCACCACCATCGCCCCTTCTGGCGGTTTGACCGCCGCAGGCTTCTCCTGACTCTGCTTCTGCCCCGTCGCCGACTCCTTGCTCCCCTTCTCAACGGGTGGTGCGGCCATCGCCGGGTAAGCCACGAAGCCAAGCAATGCGACCAACACGAACATCATTCTCATGAACCGCCTCCACATTCTGTTGAACAAGCCATGACACCTAGCCCAATGGGCCGGAACTATAAAGCTTCGCACCTCCGGAAGGCAACCGCATAGAAGCCTAGAGGCGTGATCTTTCAGTCTGGAGTTCCAAAGAGGAAGAGTCCCCTTCAAGGGAATTCTACGAGGCCAGGCCTCAGAGCCGAGATTGCGTGGGAGAAAACGTGAAACAGCATCTTGCCTGACGGAGCGGAGAGCACGTTGGGTTAGGCTTATCGCAGCGGCATATCGGCGGTTGCGGTAGGAGTCTTCGCAAATAATGCGGGCGAGCGTTGAGCTGCCACGTGGGTTCAGCGAGTGGTCAAAATGGACTCCATATTGTTCTCCAGGTCGTTCACCACTACCCACTCGGTGGCGCCGGCCTTCCGCACACTTGCCTCCCAGTGGGCCAAGCGGTCGAGATATCGACGGGGATCAGCGTTGTCCGTGCCCAGCTTGGTGACGTTCAAGGCCACGATGCGGATACCATCAAGCTTGATCGGGAAATCGCGTATCGTTCCTTTGCCCAGTTCTTCCTGCATATCCGAGAACACCACGATGGTCTTGATGCCGGCCTTGGTCTCGTTCAGATATTCCGCGCCCTGAATCAGGCCGCCGGTGATATCGGTATAGGCACTGCCCTTGACTCCCTTGGCAAACGCCGCAATATTGGTTTTGAATGCGCGTTTTTGCGAGGTAGCCTTCGAAGGTCGCGTGTCAAACGTGACCTTGGCAATGATATCTTTTTCAGTGAAGCTACGCGTCTCCACCTTGGCCACAGCAAGCGAATCTCCCGGGTTCAGCGTCGCCAGCAGGTAATTGATGATCTTGGATGCTTTGTTCATCTCCTGATTATAGGTGCCGGACGTATCCACCAGCATATACACACCGTGGCTGTGTATGCGGCTGTCACCACAGGCGCTGACGAGTAACATTCCGAACGACAGGGTCAAGAGGATCAGATATTTACTCATGCCGCTCTCCTGAGTTTGGAAAGTTCCTTATCATCTGCATTATCTGTATTGCCCGTACTTCCCGTCGAACCTACACGCATCCCTATCACCCAGCGTTCTATCATCAGCGGAATGACAATCAGTATGTCATAGGCCGGTTCGAGCACATTGGGGAACCGTTTGAACAGCACGCCGGCGAACCTCAGCGCAAAACCAAGGCCGCGCATAGCCTGCACCAGAAACACGCCGAGGACGGTGCGCAGCGAATGCATCGCATTTTCCAGCGGGATCGCCACGAACGCCAATGCGAACGGAAGCACGAAGCCCATGATCATTTGTCCGATCATCGGTATGCTGGTCAACAATCCATTCGACACAGGTGGAGCGGCAGAGGCAAGGTCGCGCATCAGCGACGCCTTGTCGGCGACCAGCATATCGCGCATCAGCGCGAGGGAGGACTCGATCGCGGCCAGGATGATCAAAAAAATCAGCGACGCGAGCATCAACCGGTGACGCATACGGTCGTCCATACTGGCAATCCTCGGAAACAATTGCGTGATGCGCAGCGATTCGAGCAGGAACAGGCCCATCGACGCTTCCATCAGAATGATCACCAACGCCGCGACATCCGAAGTCTTCAGGTTGTTGGTGATGTAATCGCTGGCGCCGACCATCTCCGACATGGGCAGTGCGATCAGCTTGTAGTTGATAAACGCACCGCCCAAGGCAATCACCAAGACCAGCGTGGAGATCGCCAACTGAACGAAACCGGACACAGTTAAAGCATGTTCGGTCTTGTTGTCCTTGGCCCTGATGGCCTCTAATTTGTCCATATGGCCATCGATCTGCTTCGCGTTGGTCTGGAGCGTGAGGATCTTCTTTTCCATTTCACCTGTCAGTTTTTCCACGGAGCGCCAGGATGGCTGCATCGCTTTCAAAATCTTGTGCCGCTCTTCATAGGAGCGTCGGAATTCCGAGAGCGTCTGGTCATGTATCTTCTGGATGGATTTGTTGATGTCCTCCAGAAGCTTGCGCGGGATATCGCCTCCCGATTTAATCTGTGCGACTGATTTCAGCGCGCCTACCCATTCTGGAGGGGGCGGCGGAACCTCTCCACATTTGTGGTAATCATCTTCGATGCGTGTCGCTTCCTCCATCATTTTTCGCTGCAAGGCAGGGAACTCTTGCATATCCTTGCGAACCATATTGCTCACTCGCTCGAATTCCCGGTCGATCACGACGGCTTGGCTTTCCTGCCCATGCGCCAACAGCACCGACTGATTACGCACCCGCAAGTTATCCGCGCACAGAAACAGCCAGCGGGCGATGAACCGTGTGGACTGGGACAGCAGCTCACAGACCGAGCGGATGACCCCATGCATTGGCTTGCGCGCTGCGTACAGAAACAACATCGCCAGCACGGCTAACGCCAATACGGAGAAGGCCACATTAGTGGGCCAAAACAACCATGAATTCCAAGTCGTCATTACCGGTTCCTCCCATGACTCATACAGCTGCTTTTCTCAAACCGTTACACACAGGGCACCAAGATGAGGTCAGCGCTTGCAATCTCACCTGTGCCGGGCTAGGAGCCAATCGGATATTGATTATTCACTGCCGCGCAAGATCTGCGGCCAATTGCACCGCGCTCGGTCCAAAAATCTCCTAACTGTATGTCTACAAATACACCTGGAGTTTTCCTGATCTACAGCCTCGCATCCAGCCGCACCTCCTTCGCCTTGTTACACGAACAATGAGGAACAGGCTTCTAACCGCTCTTTCTGCCCATCTTGAAGGTGTACGCGCGAAAGGCTGCGAATCACGGCATTCCCGACCCTAAGAGAGAGCATTATTCATGCCGTTTAGTCACAAAATCGCTGGGAAGTCAGGCGCGGGACAAGGGGCACGAGGCGAGAAGAAAGAGATTCCTCCGAGTCATTCCACTGATCACACTGTCGTCTGCTCACAAGGCGATTGCGGCCCAGAGCTTCATCACGATCCACAGAACTGCAGTAATGGCAAGCAACAGAAGTACGACAGTCCCGCCGATGATGACGGCCACATACAGCCAATCTCGATGGTTGCCTCTATCGGGTTTCGTCGCAGCCTCTCGTAGCAATACCGCGTTTCTCGCGTGACTTCGAAACCAAATCGAAAACAGATCGCCGAGGATGGGAATCGTACCGATGGTTCCGTTGATCAGGAGGTTCAGACTCATCCGTGCTACGACGATCCGCGGCACTTGAAGCCGCGCGGCCAGTATCAGGATGACGGTCCCGATAAGATTGGCCAACATGTCACCGATGCCTGGTATCAGCCCAAGCAACGGATCGAGCCCCAAATAAATCCGTGTGCCAGGAATTCTGACGGTCGTATCCAGAATCTTGGCCAAAAATTCGGCCGTCGCCACCATGGCTTCTCGTTGAGGATCGGGAGATGGAGACTCCGGGGGAAGACGCGGGACTGGGTCAGCCACGATGTGACCGAGCGGTATGTTCTTTGAACCAGCAACGATCCATCACAACAAGTAGCCCGGATTCTTTCGCACGAACGGCTGCCTGTTCGTTGATGACCCCTTCTTGCATCCAAATGGCCTTGACACCACGAGCAATAGATTCTTCAACGATGGGGAGAACGTCTTCCGACTTCCTGAAGATATTCACCAGATCGATAGTGCCGGGCACAGCAGCGAGTGATGGATAGGCCGGCTCACCAAGGACATTCGTCTCATTCGGATTCACAGGGATGACCCGATAACCCTGCGCCTTCATATAGCTCGCCACCCCATAGGATGGACGCGCGGGATTCGACGACAATCCCACCACGGCTATCGTGCGGCAATCTCGCAAAATCTCATCGATGGTCACAGCCGACTGATACTGATTTGACATCCCTCACCTCCATTAACAGGCAATGTAGACCGTACCATGAGTCAACTGGCTTGAACAATTCTAGCCCAGGCCTGAAAGGATTCAATCCTTGGCGACATGACAAGGGTAAGTCATATCACTTTGGCCGCCCCGGCCTGGTGTCACACCATACGATGGAGGCCTCTATGCATGCACGCTCGAATCGTTCCGGTCACGCCCTTGTACGGCGGTTGATTCTCGCATCGTTCCTGCTGTTCCCCTGGTCAGTTCTGGCGGAGGAAGGGACAGCGCTTCCCCTCTCCAAGATCATGCTCTATTCCAGCGGCGTGGGGTATTTTCAACATGACGGCACGGTGAACAACCGAACGCAACTTGATCTCCGTATGCAGACGAATCAGATCAACGACATGTTGAAGAGTTTGGTCGTGCAAGACTTCGGTGGCGGCAGAATCCCAACCGTCACCTACGGCTCGCACGATCCCGTCACCAAGACGCTCGGCAGCTTCGGTATCAATCTCAACGGCAATCCGACCCTGGGGCAGATTCTGACACAGGTCCGTGGGGAGCCGGTCGAGGTCACTGCACCGAATCCCATCACCGGCACGTTGCTGGGCGTGGAGAAGAAAACGGAGTCCATTGGCGAAGGCTCGCAGCACCGAGTCATCGAACAGGAGTATGTCACGCTCCTGACAGAAGACGGGTTTCGCTCACTTTCGCTGGCGAACGTGCAGCGCATCAAATTGACCAACCCTGCGTTGAATGCTGAACTGCACCAGGCGCTGGCCGCACTCGCGACGAATCATAACGCGCAGAAGAAGACGGTCTCGATTACATTCGACGGCACCGGGAGCCGCCAAGCTCGTGTTGCCTATCTGACGGAAACCCCGGTTTGGAAAACCACCTACCGACTCGTCCTGGACGAAGACAAGGCGCCCTATCTACAAGGCTGGGCTATTGTGGAGAATCAGACCCAACAAGATTGGCGTAACGTGAAACTCTCACTTGTCTCGGGACGCCCTATCTCCTTCACGATGGATCTGTATCAACCGCTCTACAACCCACGTCCCGTTGTCCAGCCTGAACTCTATGCCAATCTCAGGCCTCAGACGTACGGGGATGCCATGGATGAACTCAAAGCGATGGCCTCCTCTTCCCCCGCTCGCAGCGACATGAAGAAAGAACGCTTACTCGGCAAGTTGGCCCAAGGTTACGCCAGCGACCGGGCTAATGCCCCGGCAGCCGCCGCCGCTCGCGAGATGGAGATGGGACGCTTGGAAGAAGGCGTAGTCTCCATGGCGATGGCCGAAGACAAGGGCGAACTATTCGAATATCGCATCGACCAGCCCGTCACCCTCGCCAAACATACCAGCGCGCTGCTGCCCATCATCGGCCAGACGCTCCAGGGGCAGAAAGTGTCGCTCTATAATCAGAGCGTGAATACGAAACATCCGCTGAACGGATATCGGCTCAAGAACACGTCGTCACTGCATCTCATGCAAGGGCCGATCACGCTGTTCGACAGCGGGACCTATGCGGGTGATACGCGGATCGAGGATCTCGCCCCTGGGCAAGACCGGCTGATCAGCTACGCCCTCGATCTCAAGGCCGAAGTGGAGCCCAAACTCGAAGGCGGTACACAAGAACTTGCGACCGTCTCGCTGAAGAAGGGCACAATGCTCATCTCACGCCGTTTGGTCGAAGACCGGACGTATCTCGTACGGAACCGCGACGCAAAGGCCAAGACTGTGCTGATCGAGCAACCCTATCGTGCAGATTGGAAACTGGCCGAACCGAAAGAGCCAACTGAACGGACGCGCGACATGTATCGATTCAGCGTCTCAGTCGATCCAGGGAAAAGTGCGACGCTCCGCGTCAAGGAAACGCTGCCCATTCAGGAATCGATTCTCTTGATGGATAGTGGTCTCGACCTGATCGTCCATTACCAACGAGCGAAGGAAGTGAGCCCGCAAGTGAAAGACGCGTTGCAACGCGTGGCGCAGTTACGCAGTGCGCTGGACGACATACGTGGGCAACGGACACGCCTGGATCAACGCACCGTCGAGATCACCGCGGAGCATGCTCGAATTCGCGAGAACATGCAGCGGCTCCAGCAGAATTCCGATCTCTATAATCGGTATGTCAAGAAATTGGACCAGCAAGAGACCGAACTGGAGAAACTGCGCAAAGATATCGAGAGCCTCAAGAGCAGAGAAGATGAGCAACGACGGGAGTTGCAGATCTACGTGATGAATCTTGACGTGGCCTAGTCATCTCAAGCAAAGAATCGCTGGATATTTTCTATGGGTGTGCAGCCGACAAGGAGATATCCCTCCGACGAGACCATCAAGGGAACTCCGGCCTGGCCTGTTGAGTGCCAGGCCGCTTCCCATTCTTGAGCCGTCTTGCGACTTTCACCATCGATCGTGTCCATACTCTCTGGTGAGCCTCCTACCTGCTCGACCAGTTGCCTGAGCACTGCCGGATCTGAGATGTCTTTGCCCTCACACCAAAAGGCCCGATACGTCTCACCCACAAACGCCATCCCAAGTGCTCGATCATGCCGGAGGAGTATCACCGCTTGTTCGATCGCCGGCTTCGTATTGGGCTTACCGGGAGGCAGCGCAATGGGCAGACCTGGCGCCAGACGCTGTACGACTGCCACTTCGTGGCGCAGTTCAGCACCCAACGAGCCCTGCCAAGGTTTCATGGGACGAGGTAGATGCGAGGCATGCTGTACACCTCGCCACTCACAGCGCGCGAGCAGGTTCATCTCGTGCAGCCGTTCGTGCATCGCATAACAGAACGGACAATTGAAGTCGCTATAGAGGGTGTAGTTGACCGTCATGCTCTAAGGATCACCAAAATTCTCACCATAACAATAGCGCATGCAGCAACAAGAATACCAATGTCAGCCACTTTTAGTGTCATACCCTGCGAACCTGGCATTCGTTCAAAGAGGTATGGTATGTGAGCGCATGCCGACCCCCTCTGTCTTACTCCTGATCCCCCCACTCACACAACTGAATACGCCCTACCCCTCCACTGCCTATCTCACAGGGTTCCTCCGTGGCCGCGGGATTGAGGCCTCCCAAGCTGATCTTGGAATCGACATGGTGCTGCGACTCTTTCAGCGATCAGGAATCCAAGCCTTGTTTGATCAGGTGCGCGAGCGCGAACATGAATTGCCCGGAGAGGCCAGGCAGATGCTGGCGGTCGAGCCGGCCTATCTGAATGCCATCGACCCAGTCATTGAATTCCTCCAGGGACGGAATCCCTCTTTAGCCTTGCTCCTCGCTCGCCCGGGATTCCTTCCACAAGGCCCCCGGTTTGCCAGCCATAGTGGGAGCATTGCGTCACTACATGCCTTACCGGAGCAGGATCGCGCCAAACGGTTCGCGACGTTATATCTCGAGGACCTGGCCGATCTGGTCCAAGCGACCGTCTCCCCCCATTTTGCCCTGAGCCGCTATGCCGAACATATCGCGCGAGCAGCCTCATCGTTTGGGACCATTATCGACGCGGTAGCCGTCCCGCCGACACTGACGGATGAATTCATGCTCGAATCCTTATGGGAGCATCTCGAACGCTGCAATCCCTCGCTCGTCTGCCTGACGGTTCCCTTTCCCGGAAACCTCTATGGCGCGTTTCGCATCGCCCACTCGATCAAGAGTCAACGACCCGATATGGCCATTGCCCTTGGGGGCGGATATGCCAATACCGAGCTTCGACGTCTGTCGGACCCTCGTGTATTCGACTACGTCGATTACATCACCCTCGACGACGGGGAACGGCCGCTGCTTTCGTTGATCGAACATCTGGCGGGAACCAGAGTACGCGTGCGACTCTGCCGAACATTTTATCGGGATAAGGATCAAGTGGTCTTCGCGAATGACACGTCTGATCGGGAATTCAGTATGGATGAGGTCGGCTGTCCGACCTATACTGGTCTGACATTGGATCGCTATCTCACGATTTTAGACAGCACGAACCCGATGCATCGCCTCTGGTCTGAGGGCCATTGGAACAAGCTCACGGTTGCCCACGGCTGCTATTGGAAGCAGTGTACGTTTTGCGACGTTGGGCTCAACTACATCAGTCGCTATGAGATGACGCCGACCGAGCGGCTCATCCAACAAATCGAGCAACTGATTGCCGAGACAGGCTGTCGAGGGTTCCACTTTGTCGATGAGGCAGCCCCTCCCGCTGCCTTGAAATCACTCGCCTTGGGGCTATTGGAAAAAGGCATCACGATTTCATGGTGGGGAAATATCCGCTTTGAAGAAGCCTTTTTGCCGGACCTCTGCCGCCTTCTCGCAGCCTCAGGCTGCATCGCCGTGACGGCAGGACTCGAAGCGGCATCAGACCGTTTATTGGAGAAGATTAAGAAAGGGATTACCGTCGATCAAACCGCGCTCGTGGCGGCGGCCTTCAAAGACGCAGGCATTCTCATTCACGCCTATCTCATGTACGGGTGTCCCTCTGAAACAGTGCAGGAAACGGTGGACTCGCTTGAACGGGTGCGACAATTGTTCGCGGCAGATCTGATTCAATCCGCCTTCTGGCATCGCTTCACCACCACAGCCCATAGCCCGATCGGGCTCAAGCCGGCGGCTCATGGATTGCGCATCCTCGGTCCTGCATTTCAGGGCTTCGCGGAGAATGACTTTCTACATGAGGACCGATGCGGCGAGACGCCGGAGTGGCTCGGCGAAGGGCTACGACGGTCCGTGCTCAATTATCTCGAAATGCGAGGACTCACGCTCGATGTCCGCCAGTGGTTCAACCATTCCGTGCCAAGGACTCAGGTCTCCTCGATGTGGGTACGCCGTCTGCTCAAGAAAAGAATCGTGAAAGATGACCCACGAGCAGAACGGCGGTTCGTCTGGCTCGGTGGACAACCAGTCTGTGACCCTGTCGGAAAAAAGACGCGACTCATTCTGCCGGGGCACACCAGCGATCAGGCCGTCACACTCGCCGACCAACAGGCTCAGTGGCTTGACAAGCTGATTCGACAATCCACACCTCACAACAACCCATCGCGTCCCTATCCCTTCCTCCGGGAAGTGAAAACCACATTTCCAGGTACCGTAAAGGAGTTTGAGACCTTCCTCGGTACGACCTCCTGGAAAAAAGTTCGAGCCGCCGGCCTGTTGCTCGTTTAGAGTTACATCCCACGCACTGCTCCGCGGCATACAAGAACGCAACGGCTCTGGCATGCTAAATCTATATGCGTACATCCTACTATTGAGTGGGGCTAGACAAGGCCTGCCGCTAATCCAGTACCGATTAGTAACATCGCCACGGCCACCACGATCTGCACGGTACGCAATGTGACCTTGGGCAGCATGCGCTTGCCTACGAACGATCCAACGAACGCGCAGACCGTACCCACGACGACCGGCGCGAGTATTTCCCGGAACTGGGCAAGGTGGCCCGCCATGAAGCCGGTACCATAAATCACGAGCCGCGTGGCATCGACGATGACCGCTGAAACAACACCTGTAGCTATGAACGCTTCTTTCGATAGACCAATTTTCAGCAGGAATGCCGAGCGTAGAGCACCCTGGTTCCCCGACAGGCCGCCGAAGAATCCCGACAGCGCTCCTCCCAGCGGTAGCCAGCGCGGCGGGAACGTCAGTGTTTGAAAGCGGGGCCACAACTCCAAGAGAGCAAACACTATTATGAGTGTGCCAATCACTGCTTTGATTATGGTGACCTCGCACGTCGATCCGCCAAGCGTGTAGCTCGCTATGACCGGCATCTTGTCGAACAGGTTGAGGAGACCTGCTCCGGCCATTGCAGCGATGGCAGCCGTCACGTTGAATTGCGCCACGACCCGCCAGTCGGCTTGCTTGGCCATCAACCCGAACTTGAAAAGGTTGTTGGCGAAATGCACGACTGCCGTAGCTGCAATAGCCAGCGGCACCGGAAAGAACAGTGCGAATACCGGCATCAAAACCGTCCCAAGGCCGAAACCAGAGAAGAGTGTCAGGCCGGAGGTCAATAACGCCACGACGCCAATCAAAACAAGTTCCATTGAGAGCCTCTGCCCAATAATCGACTTCGTTATCGCAGTTTATACGTACCACTTCGGTTGCGAATCAAGAAGACGAGCGCAGGACCAATAGCCTTTGTCTCCATGCCGTCTTTTTCTTTTGTCATGCGTAAGGACCTCCTTCTTCTCAGCTTTCCCCAGAATGGTCTTCACAATCCGTTAATCACCCCGCAGAACATTCAGTCTAGATGGTTCTTGTGATGCATGATAAAGGACGTTATCCTCCATAGCGATGGAGGGCTGACCTATGATCCTGATCCAGACCGGCTTGCTATTCGTCCTGACTGCTGTCGCTGAGATCGTCGGCTGCTTTCTCCCGTACCTCTGGCTTCGCAAGGATGGATCAATCTGGCTCTTGGTTCCAGCAGCACTCAGCCTCGCCGTCTTTGTCTGGCTCCTCACGCTCCACCCCGCCGCCAGCGGACGGGTCTATGCTGCCTATGGCGGTGTCTACGTGGCAACGGCCCTCGTCTGGTTAAGGGTCGTCGACGGCGAGAAGCTCACCATCTTCGACTGGACTGGAGCCGGAATCGCCGTGCTCGGTATGGCAGTGATCGTCTTTGGCTGGACCCCAAAGGAGTAAAACGAATGCCTTAATCCCCCACGATTAAGGCATGTATGTCTGGATTAAGAGAGAACCGACAGCATGAGATTGAAAATACGAAGGGCGGGAGAAGTTCTAAGCTTCTCCCGCCCTCTATGTCGGTCAAACCGTTGGTTACTTATTCGGCTGCGGGGTGTAACGAAGATACGGCTTCACACTCTTAAAGCCCTTGGGGAACAGTGTCGTGGCTTCAGCATCGTTTACAGCAGGGGTGATGATGCAATCTTCCCCGTCTTTCCAATTGGCCGGTGTGGCAACCTTGAACTTCGAGGTCAATTGGAGCGAGTCGATAACCCGTAAAAGCTCGTCAAAGTTTCGACCACATGAAGCTGGATAGGTCAACGTTAACTTCACCTTTTTGTCCGGACCGATGATGAACACTGATCGAACGGTCATGTTGTCCATCGCGTTCGGATGGATCATGTCGTACAGGGTGGCGACCTTCTTGTCAGGATCGGCGATGATCGGATAGTTCATCGTGGTCTTTTGCGTCTCATTGATATCGTTGATCCAGCCCTTGTGGGAATCCAATGGATCGACGCTGACGGCGATGACTTTCACGCCCCGCTTCTTGAAATCCGGCGTAATCTTGGCAACGGTTCCCAACTCGGTTGTGCAAACCGGCGTATAGTCTTTTGGGTGTGAGAAGAGAATCCCCCACCCGCCGCCCAACCACTCGTGAAAATTGACGGTGCCTTCGGTGGTCTCTGCCGTAAAATTCGGCGCCTCATCTCCCAGTCGTATAGCCATGGTAGCCTCCCTTAATTCTATTCAAGCTGATGACTCAAACCGCTCAATGCAATACGATACGTTCTTTCTTAAGGCAAGTGCAAGAGCGATTCAGCTGCTTTATGATCCAGCCGCGATGGTGAGCCGACTCCTGACCTGCTCATTCCCGGACACGGTCGGATCAGTGTCTTGCAGGAATACTCTCTCCTCTGGCAACTTCCCTATTTCAAGCAACTGGTCGCGCACCTGTTCCGCACGCTGCCGGGCCAAGGCACGAAGTTCCGGCTCTTCGACGGGAATGGCCGCAGCCAGCTGCTGCTTCATCTCCATCAGGGTCGGAGGCGTCGGCTCAGTTGCAGTTGGTTGGGACGGTACGGCTTTTTCATTTTTCTCACGCTGCTTCTCATAGAGTTCGGTCACCAATCGCAATTCATCCTTACTTGACAGTTCCTCAGATTTAAGTGACGTTTGTCCCTTTTCACGCTGTCTCATGGCGATCAGTTGCTCCTTCAACTTACGCATGCCGATCGCCTGCCGATCCAGCGCTGGATCGGACGTCCCTGTAATGTCGAGTCTGAGTCCGGGCCGTTCCTCCAGCCCTTTCGCCAGGACTTCGAGTTTCTTCAACTCGTCATTGGGTACGGCCGCACTGCCCGGGTCGAACGCGATGAACTGTAAACTCTCTTCATCGCCGCCGCCGGGAATAAGCGACCCTATCAGTGTAAACGGAGATGCCACAATCTTTGTAAGCAGGTTGAGCAACACCGAGAGAACCGCCTTGCCGTACTTGAAGTCGGGATCCTTGAGATCGCCGCGAATGGGTAGATCGATATCGATTCGTCCATGGCGATCTTTCAAGAGTGCCACAGCCAGCATGACAGGCAGCGAGGTCGCATCCGGACTGTCGATCTTCTCCCCGAATGTCAATTGATCGACCACCACTTTGTTTTCCGCTTCAAGTTGTTTTTGGGAGACTCTGTACTTCAAATCGAGGGAGAGCTTCCCCTTCGACAATCCATAACCCACAAACTTGCTGCTGTAGGGACCTTGAGCGGTCAAGTCCATCCCCCCAAGAGAAATGGTGAGGTCCGTAAACGCATCCTCGCTCAAAGGATTGATCGTCCCCACGATCTTGAGCGACGCCACCTTCCCCACTCGACCGGAAAGATCGACGTCCGCGCGGGCCAGCTGCTTCGACGACAGTCCCTTGATCGTACCGGTCAGATCGGAAATCCCTGTCTGGACAGGAGGCTGCACCGAGTCATCCCGAAATGCCGCGGCCGCTTTGGTAAGTCTCACAACACCGACCGTGATTGGAACAGGCGGGCTCTTGGCCTTCTGGGGCTCCACCGTCTTCTCATTCACTGAAGCTGATGGCGGCGGCACCACGGCAAGCTTGCCGAGATTTAATCCGCCGTCCGGCTTCACGACAAGATACGCCGTAGGCTGTTGGAGGCTGACCTCTTTAATCGAG
>CBDDRH010000226.1:0-4167 GCA_965233025.1 uncultured bacterium
TAAGCAGTCACACCGCTCCCACCTCACCATGACGGAGATACGAACCATGACGCTCGAGCCCTGTCCCGACACAGAGGACGTGACCGACTTTTTCACCCAGCGCCGGCACTATTCGGTCATTCCCAACAAAGACGCGCTACACCCGACACGGTCGTACGGATACACGATCAAGCTTTCTCCTCCCATTGTGGACCGCCAAGACCATATGGATGTCGAGGGCATCGGGTATTGGCCGATCACCCCGCCCAGAATCAGGGTCTTGCGATACCAGGGCTGGTACAAGTATCGCTACCTCGCGCAACGCCGTTGCGATGATCTCAACCACTGCGAGGAGTCGCCTCACATCCGTACACCGGTAGTCGATCCCAACACCGATTGAAAGGTACACAATGCCCTGCTACCTCGAACAACAGGTCACCGTGTCACTCCCCCACACCGATCACGAGATCCTACAACAAGCGCTCACGCAGCTGGGGTGGAGCTTCGAAGGCGATCAAGACCGACTGGTCATCAGAACGTCAGGAAGGGAAGTCATGACCATCGCCAATCATGAAGCGACGATACGAAGCGGGCAGGAGCACCTGATCGAGACATTGAGCATGACCTGCGCCCAGACCATCCTTCGAACCGCGGCCCAGGAATTCGGATGGACGTTCGAGGTTGTGAATGAACAAGAACACGAATTTGTGATGGAACACTACTAACCCTACACCACAGCAGGATACGAATGACTGACGCAATTCGCATCAAGATTGAACCGGGCGGACGAATCAAGATCTCTACAGATAGCATCAGCCTGCCCAATCACGGTAACGCAGAAGACGCCATCCGCATGATCGCCCGCCTGGCCGGCGGAACGGTCACGATCACAACACGAGACACCGTGCACGAACATGTTCACACGCACGAACATGATCACATACACGAATGAAAGGGAATGCCCATGAAGACCGCGTCTCTCCCGATTCCTCCGCAGCCATTCGCCCCGCTCTGGCAGAATGCCATCTGCCTGATCTTGACCTTTCATAAACTGGGCAGCAAACGCCGTCTCCAAACCAAAGAGGTCTTGTCGATCGACACCGATGAAACGTTGATCCGCGTGACCAAATCGATCCTGAACTGCAAGGAATATACGGCGATCTCAAAGCTGTACAACAAGATCCGAAGCCAGCTTAAACCACTCGTCCTTCCTTCCAGCATGAAATCAGGGGTCTATCTCATCCCCATCAGCTTCACGCAAGAGCTGAATGACATCCTCACCAAAGGCCGACAGGACCTGGCCACGCTGATCGACTACTTCTGTCAGGTCTACCCGGCTCGAGTCGCGGCCGACCAAGAACGCCTCAAAGACGCCTACGACGCCACCGACTATCCCGACGAGGACTCGGTCAAAACGGCCTTCTGGATCGAAGCGCACTACATTACCTGGGACCTGCCGGTGACCATGGCTTCAATCAGCGAAGCCATGCTCAAAACAGAAACCGAGAACGCCCAGCGGAAGCTGGAAGAAATGCTCGCTGAGATCAACCTGTCTCTCCGCGAAGCCATGCGGCAATTAGTCCGACATCTCCGGAATCGACTGACTCCGCGCGCAGATGGCACCCAAAAAGGCTTTAAGGCCTCGACGGTGAACAACCTCCTCGACTTTCTGGGTCGTTTCGATGCCAAGAACCTTGGGAAGGACCCGGAGCTCACGGACGTGGTTAGCCAGGCAAAGTCACTCTTAAACGGGGTCAGCCCCAAGGAACTCCGAACCAATCAGCCGCTTGCCGAAATGATTCAAGTAGGCATGAAGGATGTCGAAAAGCGGCTTGATGCACTCCTCGTGAGCAAGCCATCCCGCCAGTATCGCTTCGACGAAGCCGCGTAATCTCATTGCACGCGCACTTCCGACCTAGAACACCGCCAGGACAATATCCTGTATCCATCCGCTATGACTCTGAGAGAAGGGACGATGGGTTGCGATGAATATCACTCCTGAACACATTGCCCAGGCAAGAAAGATCAACATGATCGACTATCTTCACCAACTGGGACACCGACCGGTCCAAAGCCGGCCAGATCATGCGCTCTATCACTCTCCCCTGAGAGAGGATCGCAACCCGTCGTTCTCCGTCTCATTTGTCAAAGGAGCATGGGTCTGGTTTGACTTCGCACGGGAGGAGCATGGCGATCTCATCGACTTCTTACAACGCTACTCGAATCTCTCGTTCAAAGAAGCGATCGAACGACTCATTCATCCCGGCAATGCCCCCGTCATTCCACGGCCGACTACGGGAATTCCTGACAATACGACCAGCGATCGTGAGCGAATCCAATATGCCCGGAAGCTCTACTACGGCGCGAAAGTGGCCATGACGCAGGAACGCGAACAAGAACTCCGCAACTACTTTGCTCTGCACCGTCTTCCGTACTATACGCATCTAGGAGCAGTCTGGTTGCCGCTGGGAGAATTGAATCTCCCCTACATCGCCTTTCCATTACCCACCCCCAATGTGCATTTCATACAGGGACTCATGTGTCGATCCTTGCGGGATGTGCCAGCCGACCGACGACGACTATTCCGAGGAATCGGCTCTCCTTGGATCTTCAAACGGAACCACGCGCCAATGTTAGTGACTGAGAGCATTATTGATTGTCTGGCAGGCGATCAACTCTTTGGACCTTCCTTCACCCTCTGTGCCCTCAATGGTTTAGGACAAGCCCAGAAACTGCTGTCCTATGTGCAGCGACTACACAGCAAGATCGTCTACCTGGCCCTGGACAATGACCCGGAGGAAGACAAAGGCCCTCGAGTCCAAAAGGAGCTGGTGGAATCCCTCACCAAACACGGCGTCCATACCATCGAAGTGCAAGTTCACCATCACGCCAAGAAAAAGGATCTTCACAGACTTCTATTGGCGAAGCCCGAACGCATTTCGCTCTTCGAGCTCGCCAAAAGCGGCATCCACCACGCCGCACTGCAACAAACCGCCGGCTAGCCGCGACACCTCTGCTCTGGCATCACCATGTTCATCTCACCAAAGGACTCGGTATGACGTCTCGACATGTCCCGATCACGGACTTCATCGATCAATTTCATACCTCGCTCTGCGCCACGGCCGCGGCGGAGCTGCAGCCCAGGTTCAAGCCAGAGCACAGGAACCAGTCACAGCATGTACAACATGTCTTCAAGCAGCCGCTCTTCCCCGCCCAGCTGGATTGCTCCGCAGCACTCGCCCTCCGTCTCTCGACTCACAAAGACGCGATTGCAGTGGCGGAAATGTCCTGTGGCAAAACGAGAATGGGGGTAGCCACCAGCCGCCTTCACCACACGAAGCGTGCTTTAATTGTGGTCCCACCACACCTGGTTGACAAATGGCAAGAAGAGATTCTGGCCGTTCTTCCTAATGCACGTGTCGTCATACTCGAATCCATCAGTGGTGTGGAAACCGCTGCACAAGCTCCTATCGATCCAGACAGGCCGTTCTTTGCGATCATGTCACGAGAACGCGCCAAGCTTTCATACGCCAGAAAACCAGCAATCATTCCCAAGACCTACAAGGTTGAGGATCGACGACTCATTCGCTATGTCTGCCCCCACTGCTGGACCCCAGTCACAGATAAAGAAGACATCCCCCTCGATCCAGACACACTCAGTGCTGGAGACAAATGCACACAGTGTAAGAGTGTCCTCTGGACATTTGACCCCGAAGGACCTCGACGCTTCGCGCTCGGCGACTTCATCTGCCGACAGTTCCCATTTAAGTTTGATCTGCTGATCGGTGATGAGCTGCATACCCTTGAAGGGAAGGGCTCTGCTCAAGGCCTCGTCTTTGCCAATCTGATCGGCAAGACCAAGAAAGTGGTCGGACTCACGGGGACACTCTCGAATGGAAAATCCACCTCGCTCTTCTACCTGCTCTGGCGGCTAGTGCCGGACCTTCGCAAAATGTTCCCCTACCATGCCGATAAACAGTGGATCGACGCCTTCGGGGTCTGGGAAGAACGAACCACGACGCTCGACACTGATACGGTGATCGAACATGGCAAACAATCCCGTCGACGCGTATATGTGACCGTTCGGGAGCGACCCGGTATATCACCAGCCCTCATCCCCTATCTGATCGAACGATGCATTTTCATGAAGATGGAGGATCTCGGCCTTGCCCTGCCGCCATACAGGGA
>CBDDRH010000227.1:0-4275 GCA_965233025.1 uncultured bacterium
CCGTATTCGTAAGTGCGATCCCCGGCATCTTATTCAAAAAGGGATGATCGGGTTGCGTCAGAGGTGGTTCCCGTCACTGTGTTCGACGGCGGCAATCATCTGTCTTTGCCCCTTGAGGGCCTCCAAGAAAGTCGATGTTGGTATCCACGTGAGAACTCGTCACGTGTCTTTAGCCATTCGTCGTCGCTTCATCGTATTCAACCAACTAGGCACGTAGCTGCGGAACTTTCCGCCGCACGTTTCCTATTGCTCGAATTTTGACGCGTTCGACAGCGATATCGAGTCGCCGTTGAGCGTGTCGAGATCCGCTGACACGGAGCATCGTCTCCGTGTCAACGGCTACTGATGACGCCGCATGGGAGAGAAGCAAAATGACCAATGAAACAGAAGATCAACCTTTTCTGAATCCTGCAGAAAAGGCACACCATGACCGAATGGCACGAATGTGGGGCGGCGCGTGGGGAGGGTACGCTGGAACCTCCATGCCGAACTCAAATGAGCCCAGCGGATTGGTTGAAGATGCGATTCGAGAGCTGGCAGTGGCGGCGCCTGAGGCTGCTGCCGCAATTCATGAAGGGACTGCGGCAACAGGGGCGCCCGTCGAATTGCTATTGGCGAGTTTCCTGGGATTGGCCTTCGTCGCATCCACCGGTGGGGCAGACGTTGCGTCACCACGTGGGCGCAAGCAGCCTCTTGCAATTGCAATTAAGGGCGTTGGGCACTCTGGCGTTGGAAAGACGCCAGCTTGGCTCTGGTTTCTGGGCATCATGGAAGATATCGAAGATCGTTATCAAATTCAGTTTGAAGAACAGGTCACCCAGTACAAAACAGACAACGAGAGATATAAGGCAAGATATGCCAAAGAACTGAGGCGGTATAACCAATCGGAAAAGCGCGGTGTATCTGAGGAGACGGCGCAAGCCGAATTGGATCGAGTGAGCGCTAGTGCTCCAGTGAAGCCCGTGTTGCGTAGGAGCCTAATTAAGGACGCCACACGTCTCCCGTTCGTGGGAGCACTGGCGGCCGCGCCGTTTGTGTTTGTCGGGTCATCCGAAGGCGACCCCATACTTTCCGGCGAGACGATGAGGCATCTGGCGGTCCACTGCAGCGCGCTGGACGGGGAGGGGACTGGCGCATCTCGGGCGGACAGCGATGTGCGACGAGCTTTGTCACCGCGTACTGTGTACTGCATTTTCACGCAGCCGGGGTCGTTTGAGAAGTTCGCCTTTGATCCAAAAAAGAATGCAAAGGGCAGTGGGTACCTGGCGCGAAACCTTTTTTTCATCGTAAATGAGCTTTCGCAGAAAGGGGCATTTCTTGGTGGCAGTGTCAGCGATCTCGCGACCAAGCAGTTATTGGATCGTGCGCTAGAGCTTATTGCCGAGGCTTGGGAGGTTTTCGAAGGCCGCCTTCCTCGTGTGACGCTGGTACTGTCGGAGGAAGCAAAAGCGCGCTGGAACCAAATTGACGACTATTTCCAGGCCGGGAGGTCTCCAGGCGGTCGCTTGGAGGAAGTTTCGGAGTATGCCGCGAAAGCTCCTCTGCTGGTGCTTCGCGTGGCTGCTGCTGTCACCCGTCTTTGTTCTACCGAAACGACAGTCGGGATCCACTACGTACAGTTCGCCTATGCGGTTGTGATGGCTTCGCTGGAGGAATATATGGCGCTGTTTTCGCCTGAAAATTGCCAGCGTCGGGTTGCGGCTGCGCTATGGAAGTCCATTGAGCCTTATAAGGCCTTGGGGATGCGGTTTCTTGCAAAGAACTTTTTCCTAAAAATGAAGGATCCGATGCACCGGAATAAGGACTCGCTTGAAATGGCGATTCGCTTTTTAATCAAGGAACACAAGATATCCCTGACCCTGCACAAGGGCGTCGTGTATATCAATACTGATCCGTTCGCGCCGATTTCTCCACACGAAACGTATTGGACGGAGCTGGCCCTCTTTGCGCACAACAAGGGAGCCACATACTGATCAAGTTGTATCGCTGATACTGTCACAAATGGGCGCCTTTCGGCGCCCATTTTGTTTCTCCTAGGCTGGCGACCAGTATGGATAGCAGGACAGGGGCGTGCTGGCTAACGCTACACCGGCGGCCGTCTACGGCTCCTTCCGTGAGTAAATGGATCACGTCTTCTCCGAATGGCCCGCGCTACTCACGCTACAAGTAGCGTGAGTAGCGGCGTGATCCTGTCAGGGCGCAAATTTTTCCGGGTTTACCCCGACAGATCTTGCGAACGCGTGCGCCTTGCCTGAGCTGACTGTCGGGTAAAAATATCTCAGATAACTTCTATGGTATGCGGATAACTCAATCTCTTCGCCTCCGGCAAGCGTATTCCGGAGTTTCTGGCGACATTTGATGCTGGATATCCCTTCTGGATAGATCGGAATTCCCGGCTGCGATACTGGATTGGCTTTATATTGCAGTTATCTTCTGCGTATTCACTCAATCCAATAGAAATAAATCAGAGAGTAGCGGGTCTGGGAGAAGGGTGTTCTGCCCCTTCGATTATCAGTCGGTAAACGCACTCGCGGAGATACCCATGATTAGTTGCATCGGTTTGAGGAATGGCCTTGAAAAGGTACTTGTGGATTATCAGCGCCAAATGGATTCATCGCGCGATATGTTCTGGCGCCTGACCAATCGGGAGCCCTTGAGTCAAACGACGCGCCTGTTACGAATTGAGCGGTTCGTAGAAAAGGTGATTTCCTGCGATTTGCCTGCTTTTTCCGTTGTGGTCTCGAGTACCGGAAAAAGGGTCGTCTCGATTACCCGTATTGGCAATGCCCTGCTGAAGCAGTTCCAGCATTTGTGGTTCTTCGACTCGTTCCATGACTACTCGGAACGGCCGTATGCATTCCTGGCGACATGCTGGGAGGCAGAAGACAAGTTTGGGTTTCGCCTTCCCCCGCTTGGTGGGGTTGGGGCCTGTCCTGCCGATTACCATGCCGAATTGAACTGGATTGTCGAGCGCATCCGATCACTCAAGAAGCACGGATTCTATTCGCGTGGGATATATGACCGGCGATACGAATCACGCCAAAGGACTTCCCGATTGATTGGTCACGTCTCGAACCTCTTGTACCACTACTCCAAGCTCGTATTGGTCAGGGTTGATATTGGCTACCGAAAGGAGGTTCGCCACAAGTTCAACATGGACTCGATGATGGCTGGGCGTGAGAGGCTTTTCGGTCTGAGGTCGACGCACTCGTGCTTTGACAACTTGCTGGGGTATGCGTGGGTCGTTGAGGAAGGCCAACGCAAGGGCCCGCACTGCCATCTGTTATTGATCTATGACGGCTCGAAGGTCCGGGCAGATATCAGGCTGGCGGCAGGGATTTGCCAGCTGTGGGATGTCGATGTCAGTGAAGGCCAGGGATGCTCATGGAACAGCAACGCCAAGAAGCACGAATTCGATCATGTCGGAATCGGGATGATCGAGCGCTCGGATGCCGAGGCGTGTTCAAAAGCTGCGTACTTTGCGACTTACCTGACGAAAGACCCCCACCATCCCAAGGAAATGAGGGATCCGCAATTCGTTCGCATGAAACCGCCGGGTGCCCGAGTGTTCGGTACCAGCCAGGACGATTTCCCGTTAGAGCGGCGAGGCCGTCCGCCAATTCGACCGATAACCTGGGTGCCCGGTGAATTCGCCAATTTACGTTGGCCAAACTTGCCCTGGGCAAGCTCGCCTCAGATCGATTGTCCCTCGCCTCCACAAGGCCGCTAGCGCGCTATCGATTGCTTAGCCTGGTATCCGGTGCTCGCGAGCGGTTGATCGTCGCCTTGCGCTGTTTTGAGCGTTTGCGAGCGATTCTTGATTGGCATCACTCGCGTCGAAGTCGCTCTGCGGTTAGCCATAGATCTGAAGGTTTGCACTCCAGCGCCTGAGCCAATCTCCAGACTGACGTTGTCGACGCAGCCTTGGTGCCTCGCTCGACCCCCGACAAGAATGAGCGTGCGAACTCGGCCTTGGCCGCCAGTGCTTCCTGGCTAATGCCGAGCTCGACACGACGGATTTTGACGGCCTTCCCAAACGCCACCGCGATGTCCAATTTCCACCCTCCTGATCCTGCTCCGGATCGGGAAAAGTGTTAGCTCTTGCCTGCGTACGGAAAACGCCCTATAAAGTGCATAGAGACCTCTATAGGGGTCATTTAGTCCTTCTGGCGAGTCTCCTTGCTGACTGTGGAGGTTGGCAGGTGGCGCTGGAAGGTTTTGTCGCATGGCTGCACAGGGGATTTCGGGATGGCGAGCAAGAAGGTGTTGGGGGTC